>NC_006395.1:0-300000 GCF_000011085.1 Haloarcula marismortui ATCC 43049
CCGCGATTCACCAGAGCCAATGAGTCAGAATACAGTCACAACTGTCCATACCACATTATCCGGATACTGTAGGGTCCCGGGCGGTGCCAACCCGTTCAACACGGATCCGGCTTGGTATCAGACCGAGTTAATGACTTCCTACGACTGACTGCAGTGTCCTGTACTCGACCATACTGACCAACTAGACTGCGCGGGCATCTACTCCCGAGGTAGGAGGTTCTTACCACCATCCTATATTGATAACTTAAGTTAAGCTAACTGCCTCCAAGTATCTCTAATTGGTAAATAAAACAGGGCAAACTTACTTCGACTGGTAGCATCAGTAAATACGGGACCTCCACCAGCGGTGAGTGTGATGAATACCGAATCGGAGCAAAGTAATGAGTTACTAACGGAAGAAGCGGAGGGAGAAAAAGATCGGAACAAACCACTAGACGGGGACCGACAAGGTACGATTAACCGCAGGGAATATCTCAGAGCTGGTGCTGTCACGGTCGCCGCGCTCGTTGGTGCGAACAGCGTTACTGCAACCGAATCGTCACAGCAGACGCAGTATATGACTGATTTCAGTGAGTACGCGCTATGACTGAAGACATAACCGAACACGGTGCGGTAGCGAACCCAGACGACCCCTCGTTCGACGCGGCGAAACGTAACTGGAAAGCAGTGCTTGACGCGGCAAATGCCACCGGGGACGGCGGCGAGATTTATGTCCCTGAGGGAACGTTCTACTTCGCCCGTGATAGTCGGTCTTCGTTCTTTGAGTTCGGCGGGCAAGAACCCGCTGGGATCTCGATCACCGGTGCTGGTCCAGAGCGCTCAGCGTTAGGGGTGAGCAGACACACTGACTCGTCATCCCACCCAATACAGACAGGGTTCTACTACGACGATGGTGTCGATCACGGCACGGTCACGATCCGTGATATACGGCTGGACGGAAACTACGAGAACCTACCAGACCTTCGCAGTGCTGGTGGGGGTTCTCGATGTATGAATATCGCTGGTAGTGGAGATGTACACTTCTCGAATGCACATATCCGTGGCTGGTATCAAGAGGCAATCCTTGGCCGGGACGTGCTACGGACCGTTGACCGGTGTACGTTTGAAGAGAACGCCATAGCGGACCACAATTATTCGGGCGGCGGACACATCGGCCACCACATCACTACCCATGCAAGCGAGGGTAACCCCCTCAAGGTGACGAACTCACATTTCATCGACTGTTCAGGGAGCGCAATAGATGTTCGGTTTAACACCGGCGAGATACGCATGCAGGACTGTTACGTGACAGGGACCGGTGCCAACCTGTGTAAATTGAGTGCTTCCTCGCTGTTCGATGTCCGACGTGTCTATCATCGTGCCAACACCCCATCACTCGAATCGAAGCTCGACGAAAAGACGGGTGAGAACTTCTATGGCCGATGTTTCATCAATAGGCTGTCCGATCGCACTGGTGGCGTGCCGACAGTGTATCTTGAGGATGTCGAAACCAGAGACCACATGGGATACGCTATCCAGGCTGCCGAAGGGCAACTGAACCTTCAGGGAGACAACTTTGCAATCCACAACGCAACGTTCGAACTAGCTGATGAAGTGTTCCGTGACCGTGACGGAGCACACTTCTCCGATGTGGCTCTCGACCGCGTGTCAGTGCACAATTGCGAGCAAGCATTGTTCGGCACGCAGGACTCGGACGGGGCTATCAAAACGCTCGCGCGTGATGGGAACGGCGGTCTTGGCGATACCGGCGCGATCACAATAGAGGCTGACGAGCAGGGTGCCAGCCCGCTCACACCCAATGTTCCGGCTGCATCTGATGTCGGTATCAACTCAGCGTCCGATGACTCTGGGGGGGACACGACCACTACCTCCGAGCCACCGTTGTTCGATCACTGGACACCGCAGTGGTTCAGTTCCACGAGCGATTGGGGCGTTGATACCGGGTCGGAGTTCGCGGGAGAATCTGCCCTCGCTTTCGAGAACACTGACGGGAATCGCACTAGATATGCCATATCCGCGGACGATGTCGGCCAACCGGGCGACGTTGAGGTACTGGATAAGTTTCGAGTCCCCTCGTTCGCCACGAACGCGGAATACGGGTTCCACGCTCGGGTGTATCTCCGTGCCTCCACGGTCAACCGAAGGGCCAACGGCTACTGGATAGAGATAGAAGATCGTGCAGACTCGTTCCGCCTCGGCAAATACACCGACGGGAATACAACAACGATAGCTCGGTTCGGCACGCCACAGGAGAATGAGTACTTCTACAGACGGTTCCGTGTGGAGGGGTCTGAGCTGAAAGCCAAAGTGTGGCCCGCTGGGACTGACGAACCCACTGAGTGGGACGTTGTCGAGACCGACAGCGACCACACTGACGGCTGGGTCGGACTGGGATCGTTCGACCCGCAGCGCGTCGAAACGGACGTCTTCAGCGCTGTGACTGGCGGTGCCACCGCTCAATTCCCAGACTCCGAGACGACAGAGACGGCACCGTCCGTCTCCTGGGCAACGCCGACCGACGGTGAAGTAACAAGTGGCGAAGTGACGTTACAGATCGCAGCGAGCGACGAGGAGGATACTGCAGACGCATTGACCGTAGAACACCGTATCGGCGATGCGAGCTGGAATGTGGCCACTTACAACGCTGAGACGGGATATCACGAGAGCACGTGGGACACGACGGGAGTTGATGGGGGCGACTACCAACTCGAAGCGCGTGTAACAGACTCTGCTGGAAACAGCGCTACGGCCTCAGTCACCGTAACCGTAGACAACGGGACGGCTTCGAACCCCCCGAAGATCGAGACGATGGATGTGACCCGGACCGATATTGATGACTGGTCACGATTCGATGTCGACTGGACCGTAACGGACGCCGATGGGGACCTCGATATGGTCGTCACGACGCTCCTCTCTCAGGGAACAGTGGTGGCTGCCGATAGCACCCGTGTCAGCGGGGACCGGGTCAGTTACACGCACCGATTGCGAGACCGCGGTCAGGTCGACGAACTTCGGATCACGGTCAACGATGTCGAGAACCAAGTGGATAGTCTGAGCGAAACGCTGTAGTCCACCTCCCGTTGTATTTAGCTCCCCGTTTGCGGGGCGAAGTTGCAGTGTATATCCTCAAACGGTTCGTCACTCTTTGTAGCCGAGTTTGCGGAGTTGGAGTCGGACGTTCTCGGAAATCTCGCCATCAGTAGCAGCAACTTCGGCGTTTGTCACCGACTGCACGTGGTCGTCCAGAGCGCCAGCTAGCCTGTCGTAGGCGATAGACTCAGTCTCGTCTGGTTGGTTGATTTTCTCTGGTTCGGAGTTGCGCCTACAAAAGAGGTCCTCGCCCGTCTCCAGATCCCTGATGAGCTTATACTCTCCATCAGTTCCCATTAGTCCGCCGTCTTCGTGATCGTAGCTCTCAGTGAAAACAATCCTGTCACTGGTAGCGTCAAAGTCGTACCCGGCGATATCGCGCCCGTCAACTGACTTGGGTGCCTCGATACCGGCTCTGTTCAATATCGTCGGGACAAGGTCGATATGTGAAACCGGGCTTTCTATCTCGCCACCACTGATGTCGGGTCCATCTATCATCATCGGAACACGAATATTCTCCTCATAAAGAGCGCTTCCCGGATGAAAAACACGTCCCTTCTCGTTGAACGCTTCGCCATGGTCCGACGTGAACACAAGGAGTGTCTCCTCTGAACCGATCGTCTCGTCGAGTCGCTCAAGCAGGTTACCAAGTTGCCGGTCGAAATACTCGATTTCACCACGATACAGACGCTCAAGGGTGTCTATATCGCCCTCGGCGGCCTCGGACCGTTGTTCGTTGACTTTATGAAACAGTTTTACCGCCCGCCTCCGGCTGATTCCCTCACTGACTGTCCCTTCATGTGGATAGTACGGATTGTGCACATCCATATAATGAGCCCAGATAAACACGGGCTTAGACTGCCGTTGGGTCCAGTTGACGATATGTTGATTCAACTCTTCGGCCGGCTTGTAGAGGTTACTACCAAGCTGAATCCCTAACCGTTTACCGGCGTTCTGGTAAGTCCAGTAGATGAGATCTGAGAGTTCCTCGGTAGCGACAGCCCGTTCCACAGCCGTATTAAACAGTGATGTGAGCCGGGACTCTGTGTCTCCATCGTCTCCACTGTCCCGACCCAGATAATAGTCGAACCCTCTATCGTAGTTGTATGTCGGGCTCAGATATGTGTTCGAGTGGAAGCCACCCGTGGCGTACCCCTCTTCAGACAATCGCTCCGCAATATGCACTCGGTCCGGGTCAAATCCTGTCTCCGCTGATTCGAACGTCCAGGGATAGCTCCCGCTCAGAATTGAGAGAAACGACTGCTTCGTGTATGGTGCGTTTGCGTACGCAGTGGAGCAAGTGAGCCACTCTTCAGTCATCCGTGGAAGCGTTTCGAGCGAGGCAGGAGCTTTCGGGCCAGAAACATAGTCAGCACGCAGCGAATCGACAGTAATGAAAACGATATTTTTCATTGCTATCGCCTCCACTGGGGGGAGCTGTATCCCTCGAATCGAATCCGTTCACCCTTCGATAAATAGTCCTCCGTGTTGCCCCAATATGGATCCAGCATGAGCGACTTAACAACTTTTAAGAAAATAATTATATGTTTCCTAACCGAGTTAAACTTCTGCTTCGGTGCTATGTCTATCTGATAATACTGTAGATCGGTAGCTCCTCTTACTCTTCAGTCGTATACACCGTATTTACTGGTTCAGTGTGGAGTCAGTTCGGACCCGTTGTTGCTCTGTCAGTCGCGGTGGCATTAACGAGGTACTGCGTATAATCTCCGTTATCATACAGTCGGTTGACCGTCTGGTCCCGTTCAAGTTGATCGAAATCACCAGGTGTGTATCGCCACCGGTCGCGGTAACCCGGGAACAGCTCTGGATACGTGATGCGGCCCTTGCGCGTGATTGTAAGGTAGTGGTCGGACTCGTAACTACTCCCGAGATACTGTCGCGTGGTGTAGTTGAAATGACTCGGCGGTGTCCCTTCGTCGAAATTGTCCGGTGTCTGAACACCGTTCCGATAGTCGTGGTGTCGGTGAAAAGTGATTCCGAAGCGGTCTAGATTTTCGGTGGCCTCTCCATGACCCATCAGCCACGCGCTCCCCTCAAGTTCCATCTCGGTTACCTGTGGATTCCGTTCAGAACTGAGCGGTGATTTATACACGCTAAACGTAGAAAGACTTGCGAGCAGTAGGAGAATCACCACAGCTGCCGGCCAGAACCCTCCAGTCCGTCCGATCCGTCTCTCGCTCCAGTCGATCTTTCTCCATCCGACATACAACAGCTGCCCGACCAAGATGATAGCGCCGATCTTCGCGATCTGGAAGGGTCGGTTTGGCGGGACGATGAGGTCTGAGACTAAAAATAATAACCCTCCGAAACTGAATACGACCACCGTCCCGATAAGCATCCCAAGGTGTGGTGTAGGGGTATATCGGCTTTTCCAGACCAGAAACGCTGCAGCGACTGTGAATGCGAACCCGAGACCGAACAGCATGAACTCCACGCCGTACTTGAATGTTATCACCCGGAGGATATCAATGAGGGCCGGCGACGACTCTTGAATGGTGCTCTGATAAGCGGCCACTGGCGGTTCTCCTTGGTTGACACCGAACAGGGTAGCGTAGATTCGCTTGAAGCGCAAAAGGATACCCGCGTACTGCGTGTACCACACTGCAAACAATGCCACTGAGAGCGAAAAGAGGTTTTTTGTTGTGGGGAGGGTGCCGTCCATACTCGGAATGTGATTGCTGCCGCGATAGAGGACAAATACTCCAATGACAAAAAGCGCAGTTAGCGGGTGATAGAAGGTCTGTGCGAAGAGTGCGATCACGAATGCGGCTCGGGTGACAGGTGTTGCGCTTTGATCGCTCTTGAAGAGAAGATACAACGAGAACGGTATCAGCATGATACTCAGTGCGAAGGGGCGGAACCCGAGATGTGCGAATCGAAGCACAGGGAGCATGACGAACGGGAGTCCGAAGAGCATCTGTCGTCGGGAATCGAACACGGTCCGCAACAGATAGAACATCGCTCCGTAGTACAGCAGAGAAAACATGGGTGACAGAACCATCACGACCGTCGTCCAGTCGAGACCCGTTGCATTGGAGACAGTAACGGCCAGAACGTGGGCCGGCGGGTAGATATTGGCGCCAATTTCGCCGGTGACGACAAAATCACGCATGTACCCGAGATGCGACATCGGGTCTTCCCGCCCATACATCTGATACCCACGCAGGAACGGCATGAGAAAGAGGATCAAATTAGAGAGGACCATGAGCACGAGCGCCGGTCGCCACGTCGTATCCGCAGGTTCAGCTGCGCTCAAGAGTATGACGAGACCGCCCACGAACAATGCCCCAACAATCGAGACCCAAAAATACGACGGGAGCGTTCCGTAGATAGATATTTCATACTTGGTTGCCGATGGCATCGCAGAAACGACTGCGACTGCGATCATGAGCAGCCCCGTCCCAAGGAGCGTAAGCAATTCGAGGTGCCGGGCTCGACTCATTGATGTCGCTCCATGGAACATCGCTGGAAGAGCCACATCGTCGGGCGAGAGGAATCTCCTTGATCAAGAGCATCAGATGATCCTTTACTTGATCGTGCTTGCATATGTTCCACTTTCCGAATTGCATACATTGTTATGCGATCATTTAGATGTCTCCACAGGGCCGCCTGAAGAATACGAGGTCCGACCCGCGAGGGATTCCGCTCACGTCCAGCGTGCTTATTTGATGATGCTTGAACCCACGGACTGAAGCCCTGACTGCTTCTGCGTGTCTGTCTATCCACGGACAGGAGGATGCCGCTCCGCCGCAAAGTACCAGTTTCGAATCAACGGATAGGTGATTACTGAAGCTACGTGAATCAATCAGAGCATGATTCTCCGTAATATACCGTTATCAACCGATGTCCCATATGGAAACAGACGATCAGCGCTGGTAGATGGGATGCTAGCGACGAACGTCCTCAACGGCAGAGCATGGACGACAAAAACTTGCTGGCAGATCACATCGCATCCTCCGTCGAACTCCAAGAGCAACGGATTACAGTTATTCTGTGCGAAGCCATTCCGTCTGCATCACTGACTGTGACCTGGTCTGTATCGCCATCTCTCCAGGTCTGAAATGAAAACGATAGCAGCGGTTCAGTTGATAGGATGGCGCAGTGTCCGGTTTCCTGACAGTGTGTATTCGCTGCCATATGGCAGTCGTGAGCATTCAGGTACCGGAAGCAGGACCGTTGGTTACCTGCTGTCGGAGGGAGGCAATCGATTCATAAGACCACTTCCCACCCAGCGACGCGAACAAATGTGGATACACTGGCCAGTACAAAGGGTTTGCCAGCGCGGATAATAAAAAATACTTCCTGGCTTCCTTGTAGCGGTCGGCTCTAACTGCAGACCGTGCCAGCGAGCGGCGCATTGTGGCTTTGAACATCCGCTCGTAGTAAATTCCGTACTCCGCCGCAACCCAGTCGTGCTTCGAGATGAGCATTGGATACGCCACATCTCGCTTCTGTTCATATTTTTTTGTAATGCTGCCAGGGAGTCCAGTCTGACGGTACGTCAGCGTCTCCCGAACTGGCCGGAAGTGTGTGTGCTGTGCAAGGCGGAAGAACCACTCACGATCTTGCCAGGCAGGCAACCTCTCGTCGGGTAATCCTGCAGTTTCTATGACTGTTGTGTCGACCATAACCGAGGAAAACTGACCAAAGTTCGTGCCGGTCAGGAGATCCTTCATTACGTCGCCCGATGCAACTGGTGTCGACACTGTTGTGCCCTCCGGCCCGTCCTTCCGAACGCCAGTGTACACAACACCGGTCTCCGAGTCAGACTCCTGAAATGCTTGAACCTGCTTTGTGATCTTCGTCTCGTCCCACTGGTCGTCATCGTCCAAAAATGCGACATATCGGCCGTCAGACGCTCTAATTCCCGTATTTCTAGCAGCGTTCGCTCCTTGGTTCTCGTCATGGCGAAGGATACGAAACGAGTTTTCCACCGTCGGATCGAATGAGTCCAGCGTTTCCCTAACAGGGGTCGGAGATGCGTCATCGACGACGAACAACTCAATGTTGTCATACGTCTGCTCTAGAACACTCTGGATGGCGCTCGATAACCTTTCGTTCCGGCCGTACGTCGGTATGATTGCGCTCACGAGCGGTGTTGTCGCTTCGTCAGTGTCCACGGACTCATTCATGTGGCTTCAGTATCGGTGGTCGAGACCGACGGTGTTCACTATTCGGCGCCTACTATTGCCGTCAAACGGGAAGACACTGTTTGGAGATCTCGCTAGTACCGGCCGATAAATCTCACCTGCTGGAGAAGCACCCCCGGAATCAAGAAAAAGGTCCTAACCGAATATTACGCACACGCCTGAAAGCGATACCGATACTGGAGTTGACGAGGCCGTTAGATGTGTTCCGTCTGATGAAGAATGCTACTCCCATCATCGGATGTAAAATGGGGTTAAGAAGGGAATAACAATGCTGTCAATCACGGCATATGCGAGTATGCTTACTAGGACCGTATCAAGTGATGTGCTCTCCGCTGGTACATAACTTGGTCTACACGTGCAAAAACAATGACTGATGACTCAGGGTTGGCGTCGCAGATCGGCCGACGGAAACTCCTTGCCCTCCTTGGATCAGCTGCGGTCACTGGCGGTGTCGTCCATGAAGTGTTTGGGAGTCGGTTTACTGGGCCCAGTGAGGAGCCGCTGGTCAGCGTGGAGGGGACGCCGGAGACAAAACCAGATGGAGAAAATGCGCCAGAACCGAATGGGGAAAACATCAGGGATCACGGTGCGAAACCGAATCCGACTGATCCGGGCATTGAGGCCGCAGAGCGGAATCTGAATTCCCTCCAAGCTGCTGCTCAAGCGGCTGGTGCTCACGGGTCGATCTACGTTCCAGAGGGAACGTACTATATTGGCCGTAGAGGAGCGCAGTACGAACCATTTAATCGGATCGGTGCCGACGGGGATATGCCACCCGGCATCTCAATTTATGGGGCCGGCCCACAAGCCTCGGAACTCGCTATTACCGAACGACTTCAGGCCGGGTCGCACCCGGTTCAAACGGCCTTCCGTTATATGGATGATGTGAACCACGGGACGGTCGTTATTAGGGATATACAGCTCAACGGGAACTATGAGAATCTCCCAAATCTTCGCGATTCCGGGGGCGGATCCAGGTGTATAAAAGTCGGTGGCAACGGGGACCTCCACATATCGAACACCCACATCCGCGGCTGGTATCAAGAGGCTATCCTTGGCCGTGATGTGCTACGGACTGTCAACCGGTGTACCTTTGAGGACAATGCCATTGCCGATCACAATTATTCCGGTGGCAGACACATCGGTCACCACATCACCACGCACGCGAGCAATGGTAATCCACTCAAAGTGACAAACTCCCGTTTCATCGACTGTTCCGGGAGCGCAATAGATGTCCGGTTTAATGCTGGCGAGATTTCTGTCAGAAACTGCTATGTGACTGGCACTGGTGCGAATTTTTGTAAGCTGAGTGCCGCATCTCTACTGGATGTCCGCCGTGTCTACCACCGCGCAAACACGCCCTCGCTTGAGGCCAAGCTTGATGATACCCCCGGACATGAATTTGATGGCCGACAGTTCATTCAGCGTATATCCGCCAGAGCGGACACTCCACCGACGGTACGTCTTAATGATGTCATTACAACAAATATGACAGACTATGCGCTCCAGTGTCGGATTGACGAGATGACCATCGAGGGAGATATGATAGCAATCGCTAAAACGAACATGCGGGAGGACAATGAGGTTATTAGAGACCGGGGCCCTGGATTGTTCTCGGATATCGATATCGGCCGGCTCTCAGTCCATGAGTGTAATGGCATGGTGTTCGACCTGAACTCATCAAGTGGCACTATCCGGACATTGGCGCGGAACAATAATCAGGGAGGACTCGGCAACACAGCTGATCTCACGGTCGAAACGGATGCAAAGGGACAAGAGCCGTTCAAGCCATCAGTGCCGTCGCCATCGGCTGTCGGAATCAACACTGCGTCACACTCAGTTGTCTGGAGGTGAATTAGTATGACCGGACACAGACTCACCGCCAGTCACCGAACAGATACCGTCCATAATTATCAGACAACACGATCATGAATGGGTCAGACACCGGGATCAAAGGCTTGACGCTCGCATCACCAAAATCGGACACGGAGCCTCGGCTCCGCCGTTTTCTGCTGATTTATGTCATCGTACTCATATTGCTTTCGCTGGCGATGTGGTGGGTCGGATTCACGACGTTCAGTGTCTACTATGTCCTCGCCTTCCTGTGGTTTCTGGTCCTGAGCGTAATCCTGATTTCACCGGAGGCCGATATGAAATGGACCCACGGTCTTCGATGGGCCAAGTGGATCGGTTGGGTACTGCTCATGTATGTACTCTTTAGACGTGTAATGCCCATTCTGGGATGATTCAACCCCTTTTTTATAGGGGGAGAATCGGCTCGAAATCCAAAATAAACAGCTGGCTCAAGACGTACATAGTTTTATTTGTTATTGTCTATCTTCTAATCCGTACATCGAAGAAAGTCCGAGTACCGGATGCATACTTAATGAGACCCATTGCCAGTTAGCATTCATGTACGATGCGGTCATAAGCGCGATGAACCACCCAGACCCCTTTAATCCCTACATGGGGTTGTTCAACTTCCGTTCCATCAAGGCGCTCAGTACGACAGACGCCAGTCTGGATGTCGTTACTCCTCGTCCGAGAGCGCCCCCGGTGGGCCCCTATTCAGAGTTCAGTGATATACCGAGTCGACATGATTACAGTTCTCACGAGGTCCATTATCCTAGATTCCTCTACTTATTACCACAGAAGATATTTAAATACACGCTGTCATCTCGTTCGTTTTCGGAAATGCTTCCGAAATATATTTCAACGAACTTTGAGACACCAGATATCTGCCATGCTGGCCACATTCATTACGATGGTTACGGGTTGATTCCGTATTGTAGGACAAACGACATCCCACTAACAGTCATGGGGCGTGGGAAGATTTTGAATAATTTCTATGACCTCTCACAATTAAGTCGGAAGAAGATCAGAGAGACTCTCAATTACGCGGATGGCATCTTTTGTGTGAGTAAATCACTTGCACGTATCGCTAACAATATCACGGAAGCTCCGAAAGCGACTGTACTCCCCAATGGGGCGAATCCATCGCGGTATCCAACAGATAACGAGGCAGCGATTCGGCGGGAACTGGGAATCGATCAAGAGACTACGCTCATCATGTTCTGTGGCGGGTATACGGAACGGAAAGGGATCAATGAAATTTGTGACGCTCTGGATAGCATTCGTAACGACGACATAGCCTTCGTTTTCGTCGGTCATTACGGTGATCTTCGGACAGACCTCATCGGCGAACTCAAGGCTAGTCACCACGAGAATTATCGGGTCCTCTGGGAAGTCCCGCCACTGGGTCTCCGCCGTTGGTTCGCTGCCGCCGATATTTTCATGCTCCCAAGCCACGCAGAAGGCCGACCGAACACGATATACGAGTCGATGGCCAGCGAAACCGCGGTAGTAGCCTCTGCTGTGTCCGGTATCCCAGAACAGGTTGTGGACGGAGAAACAGGTCTCTTGATCCCGGAGAAAGACTCCAACGCACTTACTACTGCTCTGAACAGCCTCATTGACGATTCAAAGGAGCGAGAACGAATGGGGACAAACGGTAAGCAGCGGTTGATATCGAAGGGCTGGACGTGGGAGGCGCACGGTCAACGACTTGCGACTCTCCACGAATCAATCATCAATGACGGCCAGCTTCCCGCGTCCGAAGTCCTGGGCTAGTACATAACAGGTAGTGCTGTTAAGATGTGAAGACGTGCTCTTCTAAGAACTGCTCGTACGCATCAAACACGGGTTTCGGCGAGAAGTCGTCGGCGCGGGACCGCAACCGATCAGAGTCGGGCGGGTCAGCGAGCGTGTCACAGACTGCGTTGGCTAACCCATCAATATCGTCCATTGGGACAAGTGTGCCGTGCTCTCCATCGGAGAGAATTTCTCTGGGGCCGCTTGGACAGTCCGTCGACACGACTGGGCATCCAACCGCCAAACACTCGATCAGGACCGTCGGTAGCCCTTCATACCGGGACGAGAGGAGAAAGACATCTGACTTTCTCATATATCGATACGGGTTATCGACGAATCCGGGAAGAGACACGGTGTCTGACAACCCCAGTCGCTCGACTGTCGCCTGAACTTGCTCTCGGCACGGTCCTTTTCCCGCGATGATTGCACGTGCGTCGGGGTTCTTGTTGACAATCTTCTCGAACGCACGGACCCATCCATCCAGATTCTTTTGCCGTGCGTGTCGCCCAACAAATAGGACGACATCTCGATCGTTGCCTTCTACCCACTCGTGTTCGACTGGTTGGCTGGCCCGCTCACGAATCTGTTCGACATCCACAGGGTTGTATAGGACTGAAATATCCGATCGTTCGACTGGTGTTCTGTCAGTGAGGCTGTCCGCGACGCCTTCAGAAACACTGACTATTTGATCCGAAGCGGGGTAAAGCCGGGGAACGATTCGTCTGACAATCTGGTCTTTCGGTGTCGCCTCGACTTCGTGTCCGAACGCAGAGTGTTGCGTCGGAATCACAGCAGTATCGGTGTTGAGGAACCGATTGATAGCGAGTGAGACAATGCTCGGGTGTTCGAGATGTGGAAATAACGCTGCCGGCTTGCGTTTATTCAAATATGTAGCCAGAAACGGCAGGTGTGCGGCCACCCCGACCACTGGCGTCGTCGATGGTGGGAGCTCGACGATAGACACCTGTTCTGATAACTCTGATCGGAGTTCACCGCTTGCCCGTGACAATAGAAGATCAATGTCGTATCCTCGGGTGGCCAGTCCGTTCGCAATTGTGATTGCGACCTGCTCTGCACCGCCGACGGAGAGGTCTGGAATGAAGAATGCCAGCAGCGGTCTGTCGCCATCTGTCGCAGTTGAAGTGTCTTGTTCGGGGACTGTCGAGACAGCAGAACCAGTACCGTCTGAAAGCGTCGACTCGTCCATTATCGTGTTGAACCCGTCAGATAGCCTTTGTTAATCACTGGGTTCCAGAGTTGAATACTAAAAAAATATCTTCAGTTCACGGATATTGTTTCGGTCAGTTTCCGCCGCAAAGAGATTGCCGCCCTGTGGCTCCACTCCTCTCCTGTGCAAGCGAGCAGATAGGGATGGACAGGACGATTGAACGAGTTGGCACGAAAGGCCAGTAAGAGATGCTTACAAGATTCATCGTACCGTCCAGCATATATTGTGACTGTGCCAGCGAGCGTCGCATGGACGCAAGGAAACATTATAAGATATGGGCCGACAATGTCAGCCACTGGTAACGTTAACCCAGATATGCGTACGGCGATACGCGTTCTCGGGGCGGGGATTCGACTCAACAGGTGCTTCGCCCCGATAGAGAAGGTAAGAAACTCGAATGCCATCACCGACCAGCGTGGGTGACATTTCATGAGGCCGCTCAAGAGTTTCACCGGCCACAACGCGGCTCCTGAACCGGTCAATCCGCGCGGTAGCTAGGACATTGCCGTTCTTGATTCTCTGAGCGACGACTACAACTGTGTAATTTAGATCTTGTCCTTCATGATTACCAATGGTGACTTGAACGGTCCGGGAACTACCGAGTGCAATTTGTGACGGATACTCAGACGCAGTGGACTCCCCGTTGTTGGATTCAGTTACCAGCGCAAATTCGGTAAACTGTTCACCCCGTTCAGTCGATATGGCCGCGTAACCGATCCCAGTACCGGAGAGAAGGAGCCCTAATACAAGCAAAATGTGTAGCATTGAAACACTCGCAGTCGGCGGTAGAGATGCTCGGCTCCTGGCAGTTGTCACCCACCGCAGGGGACTGAAACGCTCGTCTGATGGTACTCGCAGCCGTCGAATCGTTGCAGCAATCGTGAGGAGCACTGTCGTGACGCCGATAGAGAGTTGGTACGGCCCTGTAGTCCCACTAGACGAAACCAAGACTACACCCAGCCCCAATAGCGGGACTATACAAACACTGCTCCCGACCGCAAGGACAAATCGTTCGCCTGTGGAAATTCGCCTCTCCCAGTTGCCAAACGAGCTATCTGTCTCGGAGGAACCGCGTGGGAATAGAAGCGCAATCAGAGCGTATCCCGGCGCAATAAGCACCGCCCCCAGCCCTAAAAGAACTCTTGCGGGTGACTGTCCAATGTACCCCTGGGTGGCGGCAAGCTGCCAGAGGCCGAGGAGTCCGACCAGCAGAAGATCGATCGGGAACGACTCCGTCTCGATGTTCGTATCTACATCAGTAGCCATTATCGCTTGGTGAGGGTGAAGTAATAAAATTAGACAGTTACTACCTGTGCAGACAGCCGGGTAGTGTTGAGAATGGTCGTCGGTTATTTGATCTACCAGTTTGCTCACTGGCTGACGAACAGACTGTCGTCAGTCAATGGATTGCTACTGGAAAAGCAATTGTGCAGAACACGGCCGTTTAGTTGTACGTGATTGAGTCGTTATTCCTTTATCCATAGTCAAGCGAATCGTCAGAGACCGGTCAATTCAATTTCAAGAATTCAGACTCACTATTGAGGGGCGGTGCTTATTGCTCCAGTCACTCGGTGGGTGTCACTGCTTCTCTGGCGGGGAGTTCCGGAATCGTATCAACAATCTGAACGGCGGCTGTCCCATCTCCAAAAGGCGTTTTCCAGTCCCCAGCCTTTCCACGCATTTGTGTCGCCGCCGCAACGATAGCGCTCGGCTCCCGACCGGCAACGCAGTTCGCACCGACGAACGCCGTCTCGGGCCGTTCGGTCCCGTAGCGGAGCGTTACACACGGCGTCCCGAGGATACTTGTTTCCTCCTGAACCCCGCCTGAATCGGTGAACACCACGTCCGCTGTACTCTCCAAACGGAGGAAATCAAAGAACCCCAGCGGCTCGACGAGTCGAATCCGGGCCGGGACCGCGATACCGAACTCTTCGAGGCGGTCCTCTGCCCGGGGGTGTATCGGATAGATGACCTCCTGGTCCGCTTGAGCGCTCGCCCGAGAGACGCCGCTGAGAATTCGCTCGAACGCGTCACGGTCATCAACCGTCTCTACACGGTGGGCGGTCAGGAGATCGAACTGCCCCTCAGTGAGGCCGAGTTCGCTCAGAATCCGACTTTCGCTCGCGGCTCTATCGTCGTAGGTCTGGACTGCATCCACAACCGTGTTCCCGGTAACCGTGATGCGGTCTTCCGGAATGCCCTCGTTCCGGAGTAGCGCCGCCGTCTCCTCAGTCGGTGGGAAGAGGTGGTCGGAGATGTGGTCGATGATGACCCGATTGGTTTCCTCGGGCATATCGTCGTCGAAGCTCCGAAGCCCGGCTTCAACGTGGGCCACATCGACGTCCACCTTGCTCCCCACGAGTGCGCCCGCGAGCGTCGAGTTCGTATCCCCCTGAACGAACACGACTGCCGGTTCGATGTCGTGGAGTTCCTCCTCGATGCCGGCGAGCATGGCTCCGGTCTGGGCCCCGTGATCATCGGAGCCGACCTCCAGATTCGCATCCGGCGGCGATAGCCCGAGCTGTCGAAAGAAGACCGCGTCCAGCGAGTCCGAGTAGTGCTGCCCGGTGTGGATTACGTGCGTGTCAACACCGCGCCGGTGACACTCCTGGATTACCGGTGCTAGCTTGATTATCTCCGGACGCGTTCCGAGCACGAAGCTGACGTTGCTTCCTGTCATTGTGGTCCCCGGTTTCGCAGGTCAGGCGTCCGATACCAGTCGCGTCCAGTCGGTTCCATACCGGTTTCGTAAGCAACTAACAGAATTGTTATAAGCTTCCTACGCCGTCGGTTCTGCGCGTCACTGCATTGTCTGTCGGGGATGTGCCTAGCTCAGATTGTCCGGACATCGAATCCATGATCGGTCCACCGCTCCGCGTCGATAACGTCGACCGGGTCGATCACGGTCCGTCCCGACATCTTCGAACCAATAGCTTCCGGGTCGAGGTCGCCGAACTCGTCGTGTGACGCCCCGAATATCACCGCATGAGCGCCGTCGACTGCCGTTTCGAGCGAGACGAGTTGCAGCCTCGAATCCGTCGCTCGCGGGTCGTGGATGGTAACCGAGCTCTCGCCCCACCCGCCGTCAACGGCTGTACGAGCCTCTGTCGTGATGTCTCCAAGCAGTTTCGCGACCTCTAGGCCGGGGCTGTTCCGAGTGTCGCTGACGTTCCCCTTGTACGTGATTCCGAGGACGGCCACAGTCTTGCCGTGTAGCGAGCCAACGGCGTCTTCAACCATTCTGACGACGTGTTCCGGCATCCGGTCGTTGACCTGACTCGCCACGTCGAGTAGTTCCGTCGCACCTGTCCCGTCGCTCAGGAAGTGCGGGTCGACGGGGAGACAGTGTCCGCCGACGCCGGGTCCCGGATTCAGGATGTCGACCCGCGGATGGTTGTTCGCGAGACTGATGGCAGACCGCACGTCGACGCCGTAGTTCTCGGCCAGTAGTGCAAGCGTGTTCGCGTACGCGATGCTGACGTTCCGCTTCGCGTTCTGTGCGAGTTTCACGAACTCGGCGGTCGTCGGGTCAGCGCTGACATGGATCTCCCCGCTGGTGAGCGACTCGTAGAGTGCCTTGATCGTTCTGACAGACGCCTCGTCGACGCCGCCGACGATGCGGTCGTTCGTGCGGAGTTCGCTGAGCGTGTTCCCCGGCATCACTGTTTCTGGCGTGTATCCTAACTCTACGTCGTCTCCGACGTCGAGCCCCTCTCGGGAAAGAATCGGGGCCAGGACTTCGGTGGTCGTTCCCGGCGGGACCGTCGACTCCAGAATTACGGTGTCGCCTGACCTGAGTACGCTTGCCACGTTCCGTCCGGCGTCTTTCACGTAGGTGAGGTCCGCTTCGCCGTTCATCTCGTCGTACGGCGTCGGCACACAGATTACGTGTACATCGGCTGGTTGCGGCTGGCGGCTCAGCGCCAAGTTCCCCTCCAGTGCGTCCTGCACGTACGATTCGAAATCCGGTTCGCTGACTGTCGGTTCGCCCTCGCTGAGACGTTCAAGCACGTCTTCATCGACGTCGAAACCGATGACCTCGGTACCGTTGTTGGCGAAATGTGCCGCGGTCGCGAGCCCAATGTATCCGAGCCCGTGGACGCAGATAGTCACCTTTCCGAGGCCTCCCGTGGTTCCCCGGATGATTCACGGCGCTGTCCTCGTTCCAGACAGTCCGGTTTGGGTTCGTGTCCCATTGGCCTACGAATGAGATACGGTACTCTTTGTTATGCAGAAGTTGTGTACGGTCGGCGGCCACAGGCACCGGGTAAACACTGCCTGACAGACAGTGAGGCACAGGGTAATAGCTGGCCTGCCGTCGCGTCGCCGGCTACTGCCGGTACAGTTCCAGAGAGTGGAGAATGATTCCGGTGAAGGAGGCAAGGATGCCGGTGATGGTGAAGGTAGTGCTCGCCAGCGCGTGCCCGAGTGGGAAGGTCCCACTCTGGAAATAATTGAACATTGTGAGGTACGTGAACACGAATCCGGCGAGAACGAAGCAGACACCGGGGACGCTGAGCAACATAATCGGGTGTTCTCGCTCGACTGTCCGGATGATGTTCCCGACGAGCGTGAGTCCGTGCTCGACCGGACCGAGGTTGTTGGACGCCTCCACGTCGTAATCTATTGTCGTCGGCACCTCCGCTATCTGGTAGCCGTTCGAGTGGGCGTGATACAGGATATTCGTGCTCGCGTCCATCCGGTCGCCGATCGAACTGTCCGAAGCCAGCGAGCTTATCGCCGTCTGGCTGTACGCCCGGAAGCCGCTCTGCGTATCACGTATTCGATTGGTCGGCGTGAGGATTCCGAGGCTGAGGTTGGTCATGATATTGACCGTGAACAGCCCGAACCGCCTATACAGCGGCATCTCGGTCTCGGTGGATTCACCGAACCGGTTCCCGATGACAATCTCCGCCTCCGATTCCCGCTGCCGTTCGACCAACTCTGGGATGTCGCTCGGGTCGTGTTGACCGTCGGCATCGAGGACGACCAGATGGTCGGTGGCGTTCCGGTCCGCCTGTTCGAAGATGCTCTTGAGCGCACCTCCGTACCCGACGTTGCGCTCATGTTCGTACACCGTTGCGCCGGCTGCCTCTGCGACTTCGACGGTTTGGTCAGTGCTCCCATCATCGACGACCAGAACGGTGTCGGCGTACTCTCTGGCCGATTCAACCACGGTCCCGATTGTCCCCGCTTCGTTGTACGCCGGAATTCCGACCATGACGGTCGGCTCCGGGTCGGTGACCGGTTCGATGCGGGCATCGATAGTGAACGTCTCGGCACTGTTCAGCGCCTCACGGCTCGCCGGGAGACTGACCGACCCATCCCCCTCGCCGTGGTACACGAGGCCCGGATATCCCGCTTGTCTAGCGTACCGCCGCAGTCGCTCGCGGGGGGTATCAGTTTGGGGTTGACTCCCGGACGGGTCGACCACCTCCGCATCGAGCCAGCGGGCAAAAGTGAGCGCCTGCGGGTCAGCGTCGACGGCCGCCGTGACGATTACCTGATGTGCCCGTGAGTGTATGCGGAGGATTTCGGCCGCTATCCACTCGGCGTTTGACTCGGTTGCGACCAGTCCCACCGCTGGCAAGTTCTTCGAAACCTCGCGAATACCGTCACTCGCGGGCGGTTGCTGGATTCTGTCAGACATTTCAGCCCAACTCTCGAACCGCACTCGGCAGCGGTCGCTCAGTGTGGTCGTCCACGAGCTCCGGTACGCGTATTGGCATCATTGTGTCGGGTAGTGGACTCCGTTGTGCTCCGCTGTGTACGAGTTGACATATTGTTATTCCCAGCTTTCGGCTGGCAGCGTTATTCTGCGCCATCCGCAGTGAGCAGATAACAAACAGTAGTACTACTCAGAGCAAGCCGGCATATCCCTGCGGTAGCCACAGCCCAACTCAGACTGGTGTACAGCCTGTGAGACACATTTTCCGGTCGCAGAAGACGACCGTATGCGTACGAATAACTTAAACCGTGAGAACCGCGTCTCCGAACGACATGTCTACAGATACCTTCAGCGGCCGTCGGGTACTGGTCACCGGAGGTGGTGGCTTCATCGGGAGCCATCTGGCGTCGGCACTGGCTGTGGACAACCATGTGCGAGTCCTCGACGACTTCTCGACAGGGCGGCGGGCGAACCTCCCCGATGACGTGACCGTTATCGAGGGTGACGTTCGGGACAGGGAGACGCTCGATGCGGCGATAGAGGGCGTCGACGTCGTGTTTCACGAGGCGGCGATGGTCAGCGTCCCAGAGTCAATCGAGCAACCGGTCGACTGCCACGAACTGAACGGCACGGCGACCGTCAACGTGTTCGACTGCGCTCGGCGACAGGACACGCGGGTGGTGTTCGCGTCCAGCGCCGCCGTGTACGGCGTCCCTGACGACGTTCCCATTGGGGAAGACGCGCCAACCGAACCAAATAGTCCGTACGGCTTCGAAAAATACCTAGGGGAGCAGTACGCGCGGTTTTACACCGAGGAGTACGGGCTACCGACGGTTCCGCTACGGTACTTCAACGTCTACGGTCCACGCGGGCTTGACGGAGAGTACGCCGGTGTCATTGGCACATTCGTCCGTCAGGCCCAGGCCGGTGAGCCGCTCACGGTCGAGGGCGATGGGACACAGACGAGGGACTTCGTCCACGTCGACGACGTTGTGCGTGCGAACCTGCTCGCAGCTACGACAGACGCCATCGGCCGGCCGTTCAACGTCGGGACCGGACGGAGCATTAGCATAAACGAACTCGCCGAAACGGTCCGAGACGTCGTCGGTACGGACATCGCGGTCGAGCACGTCCCCGGTCGCGCGAACGACATCCAACAGAGCGAAGCAGACCTCGGTGACGCACGCGAACTGCTCGGGTACGAACCGTCCCTGCCCCTCCGGAAGGGGCTCGAAGTGACGCTCGACGCCGAACAGACGTGAGTCACTTTTCGACGATCACACCTGTATCGCAAGGACGCTGCGAGAAACCCCATACGCCGACCTCCTCGAGTGCAATGTCTTGTTAGGAGTTTACTTACGATAGCTGTTCGAGGAGGCGATTCCCAGCGGTGGAATAGAATCCAGCTAACGGCTTATAAGACGGTCTTTACCACGTTCGCACATCGAAACCATTCCTTCGGCTGGAGGGGACACACTCACTGCAGACCGGAAAAACCTAATCGATTAGCCGGATATTGGCTCGTTTCAGAGGAAAACTCATCCGAGAAGCTACGTCCTACCAATTTCGAATCACAGTAACCCTGCTGCCGAGTGCCTGTCCGCGTTTTTGGCCGTCTATCCATGAAATATAGACGCAAGTACCGGATGGAAACTAGTATCCGTTCCACGACCACACCTGTATATGAATTCTAACTATTTATTGGAACCATCGAACACTGTTATCCACAGTCTTGCCTGCGACTACCCGACGTAGAACGTTCGATATCAACAGGTGTGGTGCGGAAAACAGTGGAACCCACGACTGAGCCAGACTTTTACTGGTCTGGTCGGAAGCAGTCGTATGATTCGCAACCGAGCCGAGGTCGTTGGTAATCGTGTCCACGAGGTCGCACTCGATTGTATCGAGGCCGCCGTGGACGCGGCCGCGCCTGAGGCGGCCACCAAGTCAGCCATCGGCCGCGAAGACCAGACGCTGACGGTCGGCGGGAGGACATACGACCTTGACGAGTACGGCGAGGTCGTCATCGTCGGCGGCGGGAAAGCCGCAGGCGGTGTGACACGGGCGCTTGAATCTATTCTCGGGGACACACTCAGCGGTGGCCACGTGGTCGTCAAGCAGGCTATTGACACCGAAACCGTCCGGAGTTCTGTCGGAGATCACCCGTTACCGTCGGACCAGAACGTTGCGGCGACGGCCGATATTCTCGAAACCGTTGACGAGGCCGATGCGGAGACGCTCATCCTGTTTGTTCTGACCGGCGGAGCCAGCGCGCTTCTATCGGCTCCGGCCGGGGACCTGACACTGGAGGACCTCCAGACAACGACCGACAGGCTCCTCAGTGGCGGCGTCCCGATTGCGGAGATCAACGCGGTTCGGAAACACCTCTCAGACCTGAAAGGTGGGCAGATAGCACGGCGCGCGGCTCCCGCCACTGTCGCTGGGCTACTAATCAGCGACGTTGTCGGAAACGACCTCTCAACCATCGGTAGCGGTCCCTCAGTTCCGGACGAAACCACGTACGAGGACGCCCGTGACGTGTTCGAACGATACGACCTCACGCCACCGCCGGCCGTTTGCAATTATCTCGAATCCGGGCGAGATGGCCGAGTATCGGAGACGCCGTTTCCCGATGACACAGATTTTGACCGGGTGACGAACCATCTCATCGGGGACAACGCAACCGCACTTGACGCCGCCGCGGCCGTCGCACGGGAGGCGGGGTACGAACCACTCGTGCTCACGTCTCGCCTGCGCGGCGAAGCCCGCGAAGTGGCGAAACCGCTCGTCGCAATTGCCGAAGAGGCAACAGCGACGGGAACACCGGTCGAACCGCCGGCCGTTCTCCTTGCCGGTGGCGAGACGACCGTCACCGTAACAGGGGACGGCGGACAGGGAGGTCCGAATCAGGAATTTGTTCTCTCCGGTGCACTGGCCCACGACGGCGACGCGGTCATCGCGGCCGTCGACACTGACGGCGAAGACGGAAGCTCCGATGTGGCCGGTGCTATCGCGGATGGGGCCGCCATTAGCGACCGCGAACGGGCCCGCGAGGCGTTGCTTGCAAACGATGTCGGCTCGTACCTCTCAGAAATCGAGGCGACAATTGAAACCGGACCAACCGGGACAAACGTCAACGACGTGATCGTGCTCGCTATTCCGGGCCCAAGCGAGTAACGGAGGCCCCGGTACACGGTGGTTGCTTTCGGGTGGGACTACCGAACTGCTGAGTGACGATAGGGGTGGCAGCCGCAGTTTGGACCGTGGGTCACGTTTATCAGTAGACGGACTGATATGCCGCGTATGAACGCATCAGATCAACAGATCGCGGCGGACGCACTCTCGGTCCCGGAAGAGACGATCGTCGACGCCTGCGACGATCCACCGCTCCCCGAATTCGGTATCATCGAACAGAACTGGGAGACAGACCCGATAACGCCAGCCCATGTCGCAACACACGCAGCCCGAGCGGCCGAATCCCTGTCCTTTGCGGACGTGCCTGACGGCGGTGAAGTCGCGCTGGGTGTCGGCAGTCGCGGTATCGCGAATCTGCCTACTATTGTCGCTGGTGTCGTCGACGCAGTTTCCGACGCCGGCTACGAGCCATTCGTCTTCCCGGCGATGGGAAGCCACGGTGGCGCGACCGGCGAGGGGCAACGAGCAATGTTGAACGAACTGGGCGTGACCGAGTCGACCATCGGCTGTGAAATCCGGTCGAGTATGGACGTGGTCGAGGTCGGACGAACACCGGACCGTGACGTGCCTGTCGTCGCTGATGATAACGCTGTGGCGGCTGATGCAATCATCCCAATCAACCGCGTCAAGCCGCACACGGACTTCGACGGCCCCGTCGAAAGCGGGCTCTCGAAAATGCTCGTCATCGGCATGGGCAAGCAGCGCGGCGCACAGATTGCCCACAAGTGGGCCGTCGACTGGTCGTTTCGCCAAATGATTCCAGAGATTACTGGCCGGCTGCTCAAAGAGTTGCCCATCGTCGGCGGCGTCGCAATCGTCGAGGACCAGCACGACGAGACAACGCTGATAGAGGGCGTGCCGCCGAGTGGCTTCCTCGACCGCGAAGAAGAACTGTTAGAGACCGCCTACGAACTGATGCCGACGCTCCCGTTCGAAGAGCTGGATCTCGTGGTGTTCGACCGTCAGGGGAAAGAAATCAGCGGTCAGGGACTCGATACAAACGTCATTGGCCGCCGACCGTTCTCGATAAACGAGCCGGCCCCAGAGACACCGGATATCAAACGCATCTTCACACGCGGGCTGACAGAGAAGACCCACGGCAACGCGATGGGCATCGGCTCAGCTGATATCATCCATGCTGATATTATTGCGGAACTTGACGCGGAAACGTCGCTGATCAATGCCCTTACTGCAAGCACGATCCGTGGCGTGAAACTGCCGCCGGTGGTCGAAACCGACCGCGCCGGCATCGTCGCTGCGCTGTCGACGATAGGGGTCGTCGACACCGACACCGTTCGAGTCCTCCGTGCAGCCGACACGATGCATCTCCACCAGCTCTACGCATCGCCGGCGCTGGTCGAGGCCGCACGCGACCGTGACGACCTTCGTGTGGTCGAAGACCCGTCACCGATTGAGTTCGATAACGGACAGCTCGTCGCGCCGTCGCTTCGCGAGTAGCTGCCGGTAGCGGACCTGTGGACTTGCACTGCAGAGCATGAACAGGACAAGCAATGGTACATAAAGGTCGTAAGAGTACGGATGCGCGACCTCAGATCCCGGGATCCAATCCGACGTACGCCCCCGACATACAGATGGATATAAGCACGGTATAAATAACGGGCGTACACCCGTTAGGTGCAATGTTTCCTGCCTGCACGCAAATAACAAGCCGCAGCGGTCGCTTACGTCGCCAACAGTTCGATCGGATGGCGCGGCTGCCGCTCCAGTAGCGCGTCGATCTGCTCCAGACAGGAGGTCCCACTGGCGACGACGGGCCGGTCCTGTACGCCGTCGTCTTCCAACTGGGTCCGGAGCCGGTCGCCAACGTCCATGCTCAGTTCGTAGTAATCGGACTTGTACCCGAAGCTCCCGGCCATGCCACAGCACTCCACGTCGGATGTAACAACGTCGTAGCCACATTCTTCGAGGACAGCGACGGTATGAGCTTCAAGACCGAGTGTTCGCTGCTGGCAGTGGCTGTGATACGCGATTTCCGCGCCGGTGACGGTCGAGAGTGAATCGACGGATGCGCCGTTGTCGAGTAATCCGAAGACGTATTCGAACACCTCGTAGCTGTTCGCCGCGATGTCAGTGAAAGACGACTCATCAAGGAGTCGCTCGTATTCGCGGGTGAACATCGCGTGGTCGCTCGGCTCGATAACGACCACGTCGCGGCCGTCTGCGATATGTGGTTCGAGGGCCTTTGTGACCCGCTCAGCGTGGTCTGTCGCCGTCGCAACCATACCCTGTGATAGCGGCGCGCGGCCGCTGGACGGAGCCGGCGGCACTACCACGTCGACACCCAGCGACTCAAGCACCCTTACCGCGGCTTTGCCCCGCTCTACCTGCACGTGATTGGTGTACAGGTCCGGATACAGCACCGCCCGGCGCTCGGGATTTGTGACCTGTGAGTCACGGTCGCCAGCCCAGTCAACGAGCGTCTCCCGTTCGAACGCTGGAAGGTCTCGGCGCGGGTCGATGCCCAGAACTCGGGACATCGTTTGCCGAGCGAGTGTCGTGTCCGCCAGCCAGTTCGACACCGGCGCGGTGGCGCTGCCCAGTTTCGCCACGGTCTCGAAGTTACCGAAGAAGCGCTTCTGCAGTGGTGCGCCGTCGTCTTCTTCGTCAGGAGTGAGGCCGTCGACGAGCCACTCTCCAGGGGCCTCTTTGTCGCGATTGATGCGGTCCCGGACGACAGTGTTGATCCAGGGAATATCGATACCGACGGGACAGGCATTCACACAGCGCGTACACCCAGTACAGAGGTCATTGAACTTCTCGGCCACGTCCAGCCCTTCGATGCCAGCCTCCCAGCCCGTCGCAATGCCACCCGAATACGTCTCCCCACCGAAGGCGTGGCCGCCGACGCTCTGAAAGTTCGCACACGAGTTCGAACAGGCGGAACATCGGATGCAGTACAGCGTCTCCCGAAGCTGCTCGTCATCTCGCATCTCCAGTCGGCCGTTGTCGATCAACACAAGATGGAAATCGCGGTCGGAATCGAATTCCGACAGCGGTGTTTCGTCGTCGGTGAAATCGACGACCGGCGTGTCAACCGGAGGGGTCAGCAACGAGACGTACGATGTAATGTCCTGCCCGGTGCCCGACCGACCGATGAGTTCGATGAACGGGTGGAGGTCTTCAACTGTCGGAATGACTTTTTCGACGCCAGCGACGGCGACGTGTGTGTCCGTCGCAGCCACCGTTTTGCGAGCGTTGCCCTCACTAGTGACCAGCGCCATCGTCCCGGTATCGGCCGCGATGAAGTTCGCGCCGGTGATCCCGACTTCTGCGTCGATGATCTGCTCACCCAGTTTCTCGCGGGCGAAGTGGGTCAGTTCCGCCGCTGTCTCTAAAGGCTCGTCGGGGTCGAATTGTTCGTTGAATAGCTCCGCGATGCTCTCGCGTGACTTGTGAATAGCCGGGGCGACGATGTGAGAGGGGGCTTCGTCGGCGATCTGCAACACCCACTCGCCCAGATCCGTTTCCACTACGTCCACGCCATCTGCTTCGAGCGCTTCGTTGACCTCGATCTCCTCGCTGGTCATCGACTTACTCTTGACGACCCGGTCAGCCGCGCGCTCGTCGGCCACATCACGGATGTACTCGTTCGCGTCAGCGGCGTCGTCGGCGATGTACACCGTTCCGCCGTTGGCTTCGACAGTCTCCGTTAGCTGGTCGAGAAGCTCCGGTAGCTCCTCGATGGCGTCCTCCTTGATACCCCGGGCCGCTCGCTTGAGGTCCTCGTAGTCCTCTAGATCTCCGACAGAGTCGTAGCGTCCCGTGTTGAACCCCTGCGTGTTCTCCGCGATTGCCGCACCTTCGGTCCGCATCAGTTCGCGGATTTCATCGGCAGTCGCCATTGTCAGTCCTCCTCCTCGACGATGATGACGTGGACCTCTTTGGGACCGTGTGCGCCCTTGACCAGCGCGCCCATGTCAGCCGTTGCACTCGGTCCTGTTGCAATAATCGCACTCCCGTTAGTTTCGGTAAACCGCTCGTCCAGTTCTGCCACTGCTGCGTCCATATCGGGCTGGATGTCTTCCTCGTAAAGAATGGCGACGTGGCGCTCGACAAATAGGCTCACGAGCTCACTAGCCTGTTCAGTCATCGAGAGGACGAGTGAGCCGTAATCGCCGACACCGAGTTCGGCCCCCGTTACGCCGGTGGTCGCCTCGCGGAGCGCGGCCGGCGTCGGGTCGACGGTGATCGGCGTCTCCACGAGCGAAAACGTCCCGTCCCCAACCGTCTCGTCGAGCGCGACCCCGACTGCAGGCTCCGTGACTGCTTCCGTAACAGCGGCTTCGAGTTCAGACTCAGAAGTGCTTGAAACTGTCACACCCAGTGCTTCGAGAGCACCCTCGAACGACGCGCGTTTGCTTTCCATCTATACGCGAACCGAAAACCTACATCATCATTTAGTTTTTGTCTGAAACGGGTGACTCATCAGGTGGCCTAAACTGGTTGCACTGTTGATGAACTTGGCTTCTATTACGGTCGCTGCTCATAGAAACGACACTCAGTATATAACCAAATTTTGGTATTCCGTATAGAGATATTCGATAAGTAAATGTGGCAATGATGCATCCACTGCCAGATGATGGCTTAATCACGGTATAGCAGCTTCACCGGTGAGTGGTTGTTATCAGATCGGGCAATAACCGGGAAGCAAGGGGTTTTGTGGGTTCTCTGAGAAGCACCGACAACGGACCGATGGACGACCAACCCAGTGGACCTCCAGAGACAGAGATTGCGACATTACTTGAACAAGGGAACGAAGCTGACGCAGTTGCGGCACTTGAGCGGCTTTCGACAGCCGGACCGGCTACCCAACAGGCGTGCTTGCGGTCACTCAAAGCGGCTGCCGACGAGCAGCCGGAACTGTTCGACGGCGTACTGCCATCGCTCACCGATTTTTTACAGGACAGCGGGCGGCCAACACGGCTCACGACAGCGAAATTGGTCGTCACGATCAGCGAGGGCGCGCCGGACAGCGTGGTTCCGGTTGTCCCAACGCTTGCCGAGCGACTGGCGGATGAGTCAGAGTTCTACTACGTTCGTGCTCGGTGTGCAGAGGCGCTGGGCTACGTCGCCGTTGACCATCCCGACGCCGTCGTCTCGCCTGCGGTCGTGGCAGACCTTCGTATCGGTCTATAGTTCGACAAACCAGAAGTAACAGAGAAATTAGCGAAGGCGCTGGCCCACGTTGCCTTGGGTAGTCCCGAGAGACTCCGTTATCAGGTCGACTCACTCGCCGAGCATCTTCACTCGGACAGTGAAGTTGTCCGATATCACTTAAGCACAGCTCTCGTCGTTATCGGGTCTGCGTGCCCCGAACGGCTTGCAGACGCTAGGGAAGCACTCGTCTCGTGTCTCGAAGACGAAAGCAGATACGTCCGTGGGCGAGCGGCCGAAGCGCTGGGGTTGCTTGCCGGCACTGATAGCACAGAATCGTTTCCGCAAACACAACTTGACGATCTCACCGTTGCCGAGGAATTTGTTGCAAAACGAGCGCAATTCGCTCTGTCCCGGCATCGCGGGACGGAATCTGAGAATGGATTCACAGGCATAGCCACGAGAGATGCAATCCGCACGCAGACAGCCGAGATTGTTTCGGAAATCCGGACACAAGAAGGAGATGATGGATGTCCACACTGCGGGCTCTCACTCCCCGAATCCGGCCCTCCGCTGTGCCCGGGCTGTGGCACCCCATTGTGAGGATACGGTCGGTTTTCCTGCAGTTTACACAGAAATCGCATGTCTCAGTCTCTGGTAGGGCCACGGTTGCAGTAGGTTCTCTGGTGCTGCGTCGTCCCGTAGCGGGACACATCAGATACATCTACTTCCGTGGGAGACCGGACATCGCCAGTGGACATACCGACTTGGATAAGACAAATATATATCTAGCATTTCTATACTCAACTTCGGGACATATGTCCTGAGCCTACATGATTATAGGTTTATATTTGATGAGAGGGCGAAGTTAGGGACCAATAGCCGCTGTGTAGCTGGTTCGGCTGTCCTCACGTAGCACCTTGCTATTCAAACCTGCTGTGTGTTCTGCTATAGAGAACAGCACGCGATTGACAGCAGTGGCATTCACACGGTGATGCTTGATCTCACAGTCAGTGGAAGGGAGGATAAAGTAAGCCACGATCCCTTGGCGAGATTGCGTCTGATGCCGAGGTGACCGCGAACGACCCTTTCAACGCATGAAGATCAGGCGTCGCCGGTAGCGGTGTGTAGCAGTGAGGTCGTTTGTCCACTTCGATGGCGGCCACCAATAGAATAACAGTGGTACGTCCGTTATTCCAGAATCTCTTAATTCGATGTAAGGGCCACCTGAATGGATTTTGTCGTGCTGAGGACTTGCCCAGTGATATCTTCCCTGAGGTATCGGCCGTTCAGGCGTTCAACAGGGCCAGCGATCCCCAGCGCAGCGACCCGATTGCCACTGACATCAGGGAGCGGGGCGGCAACACCGATGATCCCTTCGTACTGTTCTCCTCTGCAGAACGCTATGCCGTCGTCGCGGATTCGGCGCAGTTCCTCGGCGAGTTCGTCCTGATCTACGATCGTGGCGTCAGTCGGCGCAATAAGTTCCGTCTCATCGAGAATCGATTCGACGCGGTCACTCGGAAGCGACGCCAGCAATGCCTTTCCCATGGCGTTGACGTGGAGTGGCAACCGTTCGCCCGCGTGGAACGGGGTTGACCAGCCGTCCTCAGGTTCGGAGATCGACACCGGGACACCGGACGTTTCTTCGAGGACAAACAGCGTCGTTGTCTCCCCTGTCGCCGTCGCGAGGTTGTCCAGTTGCTGCTCCGCTGCCTGATAGAAACTGAGCCCGTCACGCGTTCGCTCACCGAGAGCCAGCGGGCGGAGCGATGCCTCATACTTCTCTGCGCGCTTGACAACGTATCCAGCCGCACGCAACGTCGAGAGATGGTTGTGAGCGACGCTCTTGGATACCCCGACGGTATTGGCAACCTCTGTCACACCGATGGGTCCCGTCGCGTTGACAAGCGCTTCGAGGATAGCAACGGACGTTTGGGTTGCTTCGACCGCATACTGTGGTTCGTCAGTCATTGGGTATCATTTCAACTTATGCTGTGAAAAGTCTGTTCACTAGAGCAGAACAGTCATGGTTTTGTGAACTAGTAACACAAATTATTCTACATTATCTATTGGCCCAAACGAGATTGCTACGATGTCTAACTGCCGAAATTTATTCGTTCTGCTCTACAGAACAGATGTGTTCAGCTCGCAGCTAACTCACGAACGCGTAGAAACATTCGCTTCAGGGCGGCCAGGCTACTCCAGGTGCATCAGAGTCGTGGACGGTTCCGCGGAGCGCGGACACAAAAGCGGCTGGGTCCGCAGTCTGCCAGACGCTGCGTCCCATCACTAGACCGCGGGCCCGCAGGTCTTCAAACCCGACGATTGCGCCCATTCCGAGACCGTGGTCAAGCGCCACGACGACCGCATTTCCGGACGCAGTATCAAGGAAGGCGTACTCGCTCACTCGGAGTCCCCTGGAACGACTACTTTCTTCAGTCCCTCAGCGTTGCCCATCCGTTCAAACGCTGCTGGGAGGTCGTCAAGCCCGATACGTTCGGTGATGAGCGTCTCTGCGTCGATGCGTTCGTGTCTGAGCAGTGTTATCGCTCGCTCGAAGTCCTCGGTCGTCAGGGAGAACGAACCGCGGTAGTCGACCTCGTCGAAGAAGACATCGAACGGACTGACTTCCATCGTCGCTTCCTGATCCGGGACGCCGAAGATGAGCGTCGAGCCGCCGGGCGCGGTCACAGCGTTAGCCTGCTTGATTGTCGGGACGAGCCCGATGGCCTCAGCGCCGACGTTGACCGGTCCACCGGCCGCCGCCGGGATCGCTTCCTCGGGATCTTCTTCGTTGGGGTCGATGACGGCATCTGCGCCGAGGTCGGCGGCCAGCTCTCGCCGTTCGTCATCGAGTTCGGAAACCACGATTGGGGCAGCGCCCGCGTTGCGGAACGCCTGCAGGAGCAGCAATCCAATCGGGCCAGCGCCGATAATACCGACACTGTCTCCCGGTTTGATGTCAGCCTGCTCGACGCCGTGGACACAGCAGGCGAGCGGTTCGGCGAGCGCGGCTCGTTCGAAGGACATCTCGCCGATGTCCTCGACGTTGATAGCCGGAACGCGGACGTACTCGGCGAAAGCACCGTCAAGGATGGTGTCACCGGCACCGCCGATACTCGTGTTGTTCTCACAGAGGTGCGTCTCCCCCTTCTTGCAGTACGAACAGGCGTTACAGGGGACGGTGGGGTTGATTGCGACACGGTCTCCGACCGCAAAGCGATCAACGTCGGCACCGACTTCGGCGACGGTCCCGGCACCTTCGTGGCCCAGGACCAGCGGTGTTTCGGCGGCGAAGGTGCCGTGATACATGTGATAGTCGGTCATGCAGACGCTACAGGCACCTACCTGAACGAGAACCTCGTCATCCGCAGGGTCCGGTCGGTCGCGGTCTTCCACAGTAATTTCGCCGACATCGGTCAACGTGCTGGCGCGCATCAGTCGTCCTCCAACGGTCGGATCGCGGTCGTCACTGCAGCAGTACCTCTTTCGTGAGTTGGTGTGGGTCGGGTCATGGGTGGTCTGGGCCGTAGCCCGTTGTCACTAGTCCAACTGAGCTGGACACACAGCGGACTTGGCTACGATCCGTACTCCCGATATTTTCGGACCGCGTATTAAAATCTTGCCACGGTTCCCCGTACTCCGGAGACAGATGAGTTCGTGGATGGGGGCTTCCGTACTGTATATCGTCTGTTCTCGCCCAGTGAGATGGGTATTCTACCTTACAGATGATTACCTTTATTATGCATCGGTATTTCGATAGTGACGAGGCAAACTGGCATGACCAACTCCAACAGGCGGAAGTTCCTGAAAGCGACAGGTGTCGGACTACTCGGCGGCCTCGCTGGCTGCACACGAGGCGGCGATAGCTCGGGCGGCGACGGGAGCGACGGTTCGAGCGATGGAAGCGACGGAAGCGGTGGCAGCGATGGCGGAACCAGCACCAGCGGCAGCGACGGTGAACTCGCAATTCCGCTCAGCGAGTACGAGGACGCCGATATCGACTGGCGACAGTTCGAGGGGTCCTCGATCAACATCGGAGCCGTCCAGCACCCCTGGGTTTCGGCCATCAAGCCCGCAGTCCCCGTCTTCGAGGAACTGACCGGAATCGACGTCGTCTGGAACGTCCTGCCCGAACAGCAGTTCCGAACCAAGCGCCAGACAGACGTTAGTACCGGCGCCGGGCAGTTCGACGTCTTCTACATGGACCAGGTCGTCAACCAGTTCCGTGAAGAGGGCTGGATACAGCCGCTCGACCCGTTCTTTGACGACGACAGTCTCTTCGACGAGGACTGGTACGAGCCCGACGATCTCTTCGAGGCGTCGCGCTGGCAGGCCCACGGTGGCGGCTACAGCGACACGTGGACCGGGATGCCGATTACCGTCGAAGTCCAGACGCAGTTCTACCGCAAAGACCTCTACGACAAGCACGACCTGGAGGTCGCGGAGACGCTCGAACAGTTCCGACAGAACGCCCAGACCATCCACGAAAACGAGTCGGACGTCGTCGGCACCGTCGGCCGCGGCGACAAGGGCTACGGGATGAACATCTACATCCTGAACACGTTCCTGCGAGAGTTCGGCACCTCGCTGTGGACCGAGTTCCCGACAGACTCCGGCCTCGACTCCGACGGCGTCATCAACGCCGCCGAGTGGTACGTCAGCCTGCTGCAGGACTACGGTCCTGAAGGGGCCTCAACCCAGACCTGGTCGGACGTGCTCTCGACGATGCAGGAAGGGCGCGCCGGCCACATCGTCTCCGACGCAAATCTGTTCTGGCCCGGACTCACCGGCTCTGACTCCTCGGTCGCCGACAACATCGGTATCGCGAAGGCTCCCAGCCCGGCTGACGGCCAGTTCTCGCCCAACGCGTTCAACTGGCAGATTTCCACGTCCAAGAACGCACAGAACTCCGAGCAGGCGTTCCTGTTCATGGTGTGGGCGTCCTCGCAGCCGACCAACACCTGGATGCACGTCGAGGGCGACGCCGCCTTCTCCGTCCGACAGTCCGTCTGGGAGAACGACGAGTTCCGCTCTCGTGTCGGCGAGAATTTCGCACAGGTGACCCTCGAGTCCCTGCAGGAAGCCGCACCGGACCCGTTCGACCGGAAATACCCGCAGTGGGGTCAGCGCTACTCCGAGGAACTGCAGCGCGCCATCGCCGGGCAGAAGTCCGCCGAGGAGGCGATGACCAAGGCGGCGTCCGTCGCAGAAGACATCTACAGCAATTAAGTCTCAGCCACACCTGCGCCACAACACATCCCACAAATGAGTACACCAACGCAAACGGAAACGACACCCCAATCGACCTTCGCCAGGCTGCGGGACCTGTGGAACGACTACCTCCCGTACTGGTTCATGGCACCGATGGTGCTGGTGATGATCATGATCACCTTCTTCCCCGGTGCCTACGACCTATATCTTAGCCTGATCGCAGAGTCGACACTCGACGTATTCGCGGCCGAGTTTGTCGGACTGCGTAACTTCGAGACAGCGTTCACCCGCGGCGGCGCGATCCACTCGTTCGTCATCACGATTACCGTCGTCGTCAGCGCGCTGCTCCTCGAAACCGTCCTCGGGTTCGTCCTGGCCGCGCTCGTCGCCGGCGTCGGCTCCGGCCGGGCGAAGTCGTTCTACCGGGTGTTGTTCATCATTCCGATGGCCGTCGCCCCCGTCTCGCTCGCGACCATCGGCCGGATCATGCTGAACAGCGAAATCGGCATCATTCCGTACGTTATAAACACCGGCACGCCATTCGCAGCGCCGAGTTTCCTCTCTGAGGTCCCGCTGCTGACGGTGATCCTGCTTGACGCGTGGAACTGGACCCCGTTCATGTTCATCATCTTCTACGCCGGCCTCTCGTCGGTGCCGAAGACGCTCATCGAAGCGTCGCGCGTCGACGGTGCGCCGATGTGGCGGCGCTACGTCCACGTCATCATCCCCTACATGAAGCCGGTCGTGTTCGTTGCGACGCTCATCCGGTTGATCGACCTGTTCCGGACGTTCGGCGTGGTGTACGGGCTCACGGGCGGCGGTCCCGGGACGGCAACCCAGCTCGTGAGCATCAATATCTACGAACAGATGTTCATCAACAACCAGATCACCGTGGCCGCAGCAATCGCCATCGTCTACCTCGTCCTCGTCGTTGCACTGTGTAACGTCATCATTGCGAAGGTCGGCTTCGAGGGGGTGTGGGACTGATGGCGACGACGGATAGCGACTCCGCGACCGCGTCACAGCGACTCGACAAGGACACGCGGGAGAAACTCATCACGGTAGTTCGACACACTATTCTCCTGACGTGGTCGTTCATCGTGCTGTTCCCGCTGTACTGGCTCGCTTCGATGTCGCTGAAACCGCCCGGAACAGCGAATTCGTTGCCGCCTGACTGGATATTCCTGCCGACGGTGTACAACTACATCCAGCTGATTCAGGACTCGGGGTTCGTCGCGGCGTTCGCCAACAGCCTCGTCATGGTGTCGGCGTCGGTCGTCCTCGTGCTGTTGATCGGCGTTCCCGCCGCCTACGTACTCTCGCGGTATGACATCCCGATGGAGCGGGACGTTCTCGTGTGGATACTCTCTTCACGGATGCTCCCGCCCATTGCCGTCGTGCTCCCGTTCTTCATCATCTTCCGAGAGCTCAATCTGTTCGACACCCGCGTCGGGATGGTGCTGATGTACGTCAGCATCAACCTCTCGCTCGTCGTCTGGGTGATGAAGGCGTTCTTCGACGGCATCCCCGAGACCTTAGAGGAGGCCGCCCGCGTCGACGGCGCGACCCAGTTCCAGGGCTTCAGGAAGGTCGTCCTGCCGGCGGCCAAGCCCGGCATCTTCTCGGTCGCCATCATCAGCTTCATCTTCGCGTGGATAGAGCTACTGTTCGGACTCGTGCTGACGAGCTTCGAGGCTGTGCCGGTGACGCTGTTCGTCTACTCGTTCATCGGCTCGCGCTCGATCGAATGGGGAATGCTCGCGGCCGCCTCGACGGCGATGATCGTTCCGGTCGTCATCTTCCTCATCGCGGTCAACAAGTACCTCGCGGCCGGGCTCAGTTTCGGCGTGGTGATCAAAGAATGACCACGCTGTCCACACCTCGACAGGTATCGCTCGCAAACGACGCCCCTGCGGCGGCGGTAGCTTCACTTAGCCGCACATCGGAGAGAAAATAATGGCAAAGATCACAATCGACGACGTTACGAAGCGATTCGGTGAGGGAGATGAGTCAATCATCGCGGTCGACGACGTCTCGCTGGACATCCGCGATGGCGAGTTCATCGTCTTCGTCGGTCCGTCCGGGAGCGGGAAGTCCACGCTCATGCGCATCGTCGCAGGGCTGGAAACGCAAACGGAAGGCGACATTCACATCGGCGACGACCTCGTCAATCAGCTCGGCCCGCGAGCCCGGGACATCGCAATGGTGTTCCAGAACTACGCGCTATACCCCAACATGACCGTCGAAGAGAACATGTCCTTCGGGCTGAAGATGTCGACGGACATGTCCGCCGACGAGGTTGAAGAAGCCGTCACGTCCGCCGCCGAGATGATGGACATCGACATGCTGTTGGACGACAAGCCCGGCGAACTCTCCGGGGGACAACAACAGCGTGTCGCGCTCGGCCGCGCTATCGTCCGTGACCCGAACGTCTTCCTGATGGACGAGCCGCTGTCGAACTTAGACGCGAAGCTTCGGGCGGAGATGCGGACCGAGATCAACCGGCTCCAGAACGACCTTGACGTGACCACGCTGTACGTCACCCACGACCAGACAGAGGCGATGACGATGGGCGACCGGCTTGTCGTCCTCAACTACGGGGAACTCCAGCAGGTCGGGACGCCGCTGGAATGTTTCTACCGTCCGGCCAACCAGTTCGTCGCCGGCTTCCTCGGCTCGCCGTCGATGAACTTCTTCGAGGGCAACGTCGAGGGCGGAACGCTCCGCGCGGACGGCTTCGACTTCGACCTGACCAAGCGGATGCAGTCCGCTGTTAGCAGTCGAAACGAACTCGTCCTCGGTATCCGGCCGGAAGACATGACGCTTCACGACCGGGCGAACTCGGGCCACGAGTTCGAGGCCGTCGTCGACGTCGTCGAACCGATGGGGAGTATCTCCTACGTCTATCTCCGGGCGCGGTCACAGAGCCACGACCAGACGTTCATCGTCGAGACGGACGGCCAGCGCCCGATCAGCGAGGGCCAACACGTCTACGTCGAGATTCCGGATCGGGACGTACACCTGTTCGACGCCGCCAGCGGCGAGACGATCCACCAGCGCCAGCTCGGTGACGACGCGGAAATGGCGCTCGAAGAGCAAATAAAACCCGCCGAGTGACGGCGATACCCGTCGTCGCCTCACTCGCCGCAACCGACAGTTATCGACACACAACACATGACAGCTCAAGATATTCCACACTACGAGACGCGTAACGCTATCTGCGAGTACGGCCGGAGCCTGCTCGACGACGACCTGACAACCGGGACTGGCGGGAACCTCAGCGCCCGGCTCGACGAGAACCACATCGCGATCAGCCCGTCGGGAATCCCCTATGGAGAGATCGAACCGGAAGACGTTCCGATCGTACACACGGACGGCACTGTCGTCGAGGGCGACGTCGACCCGTCGACGGAGCTGCCGATGCATCTGGCCGTCTACCGCGAGCGACCGGCGGTCGGCGGCGTCGTCCACACCCACTCGCCGTACGCGACGACCTTCGCCTCGCTGGGCGAGCCGATACCGGCCTCGCATTACCTCCTCTCGTTTACCGGGACGGAGGTCCCCGTCGCCGAATACCGGACACACGCGACCGAAGAACTCGGCGAAGCGGCCGTCGACGCGCTGGGCGAGTCGTTCAACGCCACGCTGTTGCGCAACCACGGCGTCCTGACGGCCGACGAGTCGCTGGACGACGCCTACACGGTCGCGCTGATGGTCGAGTACTGCGCCCGCATCCACCATCAGGCCCGGGCCATCGGTGAACCGGAGATCCTCCCGGACGAAGAGATCGACCGGCTCGCCAATAAGCTCGACAGCTACGGACAGTGACCATCCGTGCGAACCACACCTGAGAACATCCCATGAACCACGTCGCAATCGACATCGGCGCGAGCGGCGGGACAGTGTTCCTCGGCGAGGTGACGCAGTCGTCCTTCGCTGTGCGGGAGGTCCACCGGTCCGATAACCGACCCGTCGAACGGAACGGCCGCTACGTCTGGGACGTCGACGCGCTTGTCGATCTCATCAATGACGGTCTCCGGGCTGCCGACGACCAGGCCGACCGCCTCGATACGGTCGGTATCGACACGTGGGGGCTTGACTTCGGGCTCCTTGCTGACGGCGAACTGCTCCGAGACCCGGTCTCTTACCGCGACCCCGAGTCGACGGCCACGCGCGAGCAGGTTTTCGAGGCTGTCGGGAAGCGGCGGCTGTTCGACGCGACCGGCATCACGAACTGGAACACACCGAACACGCTGTGGCAACTCCACACTATCGCCGACCGCGAGCCCGAACTTCTCGAAGAAAGCGACGGCTTGCTCATGATGCCACAGCTCCTCTCGGCACGGATAGGGGGACAGCCGGCGGGCGACGTGACGATTGCCTCGACCACACAGATGGTCGATCCCGAGGCGCGGACGTGGGCCACCGACCTGCTCGACGAGCTGTCGGTTCCGATGGACCTGCTCCCGGATCTGTCCGAACCCGGTCAGCGCCTCGGTCCCGTCGACGACACCGTCATTTCGGGCCTGTCTTCGACGCCGGAGGTCGTGATGCCGGCGAGCCACGACACGGCGGCGGCCGTCGCCGGCCTTCCGCTGGCCGAGGACGCCGCGTTTCTCAACACGGGGTCGTGGTTCATCCTCGGCGTCGAGCGAGACGAACCAGTACGGACAGACGCCGCCTTCGAGCACGCCGTCTCGAACGAACTCGGCGTCGACGGGACCGTTCGGCTCCTGAAGAACATCAACGGGTTCTTTCTGCTCGAAGAATGCCGCAAAGCGTGGCGCGATGCGGACGATCCAGCCGATTACGATACGTTACTGTCGGCAGCCGAAAAAGCCCCGGCGCGGACCGCACTCGTCGATACGGACGCCGACACCTTCGGCATCGACGAGCCGATGCCTGACCAGATTCGGGCCTACTGTCGACGAACGGGCCAGCCCATGCCGACGGGGCAGGGCGGTATCGTCCGCTGTCTCCTCGACAGTCTGGCGGCGAAGACGGCGCTGGAACTCGACGCGCTCGCGGCAGTCGTCGAGGACCCACCGTCACGTATCGTTCTCGGCGGCGGCGGTGTCAGAAACGAGCTGTTCTGTCAGTTGCTGGCTGACGCTACCGACCGCCCAGTGTCGACTGGCCCAGTCGAGGCGACAGCTGTCGGCAACGTCCTCACACAGGCTGTCGCGGCCGGGACAGTGCCGGACATCGAAACCGGGCGGCAGTTGGTCGAGTCGGCGTTCGAGACGACGACCTACGAACCACAGGCTGGTGGCGAGTGGGACGACGCCAAAGATCGGTTGGCTGCACTGACCGACGATTCGTTGTCCGGGGCCTGACGCTTTTACCGCGAGGTGTAGCCGCCGTCCATCACGACGGTCGACCCCGTCATGTACGACGAGGCGTCCGACGCGAGGTAGACGACGAGCTCTTTCAGCTCCTCTGGTCGACCGAGACGGCCCATCGGCGTGTTCTCCAGCCAGGTCTCCTCCATCTCCGGGTTCTCTTCGAGCACCTCGTCGACGAGTTCGGTCCGCATGTACCCGGGCGCAATAGCGTTGACGCGGACGCCCTGATCGCCCCACTCGACCGCCAGCGACTGGGTCAGCATCCTGACGCCGGCTTTCGTCGTGTTGTAACTGGCCTGTTTCTGTGGGACGTTCACGTCGAACCCCGACATTGAGGAGATGTTGACGATGCGTCCCTCACCGCGGTTGAGCATCTGTTGACCGACGTGTTTGGCACAGAGAAAGACGCCGTCGAGGTTGACCGACACGACCCGCCGCCAGGACTCGACGCTCGTCTCCTCCGCCGGGGAGTTCTCGACGATGCCGGCGTTATTGACCAAGACGTCAATTGGCCCCAAGCGGTCGGTCACATCCTCGACCATCGCCTCGACCGAGCCTTCGTCCGTCACGTCGACCTCCGTCGCGATGACGTCCGTCTCGCCGTCCAGTTCCGAGGCCGTCCGCTCCGCTTTCTCAACGTTCACGTCCGCGATAGCGACGTCGGCCCCCATATCGGTGAGACCGGTCGCCATCTGTTTGCCGAGCCCCTGCGCCGCACCGGTGACGATAGCTGTCTCTCCGTCGAGGGAGAAACTGTCAAGTACACTCATGCGTACGCTTGGTGCTCTGGTAGCCTCCAGCATAAATGTACGGCTATCTCTGCCACACCTTTCCGCGGCCGATATCGGCAGCCAGTCATTACAAGTACTCCCTCACAGATAACATAGCTATGCAAATCACCGACTTCGAACTGTTCGCCGTGCCACCGCGGTGGTTGCTTCTAAAACTGGAGACTGACGAGGGGATCGTCGGCTGGGGTGAGCCCATCGTTCAAGGCCGGTTGGAGACGGTCCGTGCCGCTGTTACCGAGCTTATCGAGGCGTATCTCCTCGGGGCCGACCCGCTCCGAACCGAGTATCATTGGCGGAAGCTCTATCAGAGCGGCTACTTCCGCGGCGGCCCGATACTCATGAGCGCGCTTGCGGGTATCGACCACGCGCTCTGGGACATCAAGGGGCGACACTACGGTGCCCCGGTGCACGAACTACTCGGCGGGCACGTCCGCGATAAGCTACTCGTGTACCAGTGGCTCGGTGGCGACGACCCCGAGGATGTGGCTGTCGCCGCAAGAGAGGACCGGGAACGCGGCTACAGAGCGTTCAAGTTCAATTTCGCCCGGGAGTTTCGGCCGATTGAGACGCCGAATGCTGTCGATCATGCGGTTGAACGGGTGGCCGCAATCCGTGACGCCGTCGGTGACGACGCCCTCGTCGGCGTCGACTTCCACGGCCGCGTCTCGAAACCGATGGCCGCAGATCTCGTCGAGCGACTCGAACAGTTCGATCTGACGTTCATCGATCAGCCACTGCTCCCCGAACACGACGACTCGTTTGCCAGTATCGCCGAGCGGACGACTGTTCCGATAGCGACTGGCGAACGGTTCTATTCCCGCTATGACTTCAAGCGCCTCCTCGTCGACGACGGGGTGTCGATACTCCAACCCGACGTGACCCACGTCGGTGGCATCAGCGAGATGCGCAAGGTCGCATCGATGGCGGAAGCGTTCGACGTGGCCGTCGTTCCGCACTGCCCGCTCGGCCCTGTCGCGTTCGCAGCGAGCCTGCAGGTCGGGTTTTGCGCCCAGAATGTCGTGTTGCACGAACAGGACCTCGATCTACACGACCCGGCGACGAGCCAGCGACTCAAGGTCCTAGAGGACCCGGAGACGTTCCAGTTCGAAGACGGCTACGTCAAACGGCCGACCGGCCCCGGACTCGGTATCGAGATCGACGAGGCTCTCATCCGTGAACTGGCACAGACGGAGGTCAATTGGTACAACCCGGTCTGGCACCACGAGGACGGAAGCGTCGCGGAGTGGTAACTGGACACGGTACGAATGGGGCGACCCACCCTGTGTATTTTTATGGCTCTGTTCCGTGCCACCAAGTATGCGAACTGCTGTACTGGTAGAACCAACTGAGTTCGAGCTGGAGGACCGTCCCAGACCGTCGCCCGGCCCCGATGAGGTACTTGTAGCCGTGCGAGACGTGGGTATCTGTGGCTCCGACGTCCACTACTACGAACACGGTCGTATCGGGGACTACGTCGTGGAAGACCCGCTCGTCCTCGGGCACGAGAGCGCCGGTAAGGTCGTCGAAGTCGGCGAGAACGTTACTGATCACGAACCGGGGGACCGCGTCGCGCTCGAACCCGGCGTTCCGTGCCGTCGCTGTGCCCACTGCAAGCGCGGCGACTACCACCTCTGTGAATCAGTTCGGTTCATGGCGACGCCGCCACACGACGGCGCGTTCACAGAGTACGTCTCGTGGCCGGCCGATTTCGCCTACACGCTTCCGGAGTCCGTCTCTACAGCTGAAGGGGCACTGTGTGAACCGCTTTCGGTCGGAATCCACGCCTGCCGCCGCGGTAGCGTCGGAACCGGAGATACAGTGCTGATAACCGGAGCGGGACCTATCGGGCTGATGGTGCTTGAGGCCGCGCGCGCCGCAGGCGCGACGGACATAATACTGACCGACGTTGTCAAGGAAAAACTAGAGTTCGCCGAAAAGCGGGGAGCAGACCTGACAGTCGACGTTACCGAGACGGATCTCGATACGGCAGTCGCCGAGTACACGGACGGCGTCGGTGCTGATGTGGTCGTCGAAGCCTCCGGTGCGGAGCCGTCGATCAAGTCGACAATCGACGTGGTCCGTCGGGGCGGCACGGTCGTTCTGGTGGGTCTGGCCAGCGAAGCGGAGGTCCCATTCGACGTGCTGGAACTCATCGACAACGAGGTCGACGTCCACGGCTCCTTCCGGTACAAGAACACCTACGACGCGGCTGTCGACCTGTTGGCCGACGGCGAAGTCGACGTCGAGGGCATAATCGACTTCGAATCCGAACTTGAAGACATCGACGACGCGTTCCGCCGATCCATGGAGCCGACTGTGGTCAAGGGCATGATATCACTTGATTCGTAACCGGCACTGCATTGGGAAGGTTGTTCCCAAAGAAGCGTGATATAATAGCTATACAGATATTACTGAGCATTGGAAGGAATTTCAGCAGGTTCGTTGTACGCACGACCCCGCGACGCGACTCTGAAACAATCATTGAGGCGGTGTATTATCTGAATTGACGGCTTGATATCGCTAAAAGCCCACTGATTTGGGATTCCAGAGGGTTTCGGAAGGTACCCGAGAGATAACTCTCCGACTTTCACACTGCCCAGAGATAGCCAGTAGAGCGAAGTAAGGTATTCTATTTGAGAGAGGCTTTCGCAGAACAGTTGGTTTCCTAGATTTTAGTTATACCCTGGCGGGACGTTCCATCACAGTGGTGTGCCCGAGTGAGATAGCCACGCACTGTGAGTAGCCGAACGGTTAAACCTCGCCACCGTTGTGGGCGGATATGGACCTCTCAATCGTTGACCTCTCTCCGGTCCCGAATGACGGAACTGCGACTGACGCGTATGCGAACACCGTCGACGCAGCCCAGCAGGCCGAACGCCTCGGCTATTCCCGGTTCTGGGTGGCGGAACACCACGGGATGGGGGATAAGCTCGCAGGAACAACACCCGAGGTACTGCTCGGCAGCCTCGCCGCCGAAACCGACTCAATCCGCCTCGGATCGGGAGCGGTCCTGCTCAATCACTACAGTCCGTTCAAGGTCGCAGAACTGTTCGGTTCGCTCGACGCGCTCGCGCCGGGACGCATCGACGCGGGGCTTGGGCGGGCCAACGGCTCTCCGGCCGTCGACCGGGCACTCGGGACGAACCGACGTGTCCGGAACCCCGACGAAGACCACGCCGAAAAAATCGAAGCCGTCGTTTCGCACCTCTACGACGGCTACCCGGATGGACACGCGTACAGTGATCTTGAAATCCCCCGGTCAGGTGGGGAGCCACCAGTCCCGTGGGTTCTCGGGTCAAGTCCGTCGAGCGCCGCGCTGGCCGGCGAGCTTGGTCTGCGCTACTGTTTCGCCGCGTTCATCCGACCGGGGTTAGCCACCCGTTCCTTCGAGGAATACCGAACCCACTTCGAACCCTCGCAGTTGGCCGGCGGCGTCGACGAGCCACAGGGAATGGTCGCGGTAAACGCGGTCTGTGCCGAAACCGACGAGGAAGCGGCGCGGCTCCGCGCCGTGGCGGAAGCGTCATTCAAGCGGATGGAACGCGGGGTTGTCGGCACGACACCATCTGTCGAGGAAGCAATCGACGAGCTCGGGGCTGTGCCCGAACCGACGCCTGCCACGCTGGATGCCGGTGAGTGGCCGCGGGCGATTTCCGGCAGTCCAGAGACACTCAGCGACATACTCGAACAACTGTCTGACCGTGTTGGCGTCGATGAGGTGATGATTCAGCACGTCGTCGGCAACCACGCTGACGCACTCCGCTCCCACGAGTTGCTCGCAGATGGTGTCGGCCTCACACCACGCTAACCACTTCTATTGGAGTGGAACGGGAACAGGTCACTGTGTTATCATCCCGTACATCTACTTTGTACCAGTAAAACGCCACTCAAAAGCCCGATTTGGGTTTTCTATACGTTAGTTACCGAGTTCGAGTGTATACGCACCCAATTTGAGAATAGTCGGTGGTATAATCCCCGTTCAAAGCGAGTTATAGGTTGAAATTTTATTATATAGATATAAAATCCGCTTTCGAAGGACTAACTGGCTCCAAACGGGTTCAGATACAGCCTGTTCCGACCGACTCAGTCGTCTGCGACTGCAGTGGCGGTCGGTTCTGCTGGGTCAGCTTCGGACACCTCAGACACGGTCGACCACTCCAGATCGCGCTCGTACTCGAAGGCATGGTGGTCCTGCGTGGGGTCGACAACGGTCAGCGAGAGCCAGTTGTTGTCGAGCAAGGTCGCCAGTTCCGCGTGGTCAGCGAGTACGTCGGTGACACGGTCGACCGGAGCGTGAATAACCGTCGAGAGGCGGAGCGGCTGATGGTGCGGGTCGTCGTCGGCCGCCATGAGCGACTGTAGCGGGAGGCCGGTCATCAGGTCGCCGCCGTTGCCCTGGTAGACGCCGACGTTGCCGACAGGGTTGTGAGTCACCTTCGACCCGCTCCCGTAGACGGCGTTATCGACTGTCGAGAAGTAGTACTGGGTGTTGATCCACTGCGTGACGACCATCGGCCCGGTGAGTATCGCCTCCAGCGCCTCGCCGTCAGGGTCGGTCGACCAATCGTAGGAGTGGAGGAAGGCGCGGCCGTCAAGGTCGACATCGCTCGTCAGTTCGCGGGGGCCGATAACGAAGCCGGCGTTGCCAGCCAGGCCCCACTCGGGGCGGGTCTCTGCCCAGTCGGCGGCGCGGCGTTGCGTTTCGCTGACCCCCGACGATGCATCGCTCCCCATTGATTCGGCACGCTCTGCAGCCGCGTTCTCGCGGGCGGTGGCGAGGTTGGCGCGCAACTGCTTGAGGTCGTCGGCGTGGCTCTCAGGCACCTCGCTGTCGTACAGCTCTACTTCGTCGGTCGTCGTGTTGTGTTCGCCGGCCATGAAGACGGTATCTTCAGGGATTTCGAAGCCGCGGTCACGAAGCGCAGACTGGACTTCGGTGTCGTTGCAAATCGTCGCCAGCACGCGGGCGTTCGGGCCGCCGGGGTTGCCGGCGCAGGCACCACAGTCCAGACTCGAATCGTAGGGGTTGTTCGTCGTCTCACTGGCGTGCCCGGTGAAGACGACGAGGCGACTGAACGCCTCCCAGCCCATCAGGTCGAACGCGGTGGCGGCGTACTCGACTTTCTCGTCGGTGGTCAGCCCCACTGGCAGATCTCCGGTGTAGGTGTGCTGGTGATGGACGAGCGGGTCACAGAACTCGTGGTCGTCGGGCACCGAGCGCCCAGCCGCGTCAAACAGGTCCTGCACGCGCCCGGGGACAAGCGTGCGGGCCGCGAGCGCGAGGCCGTACCCGCTCCCAGCAGTTTCGACGAAGCCGTAGGCCGTAGCGGCGTTGGCCTCTAGCGTCTCGATGATTTCGTCGGCGGTGTCACGGATGCCCGACCAGCGGTCGTGGCTCTCCTGCGTGTCGTCGTCGATCGGCACGTCGGTGACGTGGTGCTGTGGATCGAGAATCGGGGGGCAGGCGTCGACCGACACATCGGTGTCGTAGCCCTGATACTCCATTGGAATGCCGAAGAAGCCGGCGTACCCGTGGGTCTCGTAGTCGCCCGTGGCCTCGATGTGGCGGCGGATGATCTCAGAGCGGGTGTCAATACAGAAGACCATCTGTGCGTCCGGGCGGCCCGAACTGTCGCTGTCAGCCAGCGACTGGCTCTCCGCGGCAACGGTCTCGACGAGGTCGCCGCGGTAGCTCGCTTCCCAGGCACGCAGGAACGCCCCGGCGAGTTCGGCAGCCGGGTCCGGGTCGATGCTGTCGTTCGAGGGAGCGAGGGCAGCACCGACGGCGTCTAGCAGGGCCAGACGCGCCGCGAGGTATCCAACCAGTGAAATCGGGTACGTCGACTGCCACGCGCCCTCGTCGTCGGCACGCTGCTTGATGAGTCCCGTCCAGCCAGGGAGAGCGGCCAGTTGCTCCTCGAAGATGGGCACCCACTGATTCTCCGGGTGGGATGCAAGTACGGTCTCGATAGTTTCAATGGGCGATTCAGGCAGCTCAGCGATAATTCCTGCATCCGGGATTTCGCTGTCGTGCTCGGCAACCCCACGGAATGCAGCGTAGAACCCCGCTTCGCGGTTCGGCATCGACCAGTGGGCGCTCCCCTCATCGAGGAATGCTGACAGCCATTTCGTCAGGACCTGATCGACGTGGTCGGTTGCGGTGTCGGAGTCACTGTCCGCGGCATCGGTCGCTTCGGCCATTCGGTCGAGCAATATCTCGGGTTCCTTCTCGTACCCGGCCTCGGAGAGTTCCGCGTCGAGAATCTCCGGGTCTATCTGGCCGCGCTGCAGCGCTGCACGGAACGTCCTCGTGCTGGGGTAGCCACGGCCGCCCAACAGGTCGGCTGCCTGTGTGACCGCCTCGCTGAACGGCTGGTCCTCGAACCCCGCGAGGGGGTTTGCCGTCACGAACGAGTGGATAGGCCAGAGGGAGCCGACGGTGGTCGCAGCGGTGTCGATACTGTCGTGGATGGTGGGTTCAGTACTCATTGTAGTCCTCCGTCGTGGTCAGCACGGTGTCGGCCGATGGCTGGCCGGCGTTCAGCAGCGCCACGTAGAGGCGCTGGCTGCGCTCATGGATCCCAGTCTCGATGCCGATGTAGATGCCGACGAAGAAGACGGCGATTATGCCGTGGAGCAGCGTCAGTTCGGTCGTTATGGGGCCGACAGGCATGAGCCCCGAGACACCCGTATAGACAACAGCATAGACAACGATGGCCGGGAAGAAGACCACTGGGACGGCCCCGTAGCGGGCCGCCGTCGGAAGCGAGGTGTGCTGGACGGCGTTGCGCGCCGCATGGAGGGTCGTAAACACCACGAAGAAGGTCAACAGGAGCCCGCTGTCGACATGCGTTCCCTTCCCTGTCAGCACTGTAAACACCGCGCCACCGGCGATGCCAGTCAGCAGCGTGACGACGCCGCCGACGATGCTCGTCGTCATTCCGATAGTGTGTGGCGTCCCCTCACTCGGGGTAGTGTGTTCGACCTGTCCGCCGGCACTGAGGAACTGGTAGGCCTTGTAGAAGCCGTGCAGGATGAGATGGGTGATAGCAGCCCCAAAGAAGCCGAGGCCGGCCTGCATAATCATGAATCCCATCTGACCGACAGTCGAACAGCCGAGCTTACCCTTGATGTCCGTTTGAACTGATTTCAGGAGTTTTCCGCCAATGGCGCTAGCACCGCCGACAGCAACGATGCCGAGCATGAGCGCGGGGTCGACGGTGATGACCGGAGCAAAGCGAGTCAACAGAATGCCGCCCGCATTGACGAACCCGGCGTGCATCAGCGCGGAGGCAGGCGTTGGTGCGGTCATCGAGGAGAGGAGCCAGCCGTGGAACGGAACAAGTGCGGACTGAATCATTGCGGCGAGCACGAGTGCGCCTGCGGCGACCAGCCACACTGGACCGGCAAGCGTGTCGGCAGCCGCCGCAATTCCGGAGACAGTAGTCGCGCCAGTCGCCCACCACAGTGCCGTCAGCGCGACGCCGAGAAGCGCGCTGCTGGCGATGAAGTACTTGCGGGCAACCGTCGCAGCCGCCTCTGCCTGGTCCCAGCCGCTGACGATACCGATGAGTTTCGCCATCAGCAGCCCCATCGCGAGCCACAGCACGCCGAACAGGGCGAGGTGGTCAGCCGCGACCAGTCCCATCACAACCGCCGTGAAGCCGAACACGGTGGCGAAAAAGCCGGTTTTGAGGCGACTGCCCGCCAGATAGCGGCGCGAATAGCTGTGAACGATACCGCTGAAGAAGGTGACGACCACCCACATCAGGACTGTCAGTCCGTCGACGGCGACAACGCCGGGTATCTCCCACGCGAACCCAGTTCGGATTCGGACGGCAAGCACAGCAATGCTCGCGGCAAACATCGACCACACGAGCCATGTGAGTGCGACGGGCACGAGCGGCGAGTCAGCCGTCGTGTCCGGGAGTGATCCAACCGTCTTCGGTGAGTTGCGTCCTGACATCGTTGTTCGTGGCCGATCACGGTAATCACGGAATGTGATCGACCGATTCTGGTTGTCTTCACCCCTACTGCGAACGTACTGGTTATTAAATCCTTCTATACTACCAATTTGTTCCAAAAAAAGTAGATTATAGAACATTATGTTTTTGCGTCTGATGCTCCGGCGATAAGCACTACCGTGGTAGCAGCCAGGTACTTCACAGCCTGTGTCGGCAATCTTCTTGGACAGCGGGTCCATTACTCATGTGCACACAGGTTCGGCTCTCAGGAGCGAATTGGATATCGAAAAGGGGCGAGATTACCAAACTGTTCGTTGGGGCAGCTCGAAAATCAGGCGGTGATTGAAGCGCGGCAGTTATTTCGATAACGTGTCAGGCCGTGTATTCCCATGGGCGCAGTCGTCCGACAAGCACTCCGCAACAGCAGCAGCCCCGCTCGCAGCTAGCTCTCGTTCTCGGAATCGAACTTACCGAAGGGCGTCGTCTCGTGACTCCGGACAAGTACTTCGTCGGCCACCGTCAGGCCCATATCGAGAAGTGCCTGCGCAACGGGCGTGATATCGCTATCCGATTCGCCGACAGCCGTCACAAGGAGGTTCTCCTCGCCGGTGACCAGTTCCTGTACCGATACCACACCGTCGATATCGAGGATTTCGGGGATTAAATCGCCTCGCTCGGGAATCGACGCAGTACAGTAGAGCAACATCCGGAGCGGGTAGCCCGCCTGCTGATAGTCAACATCAGCGCTGTAGCCTTTGATTACCTCGCTTGACTCCAGATGGTTGATGCGCTTGCGGACGGTGCTGTCGGACGTATCTGTTCGCTCTGCGATGTCCCCGGACGACATATTTCGAGCATCTTCCTGTAATGCGTACAGAATTGCTCTGTCCACGTCGTCAATTTCCTCGTCAGCCATACTAGTGTGTCCACAGCAAGGACACTTTACTGTTGTACGTTCCCCCAATAGCGCTGTTGTGGCTGGTACCACTGGCGAGGAGATTTCGACGTCCCTTGACACATTGTCAATCGATGGGTCAGACCTGAGTCTGGTATGACAGCACGGAGATTGTACTGTCCATGAGCAGGTCTGAGATGAAAGCGCAGCAAGCGACCAGCAGTTGGGATGGCTGGGCTAAGTCTGTCGCAGGCTTTTGTTTTCAGGCGCGCCTAAATTCCGAAGCAGTTATGTATTTTTAGGCTGGCCTAACATTTATGTCGAGATATGACATGAATCGCGAGGGTCCGACGAGACGTGACTACATGAAGTACAGCGGCGCGGTGGTGGGTGGGAGCTTGCTAGCGGGCTGTGCAGGTCAGTCCGGATCAGAAGCAGCCCCGACACAGACAGGCACAGGAGACCAATCAACGGCCGAACCAACGACGGCTGAGGATAGATACGCTGTTACGATGTCGCCCATGGGAACCGTCGAGTTCGAATCGGTTCCCCAGAGTGTGTTCACGATACTGGGCCACCACGTGGATATGCTGGTCGCACTCGGTCGAGGGGGTGCGATCAACGCAATGCACGCACCCGAATACCACCAGTCGCTGTATCAGAAGTTCCTCCACCGACTGGAAGGCGTCTCAATCGACTGGGAGGGCCTGTACTCTTCGTGGCCACCGTCAAAAGAGAAGCTGTACGAACTCGATAGCGATGTCCACGTAGCTGACCCGGCGAAGATTGCGACAGCGGAGGGATGGGACAACAACAGCCTCCAGGAGATAGAATCGAACGTCGCCCCGTGGTTCGGCAACACACTCAGTGGCACCCAGCAGGAACCACCGTCAGGGTGGGGCGATGCGTACAAATACTACACGCTCTGGGAAATCTTCGGAAAGATAGCACAGGTGTTTCGGGAGGGTGCCCGGTACGAGGCGCTCGCCTCCGTTCGCGAATCGATGCTGCAGACTATCAACGCGAGCCTGCCGTCGGAAAGTGAACGGCCGAGCGCGGCACTGGTCCTGTTCTCCACATCCGGGGAGAAAATCTGGGGCTATAAGATGAACCACCCGGGCTACTACGCTGCTCACACCCGCCCGCTGGGTGCGACCGATGCGTTAGCCGATGCTGTCGGTGACGGGTACGGCGACGACGGTCGGAATATTACACTCGACACCGAACTACTTCTCGAAGCTGATCCAGACGTACTGCTCGTCCTCGGGCCAATGGCGGGGTCCCACAATCTCGACGATATTCGGTCACAACTGGCGGACAACGAGGTTACAAGAGAAATCACTGCTGTCCAAGAGGGGCGGATATACGCGCAAGGTGCCCGTCGGCAGGGTCCGATTCTGAACCTGTTCCAGACTGAGATGACCGCGAAACAACTGTACCCCAACCAGTTCGGCGAGTGGCCGGGCTACGTCGACGGTGATCCGTACCCCGAAATCCCCGCCGAGGAACAGCTGTTCGACCGCCAGCGGGTCGCTGACATAATCACGGGTGCGGGACAGTGACTGACGACGAGAAAACGCCGCATGAACGGCCGACACGTAGGGACTATATCAAGGGTGCTGGGATAATTGCGGGCGGCAGTTTACTCGCCGGGTGTGCCGGCGATGCAGTCTCAGAATCCACCGCTACCGAGGATAAAGCGACAGCCACGGCGACCGAGACGGAATCATATACCGTCTCCATGGAGCCGGCTGGCGACGTTACGTTCCAGACGGTTCCCGAGCGATGGCTTCCCTACGGTGGCGCCTACGCCGATATGGGCGTGGCCCTCGGACAGGCCGATGGCCTCACAGGTATCGGCGGGGGAGATCGCTATTACACGTACGTCTACGATGAGCTTCCCGGTGTTTCCGTCGATCAAGAGACGATTGACGCGAATCCGGAGGTCCGAACGAAAGAGGAATTTTACGAACTCGACAGCGACGTACACCTCTATGACCCACAGATGCTCGTCAACTGGTTCGACTGGTCGCAGTCGGACATCGACGAAATCGCCGAGAACGTCGCTCCGTTCATCGGGAATCTGATATTCCGTCGTTCGGATAACTGGCACGACTACCGGTATTACACGCTCTATCAGGCCTTCGAGAAGGTCGCGGAGGTGTTTCAGGAACAGGCACGGTACGAGGCGTTCAAACAATTACACGACGACTACATCGCGGACCTCCAGAGTCAACTCCCGCCGGCCGAGGAGCGTCCGAACGTCCTCCTCACCTACGAGGGTACCAACGAGCCGGAGTCGTTCTCTCCCTATCGACTGAACGACAAGGGCACGAGCAAGAAGCAATGGCGTGACCTCGGCGTTACTGATGCGCTTGCCGGAACCGATATTGAGAACCTCAGTACGACCAATCGGGGCGAATACGACTACGAAACGCTTCTATCGGTCGATCCAGACGTTATCCTCATCCGCGGCCACGAGCGGAAATCAGCGACTGAATTCCGAGAGACCATCTTGCAGTTCATGCAGAACCACACCGTCGGCAGTCAATTAACTGCGGTACAGAACGAGCGCGTGTATCGCGGTGGCTACCTCCGACAGGGGCCGATTCACAATTTCTTTTTGACCGAACGGGCGGCCCAACAGCTCTACCCCAATATCTTCGGCGACGTGACCTCGGATACCGAACTGTTCGACCGGCAGCAAATCGCCAATATCGTCACGGGTGATTTCGAATGACTGATCCAGATAGAGCGGCGTGCGAATGGCCGACGCGGAGAGATATAGTCAGAAGTAGCGGGGCACTCGCTTTCGGCGGCTTCCTCGCCGGTTGTTCGGGCGAGAGTGGTCAGGAGTCTTCGGTGACCGAGGGCAGCGACATGACCACAGCTACCAGAGCGGGCGGTACTGAGACCGATCCAGCGACTTCCGACGGGGCATATTCAGTGACGATGGAGCCAGTCGGAACCGTCGAATTCGAAACGGTGCCCGAGACAATCGCCCCGTTCACAGCGGACTACATCGATATGCTAGTCGCGCTCGGTCACGGCGACGCAGTACAGTCGATCTGGTACCGCGGTCGGTACAAAACGCTACACTACGAGGAGCTTGATGGAGTGTCTATTGACCTTGACGGGCTCACACAGCTCTGGAACGACGGCGTCTCGAAGGAGCCGTTCTACGAGATGGACGCGGACCTGCACCTCATTGATCCCAACGCGCTTATCGACTGGCTCGGGGCGTGGGATCAGTCGGACCTCACAGAAATTCGGGAGAACGTCGCACCGTTTCTCGGGAATCTCATCTTCCGCCAGACTGACGACTGGCACGACTACCGGTACTACTCGCTGTACGAGGCGTTCGAGAAGGTGGCTGAAATGGTTCAGGAACGGACGCGCTTTGAGGCGATCCGTTCAATCCACGACGAACTGGTCGAAACGGTGCAGGCTCGGCTCCCGGCGCCAACGGATCGGCCAAACGCCGCGCTCATGTTCGCCGGCGAGGAGCCGGAGGCGTTCACGCCGTATCGGATCAGCGGGAACGGGGCCAACAAAGAACACTTCCAGACGCTCGGCATTTCTGACGCCTTTGCCGATACCGGAGTTGAGGGGTACTCCGGCTCGGAGTCGCTCGATTACGAGACGTTACTGGAGATAGATCCGGACTCACTCCTTCTGCGATACCATCGCGAAGGGAAGACCCGGGAGGAATTCGAGAACTCCGTACTCGCCTCTATGAAAGACCACGAAGTGGGCAGCCAGTTGCGGGCCGTCCAGAATGACATGGTGTTTCGCGGCGGCCCGATCTACGCCGGCCCGCTGCATAACCTATTCATGATCGAACGGTACGCGAAGCGCTACTTCCCAGAGGAGTTCACAGAGACGCACCTGTTCGACCGAGATCACCTCGCGACGATTATCACCGACGGTAGAGACGAATGACGGCACCGTTTTCCAGCACAGCCCGTTACAGGCGTCTCCCAGTGGCTCCGCCGTCGTGCGAATAGACTTGGAAAGATTTTTACACAGATTCGAGTTCAATTTTACATAGATGTCCACAGCGACCATACGTAACGTCCTCCGCGGTGACGGCGACCGGTTCGTCTACATCGTCTCCGCGTTAGCCGCATTGAACGGACTGTTGTTCGGGTTCGACACCGGGATCATCTCGGGCGCGTTCCTGTTCATCCAGGACTCGTTCGTCATGTCGCCGCTTGTCGAGGGGATCATCGTCAGTGGCGCGATGGCCGGGGCCGCGGCCGGTGCAGCCGTGGGTGGCCAGTTAGCCGACCGCCTCGGTCGCCGTCGACTCATCCTCATTGCGGCCATCGTATTCTTCGTCGGATCGTTCACGATGGCCGTCGCGCCGACCGTCCCCGTCCTCGTCGCCGGTCGGCTTATCGACGGCGTCGCTATCGGCTTCGCGTCGATTGTCGGTCCGCTGTACATCTCCGAAATCGCACCACCAGAGATCCGTGGCGGACTCACCTCGCTCAATCAGCTCATGGTTACCACCGGAATCCTGCTCTCGTATTTTGTCAACTACGCGTTCGCCGACGCTGGCGCGTGGCGCTGGATGCTCGGTGCCGGGATGGTCCCGGCCGTCGTGCTCGCTATTGGTATTCTGAAAATGCCCGAAAGCCCACGCTGGCTCTTCGAACACGGGCGGACAGACGAGGCCAGAGCCGTGCTCAAGCGAACGCGGTCCGGCGGTGTCGAGCAGGAACTCGACGAGATTCAAGAGACCGTCGAAACACAGTCCGAAACCGGCATTTGGGACCTGCTAGCTCCATGGCTTCGCCCAGCGCTCGTGGTCGGACTCGGACTCGCCGTCTTCCAGCAGATCACCGGTATCAACGCGGTCATCTACTACGCCCCGACAATTCTCGAGTCCACTGGCCTCGGAAATGTGGCCTCGATCCTCGCGACAGTCGGTATCGGGACAATTAACGTCGTGATGACGGTCGTGGCAATCATGCTCGTCGACCGCGTCGGTCGACGCCGACTCCTGCTTGTCGGTGTCGGTGGAATGGTTGCAACCCTCGCCGTCCTCGGCACCGTGTTCTACCTGCCCGGGCTTGAAGGCGGCCTCGGTATCATCGCCACGATCAGTCTGATGCTGTTCGTGTCCTTTTTCGCGATCGGCCTCGGTCCAGTCTTCTGGCTCCTGATCTCAGAAATATACCCGCTTTCCGTTCGTGGGTCGGCGATGGGCCTCGTCACCGTCGCCAACTGGGGTGCAAATCTCCTCGTGTCGCTGACGTTCCCCGTCCTGACTGACGGCGTCGGAACCTCTGCGACGTTCTGGCTGTTCGGCCTCTGCAGTCTCGCGGGACTGGTGTTTGTCTACCGCTACGTCCCCGAAACCAAGGGCCGGACGCTTGAGGCAATCGAAGACGACCTCCGGCAGAACATCTCACTGGCTGACTGAGCCGACCATCGGAACGGCCGGCGAAGCCACCGGTTGCGTCTGTGTCACATTCCGAGACGGTCTAACGCACGTTCGAGCCTCGGGAGTTCGTCTTCGCCGAAAAACCGGACGTTCTCCAGCGCGTGAAAGGCGACATACACGTCGCGTCGCTCTTCGAAGTATCCCGCAGAGATGTCGCGGTGTTGTCGGTATTCATCATAAAACGCCGCCCCGATCGAATCCAGTCGGTCGACGTACGCCAGATCAACTTCAGCGTGACCGAAATAGATCGCTGGATCGAGGACGGCCCGAACAGTTCCGTCAGCCACCACAGCGTTTCCGGGGTGGATGTCGCCGTGCAGCAAGGACGGCGTGGCCGGTTCGACGAGGCGAGCGTCGAGCGTTTCCGCCAGTCGCTGCACTCGGTCGAACTCGCCGGCTGGCAAGGCCCCTTCGTTCCGTGCTGCTGTTGCAAAAGGGAGGAGCCGTTGCGCACGGAAGAAATCGATCCACGAATCGGTCCACGGGTTCGACTGACTGAATGGGCCCGAAAGGGTATCGAAGGGAAAGCCGAACACGTCAGCCGAAGTGTCGTGAAGAGCCGCAACGTGTCGCGCGAGGTCGCGTTCGGCCCGCTCGTCGAATCGGCCGTCGCCGCGAATAAACGACAGTACGAGCAGTTCCGGTTCGACGTGGAGGACTTCCGGAACCGGGAGAGGCGTGTCACGGTCGAGGGACTGAAGCATTGCCGCCTCGATTCCGAGCGGCGAGTCGTCGACTTTCACCGCCACATCAGGACGGTCGTGAAACGACACACGGTAGACCGACCCGACTTCTCCGCCGTCGAGCGCCGTCGCGTCGTGAGCGTCGGCGTTCAGTACGCTCGAAACCCGCTGTAGGACTGTCGCCTTCGTTCGTTTCGCGCCCGTCCCGTCGTCCATATTCAGCGTACGAAAAGCGGTCCAATAGGTCTGTTTGTCTCTGTCTCGGCAGGGGAAACAAAGCTGTCCGAACCTGACTGCAGACTTCCGAGAACAGGCAGTGCTCGAAACGGCTGGATATTACACGGACCGGTCAGCGCTGGCCCCAAACTGCACGACGAGTCGCTCCGTGGCGAGAGCGTACACGGTCATCTCCGTCCCCTTCTCCGAGTACCACGTTTCTGCGGGTTCGATAAGGTCAGCTTCACAGAGGCGGTCGAGGTGATAGGAAACGCTCTGGAGCGAGCGGTCGACTGCGTCCGCGATATCCGATGCTGTCCGCGGGTTATCCCTGACCGCCCCAAGTATCTCCTGAGCGGCCTCAGATGAAAGGATCTGGAGGACATCAGTCGGCTCGGTACCGTTGACTACGACGTTCGTCTGCTCTCGGGGTGCATAGTCAACCGGCGGGTGGTGGGGGAAGACGCTTGCCATGAATTGTAGGGTGGGTAGTGACGGTCGTTTCTATTTGTTCGGCTCAATCCGAACAAACCAATCAAACAATTTAATACTTACGGAAGCAATAGGCAGAGGTATGACGCAGCAGGGTACGTGGCAAACAGGGCAGCCAGTTCGTATGCATGAGTGATGCTGACAGTTCGGTCGCACGAGAACGCGTCATCGAATCGATGGAGCAATCAGCCGAGGTGTACGGCCTCAGCCGAAGTTCTGGGCGTATTTATGGCGTGCTGTACTTCGCTGCAGAACCGCTCTCTATCCCAGAACTGGTCGACGAAACTGGCTACGCGAAATCGACGGTGAGTAACGTCACACGGACGCTGTCGCGTGTCGGCCTCATCCACCGCAAGTCGTCTGCAGGCGGCGGCAGACGCGTCAGGTTCGAGGCCGAACGCGATGTCTGGTTCATCCTGCAGGACGTGTTCCAGCAATACATCCAGCGGGAAGTCCAGACGACGCTCCGGACCATCCGCCGAGCGGAAGAGCAGGTCCCCCCAGATGCTCGCGAGCAGGAGCATATCCAGAACCTCCGCGAGACGTACGAAGACCTAGAAGAAATCGTACAGCTCGCGTCGGACTACTCGGCCGCCGAACTCCGCGAGGCGCTCGAAGCGTACGAGCAGTAGTCGCCGCGTTACCAGTAGACCGTATAGGTACACACATCGTCCCCGTTCCGGCGACACGTGTCGCCCGTCTCCTCGATAAAGACGAACGCGTCGACTGGCGCGTACTGCTGGGCAACCCCACGGATGAGGCCACGGTCGAACGGACACGGATACGGGTTCTCACAGGTCACCTCGCCGGTCCGGTCGCCCACGGATTCGAAGCGGTACTGCCCGATGTCTCCGCCACGGTGATTCCGCTGTTAAGCCTCGTCTATGGACTGGAGGCCCGCCGGAACAGTATCAAAGTCGTCCGGCCAATCCGCGACGTGAGGGATCTGTTCGCCGAGTCGGTCGAGGACGTGCGGTTGCAGGTCATCGGCAATCGTCTCGAACGCGTTCAGCCAAGCCTGCTGTGGGTACCACTCGTCAGCCGCTGGTTCGGTGATTCCCTCGGCAGCGAGCGCCGTTAACGCCCGTTCCCGGTACTCATCCGAGAACTTCCCCATCGCCGCCTCGACTATCGTGAGTACCGTTTGCCCGTTGATTTCGACGGCCGGGTCAAACGCGTCGTAAGATGCCATGCTGTCCGGGCGTTCACAGGGAGAAAAATAAAAACCGACCATACACACGGCAGAATCGCACTTTCAGCTCGTGGAGAGAACGCCGAAACGCAGTTGCCACCCTGCTGCCTGTATCCCCAGTCTCGACAACGCCTCGTCGTCACTCTCGCACGGTTCGCAAGGGCGTGACGGCACCACACAGACCGTACGAGATAGCCTTTCCGTACGATGCGCCCCGTGACTGTCCGGCCTCCGCTCCGGTTCCGACCTCGGTGACCCACGCCGGCCGAGTCACTGTTGTCTCGCTCGACTCGAACTGGAAGGAGATGTCGATCGTTTTCGGGTCATCACCTGTCAGTCTGGCCAGAGCAAATTCTGCATACGTCCCCGCGGGCCTCGTCTGGTCCCACGTAACCGTCGCGGAGCGAACGGCAGTCGTGTCACCGGCTGTTCGCACTGTGCCTGTCGCTTCGGTGATGTGGTACGTTTCTCTCCCCTCGTACCAGCCGTTTTTCGGGTTGTAGACGGCCGTCGCCTGAGAGGTGTCGGTATCTCGTTCGTATCCGACGGGGTACAGGCTCATGACGACTACTGACGCCGCTCCCGAGACCTCGTCGGCCACATTCTCTGACTCCTGCTTGACAATAAACGTGACAGCCCCCTCAGTCTGGTTCACCCGGAGGAGTTCTCGATCGGTATCGCTCTGGATCTGCGCTCGTCGGCGGTCGGTACTGCCGTCATCCTCGACAGTGATACGACTGTAGACCGGATCGTCCGATGACGCTTGATACTGTTCTGTTCGGACAGCACCTTCGTCAATGGACAGGTAGCGCCCGCCGTCAGCAGTCACAACACCCTCGAATTCGAGCGCGGTCACACTGTCCGCAACAATCGCTCCCGTCGCCCGGTACTCGTCGGCCTCAGGCACTGTAAACCGCTCATCGACCGGTTGCTTCGAGTGCGGATCGACAGTGGTAAACGGATACACAGCGGCGAAGACAAGCGCGAGACAGCACAGCGCCAGCGCACCGTTGAGTAGCCTCGCGGTACGACGGTCCATATTTCAGTGCCAAGACTGATCAAGTAAAGCTATTCGAAAACCGCAGTGAGACCGCTGCTGTCCGTTCGGATTATCCCAGCCGGATTATGGCACACAGACAACGGCAAACCCGATGATGATGGCGAGTCGGTGCTGGGGCCGGAGTGGACGAACCCAAGCGGCCACTCACGCCTGCTGATATCGCGTCGACCATTTGGGTAACGACCGACGGTAGAGGGCGACGCCGACAACAGCCATGACGCCACCAGACCCCCCGAGGGCGGCAAGCAGGGTCCCAGACAGCGGCGAGATGGCGAACCCAGCGATAAGGATCGGGACTAGCGGGAGGACCATTGCCGCGCCGAAAACAGCGAACAGGGCCGTATCGAAGAGGAACTCGTTCGGAGAAAGGCCAGTGAGGTACACGGTGGTGCCGAAGATGTAGCAGGCAACGCCGACGAGCAGGACGCCTCCGACAGCCGCCTCGGCGACCGACCCGCCACGCCAGACGAGTGCGAGTCCGTAGAACGCGAGTCCAACTAGCGGGCCGAGCAGGAGGAACGCCCGGAATTTCCCCACAAAAACGGCTTTCACAGAGAGTGGATGGGCGAAATACAGGCTCACGTCATCGGATTGTGTGAGCCAGTTATAGGTTGTAAACCCAGAGAGCCCGAGAATCGCACCGAATGAGATACCAGTGGACGGCGGCACACCCGTAATCTGTCCGGCGAAATCGACCAGCGCGGCGGTGACACCGAACAGAATCGCCGCCGAAAAGAGGACTTTCCCGAACCCGCCAGCGCTCCGGTGGATGTCAAGCAGGCTCTTGGTCGCAACTGGGTCACCGATCCGTCGCCACCAGCGGCGGAAGGCCGGTGTGACCGTTCGAGCGGGGCGGGGGGCGGTCGCATCGAAGGTCCCGGCGCTGAGCAGAAAGACGACGAGGATACTGGCACCCGTAGTGCCGGCCCGCACAGGGGTCTGGGCGAGAAACAGACCGTAGGGGGTGTAGAAGACGATATCGACACCACTTGCCAGCGCTGCACCGACGGCGACGAATGGAGCCGCGAGTAGCGCCAGTCCGGGAACGCCACGGCCAGCGAGGCCGAGGGCCGCAATCGTCGTGCCCATTCCGAGGACGAACGTCAGTGCGAGGGTCGTCCACAGAAGTGGGACCGTCTCAGCTACGAGGAGAGGCCCGGCGGCTCCGCTGACTGCAAGCACCGTTCCGAGGGAAATCGGCAACAGGAACAGCACTGCGTAGTAGACACTGTCCTTGACGACGAACAGTCCCAGCAGCGTGTTCTGCGATAGCGGGAGCGTGCGAGCCGAAAAGACCAGCAGCGTCACATCACCGAGGAGGTTCCGGAGAGCATCCCGTCCCACAAAGCCGATGGACCCCGTGTGGAGACCAAAGACGAACACCAGTGCGTGGAGGCCGGCGAACACGGTTTTCGGCTCGGTCCCGGTAACAGCAAGAAGCTTGGCCGCGGCTCCAGCGAGCAGACAGATAAACACCGGAAACAGGAAGAAGTGACTGCCGCGGAAGAGCCGACTGTGGAGTCGCCACTCCTCCCGGAGCATCTCGACAAACACCCTTCGCGCTCGTCCGTCACTCATGTGTCAGCGATTTCGGTCCCTGGTCCACTGTTGCGTCAACGTTGTCCAGAAACACGTCGAGGAGCGTCACATCAGCGTCGAGTTCTGCCGGCCGGACATCGGCGACGAGTTCGCCGCCGTACATGATGCCGACCCGAGAGCAGAGTTCGGCAGCAACGTCTACGTCGTGTGTCGTAACAACAATCGTGTTGCCGTCGTCCCGGTACGAGCGCAGGAAGCGCTTGACCCGCTCCTGAACGATTGGGTCGAGATTGGCCAGCGGTTCGTCGATGAACACGACATCCGGCTCGTGGAAAAACGCGCCGGCGATCATCACTTTCTGCTGTTGGCCCCGCGAAAGGTCCGAGGACAGCGTGTCGAGTTTCGCGGTGAAGCCGAGACGGTCGGCCCATGACTCGGTCTGCGCTGTTACCGCGTCGTCGGACATATCTCGGATAGCACCGACAAAGTCGAAGTACTCGCGTGGCGTCATGAAACTCGGCGGTGACTCTTTTTCAGGGAGAATCCCCGCTCGTTCGCGGACCGCTGTTGGCTGCGTTGCCGGGTCGACACCGAGTACCGCTGCCTGTCCACTATCCGGACTGAGCTGCCCGGTGAGTATTTCCATTGTGGTGGTCTTGCCGGCCCCGTTCGGCCCGAGCAGTCCGAAGAACTCGCCATCGTCGATGCTGAGCGAGAGGTCCGCTATCGCGGTCATGTCGCCGTAGGCCTTCCGAAGCGACTCGATCTCGATTGCTGTCACGGCGTTCTGCCGACCATCGTGGTTCTGTCCGTATAAGCTATTATACTAGATAAGAACATTCCAGATAGTCTGACAGCGGTTTCGGGGACACGTGCATCTAAATTGACGAATCTGTGCCCTGCAGTATCGACCTCATCGACGACGAGACCACGTTTCTGACCATTGACCGCGAACGTAACAGTGGATTCGACAGTTCCACTGGACGCCTCCCGATGTGGTCGAGTGGGCGTCAGGGATGCTCGACGAAGCAGCGACGGCGTCTGCTCCGCTCAACGACCACGCTGACACCGCCGAAAGTTGAATCTGGCCGGCATAGCGGACGCGATATGTATTGAGCGGCATACTTGTCAGATATGTATCGGCCGAACTGTCACCTGTAGTCTATGTTTGTATAACCATTCTTTGAGTAATCGATATCTCTTAACACATGACAGGATAGATATGCTATATGGCCCCGCATCGACTCCACCACCTCGCCCTCCTCTGTCTGGTCTGTGCGTCGCTCCTCTGTACCGCCATGCCAGTCGGCGCAGCGCCCCCGCCAAGGCCGCTGTGTGACGCCTGCGGTGACACCTTTGAATCGACGGCCGAGTCTCACGGTGTGTCGGTCACTGTCACACACAGCAACGCAACCGTCGCCGTCAACAACAACGGAACCGCAACGTGGGTCGTCCACAATCGTCTGTCTAACGCAGAAGGTGTTACACGGCTTCGAGCAAACGAGAGCCTCCGGACCGCTATCGCCGACAGGGCGATGTGGGACACCGAACTCCTGAGCGCGAACGTGTCCGGCGATGGCGTCATAACGCTACGGTACCGCGAGGCCGACTTCGCTCAGCAGTCCGTCGGCGGGACAGTCCGGACTGGCGAGTTTACTGAAGCCTACGGCTATCGAAACCTCGATGGCCTCGGTGCTGATCGGCTCGTCGTCGTTGCTCCCGACGGGATGCGAGTCGAGCGAGCCATCGACGGCGCAACCGTCTCAGACGACGGACAGCGGATGACGCTGACCGAACTCAACGACGGGCGTATCGTGACGTTCGTTCCCCGTGACACGGCCGTTGGGCCGCTATTGAGTCTACTCGCGGTCGGAGCACTGCTCGGACCCGTGATGGCGGTGAAGGCGCTCGCATACACCACGCTCCCCGCAGCGGTGTTTACCCTCTTGATCGGCGCTGCCGCCGGGGGTGTCGCCCGGCTCGATTGGGACTTGAAACGCGTCCGGGACTCCGCGGGCATCGTCTTCGCCGGCGTGGGCGCGCTAGCGACTGTTCTGTCGCTTCTTGGAGCGACGGGCGTTTTGCGGTTGGGTGGCATAGCGGCACCGCTGTTCGGCGGTGGCACCGCGCTGTTCATCTGTGGCATCGCACTGTCACAGCGGCGCGTCCGTGAGCGCACAAGCTATCGGACGGTCGTTGGCGGCGCAGTAGTCGGCGCAGGCATCGCGCTCGGAGTGACGATAGCGGCGGCGCCGATGGTTGTCGGGGACGGGTTCACGTTCCCGGTGTCAGCGCTGCTGGTTCTTGGACCTGCGTTTGTGCTTCTCCCAGCCGGGTACGCAGTCGGCCATGGGAACCGCCGGCTGGCGTTGAAGACCGCCGCCATCGGGTTCGTGCTGTCGATGCTACCAGTCCTCCCGATACTGCCTGCGCCGTTTGGACTGGGCGTGCTTTTCATCCCTATCGCAACGGCCAGCGCTGCTGCCGTTGCTGTCGCCGGTCTCCCTCTCTTCCTTGCCGGCGTCTCGCTTGGCGTTCCCTCATCTGGCTGTTGACCAGTTCTCTGGCGACAACCGCAGTGCAAACACGCTATTCGGTTCGGCTCTGAGTAGACCGGTTTAGACGTGTCAGGACAACGTGGGCGACCACGGCCGTGCCCTGATTTGATCGGCAGTGTGTTCCCGCGTTACTCTATGCCATATTCTTTGATAATTACCCGAAGATAGCATCGATGTTACCTGGTTGTGCTTATGTTGCCATTAGTACATAAGCGCGTGAACCGAACAGAAATACACGATGTCACAGACGAATACTGGTCACAATCTCGACGATGAAGTTGCTGAATACCGTGACCCCGTCCACAACGTCGACCCGCTCTTTGTCAATCGCTGGTCGCCGCGTGCGATGACTGGTGATTCGCTTGCTGAAGATGCCCTCCATTCGTTGTTCGAAGCCGCACGCTGGGCCCCGTCCGCGTTCAATAACCAGCACTGGCGGTTTGTTTACGCTACCCGCGAAGACGACGAGTGGGACTCCTTTCTCGACCTGCTGAACGATGCCAACCGCTCGTGGGCACGCGACGCTGGCGCGCTCATCGCCGTCTTCTCGAAAGTCACCCTCGACCACAACGGCGAAGCTGCTGTGACGCGCTCTTTCGATACCGGCGCTGCGTGGCAGAATCTCGCTCTCGAAGGCGCTCGGCGCGACCTGGCTGTTCATCCAATGGCAGGCTTCGACTGGGACCGGATTCACGACACTCTGGGCGTCCCCGAAGACGAATTCGACGCCGAGGCGATGGTCGCTGTCGGTGAACGCGCCGATCCCGAGACGTTGCCTGACGACCTCAAAGAGCGTGAAGAGCCGAGCAATCGGAAGCCGCTCGACGAAATCGTCTTCAGCGGCCGGTTCGAGTGAGCGAGCAGGTGTGTTCTGCACCCAGCTGAGAGCGTAGCGAAACCCAGGTATCTCTTCGTTACCGCCAACCATGGACGGGGAGTCGGCACCCTGAAACAGAGCGCTGAACTGAGTCGTATCGTGCGCCCTTCGGTGCTGTGCTAGTGAGTGTCGAACTGTGTTCGGGTAGTTCTCGTCTCCGAGTAGCTACGCTTATAACTGTGGCCACGAGAGGTATCGTATAGGCGGCCACAGCGGCGGGGTTGCCTCCCGTACCCATCTCGAACACGGAAGATAAGCCCGCCAGCGTTCCGGGGAGTACTGGAGTGCGCGAGCCTCTGGGAAACGCGGTTCGCCGCCACCATTCATACCTGATTTGAGTTCCAGTGAGCGACGCGGCTTTGCTGTAGCTCGGCTTGAAGTCCTCCTAAATTCGGTAAGCACTACCAGACAGTTCTGCCGTTGCGTATCGAAGTGTTTGCAGCGACATCGTTAGTCTGTCGCCGTCGATGCTGCGAAACAACGAACGGTCAGTCGCTCGCGGGGCAGGCACAGCGGCCATGTCGCTCACAGAGTGAATGGGCTCTGTGGTCATGCGTAACGCACAAGTTCTGTTTTGAGTCTTGAGCACTTACTTAGTGGTGCTGTGATTTGATTCGGCATGGACCGTCGCTACGTCATTGGTCTCGCCGTCGCGCTCGTAGCAATCGGTATCGGACTGGCCGCTTTCACGGCCCCCTGGTCCCCGCAAACGACCTCACCTGGGCTGGACGAGACGTATCCTGCAGGGGCAGGTCCGGATCACATCAACTTCTCGGCGCTTGAGGAAGACGATATGAACGTCTCGCACACCCCCCGTGAATACTGGGACTCGTACGCTATCATCTACACCGCACCACCCGACCGCCCGCTCATAGAAGGCGATTATTATATCAATTCCAACACGGGGGAGATACTCGCTGACCGGTGGCACAACGCCACGGTCTATCGGAACGGGACGACGTATGCGGCCGTTCAACTGGTCGACGATATTCCGAACGAGCGCCAGAGGGAGGAACTGGAATCGGACGACAGCTACGTCTACCACGACGCCACCGACGCGTATTACCGGTACGACCCACGCTACGGACAGATTGCGCCCACGAACATCGGCCGACATCCTGACCTCCTCGACGGGTACACGTGGACGGCCACCAACAGGACGACGCACCACGGCGTCTCCGTCATCACGTATCGCGTCACGGGCAAACGAGCGACCGCCGCCGACGACGCCCCACCGCTTCGCAACGGCACGCTCTCGCTCGGAGTCGAGGATGGGATCGTCTACGCGTTCGATATCACGTTTGGCAGAGACGGACGCACCGGCCGATACACGTACGACGTTCGTCCCGCTTCCTTCCCGGACCACAGTTGGGTCGACACAGCCCGAGCGGTCGCTTCTGAGAACGCGACCGAGAGTTCCGCCCGTTGAGGCCCGTCAAGGTCCTCGTGACTTTGCGGCGTTCCGGTTGGTCACGACCAGTCAGGGGGTCACGATCAGGCTAAACCGATAGACGGTGCCTTGGTATTCGGCGACGACACCCCGGAAGTCGACTCGGTCGTCGTAGCTGTCTATCGGCTGGAGGTCGCCAGCGATGCCGAGCGCGTCCAAAACCTCAGCAAGTCCGTCAGAAGGCGGTGCGCCCTCTTCGTAGCGGCGAGGCTCCTCGCTGATCGCGTCGTCGATCACGCCACGAGCGGCCTCCGAGAGGTCGAGTGAGGTCAGATCGAGTTCCAGAACCGCCGTTCGTGCGTACTCCTGGAACGCTTCGCGATTGTTCGAGATCTCGTCGATAGTGTACGTCCATTCTGGGACAGTTACCGTCCGCTGCTCTGTGACGGGGCGAAAGTATTCGTCTTCGTACTCGATGTAATCGAACGGCGGCGATGGGACGAACTCACTGGCTTCAGCGTCAAGGTGCTGGTGATACTCGACGGCCTGCAGGTTTTCGAATTGAGGGTCGCCGAGAAACCCATCGTTGCCCGCGTAGACCGCGTCGAGCGCAGCCTCAAGGACGCGTTTGTCCTGTGTCGAGCGGTCGAAGGGCCGTCTCTCGACCGTCGCGTCGTCCGGCGGCGTCTCCTCGGACCGTGTGACCGCAAAGTGCCAGCGGTCCCGTTCGAGCTGCCGTGCCTCATTTATCTGGACCTGATAAAAGATCCCGTCCTGCCGGAGGAACGTCGGGCGCGGCCTCGTGTCTTTGCCCCACCGGTCTCGTCCGACGAGCGGCCACTGTTGGACGGTAACGCTACCGGTGTCGAACAGTTCTGACGTATACTGCTGTTTCGTCTCGGCAGTAAAGTCGACCCTGGTGGTCGCATCAATTGCGGTCGGGTCGGGCCAGAGATACGGCCGACCGATTGATGAGAGGTCCTGTTCACTGGCGATGAGCGCGTAGTTGTCGAGACTGCCGGGATTGAGACAACCGGCGGTCGCGGTGATCACCCCGGACGCGCCGATGAGTCGGAGGGCGTGGCGGCGGGAACAACGCATTGCTGTACCGAAGTAGTTAATATACCGATAAATTGCTTGTGGTGTAAATCTACGGGCGGAACAGGCCGAATGCGTCGGGGCTTGACCTCGAGGCGGGTCACATCTCTCCGTGGGAATGCCACACGAGTCCGCATTTTTCGGGGCCAGCCCCCATTCGACTGAATTAGAACACGCCGAGTTCGAACACGGCGAGGTAAATCTGCCCGCCACCGGCGAGTATCATCACGACGGCTGCGACCTGGTGCATTCGTTGCAGGTACGTGCCGACAGTGTGCCAGAGCCCGATTCCAACGCCTGCAAGGAGTGTCACGCCGACAAGCGGAACCGAGACGCCGAGTGCGTACGCTGTGAGGACGAGAATACTTGTGTGGACTGGCAATGCGAGCGCCTGGGTAACCACGCCGAAGAACAGCGGCACGACACAGCCCGCTGCGGCAACCGCGTACACAGCACCGAACACGCCGAACCCGGCTACCGACGCCGGTCGCTCTGGCAGCGGGACGCGGAGTTCGGGCTCGCGGTTCAGGAGCATCACGACGCCGAACACGACCAGACCGAGTCCGATGACCGGTTCGAGCATCGGGAGTGCGTTCTTGAGCGGTTGCCCAAGTGCGAGGACGAGCAGCGCAACGAGGGTGAGCGCAGCAAGCGCTCCGCCAGCGGCGGCGGTGGCCGGTGGCAGCATACTCACATCCCCGCCGCTTTCACGCAGGTAGTACCCAATGTAGCCCGGGAGAAGCGGGAACGCACACGGGGCAAAAAAGGTCGCGATGCCAGCGCTCGCGGCGAACGCAAGTGTCCCGAGTACGGCAACATCCGCCATCTTACACCAGTGCGTCGAGTTCGTCTCGGAGCGTCTCTTTCCCGGCGAGCCCACTGTGACCGAACTGGACGGTCCCGCGCTCGTCGACGATCGCAATGTACGGAAGTCCGTCCGCCCCAAATGCCGCAAGCAACTCACTACCGGGGTCAATGCCGACAGTCCAAGCACCGCCGTTCCGGTTCCACCATTCACCAATGTCAGCCCTCGTCAGAGTCTCGCTCGGGCGCTCGTTCGTCACTGAGATGAACGAGACATCGGTGTACTCGGGCCGAATCGAATCGAGTATCTCGAGCTGGTCGTCACAGGGTGCACACCACGTAGCAAAGAGGTCGACTACCGTGACGGTTCCCGGCGTCGGTACGGGCGTCTCGCCTGCCGACGAGCCGCGTGCATCGAGCGTCTCAACGCGAACCGGAAGCTGGTCTGTGTTTTGGGACCGGATACCTGACAGCCCGTTCTGGGCAACCCACAGGCTTCCCCCGGTGAGACCGAGCCCGGTCATGGCCGCAACAACCTGCCGGCGGTTCACGCGGTTCTCACCGTTTCAAGGTCAGCAATAATGGTTTCTTCGTCCGGTGACTTCGAGCGGTAGGCACGCTCGACAAACCCATCGGCGTTGACCAGTAGCGTCAGTGCTGTATGCGTGAACATGTACATATCCATGTCCTCCGGTTCAGTTCGCTGGAACATAACCCCGAACTGGTCCTGTATGACAGCCTTCGCCCGCTGCTTCGGCGCCGGTCGAAGGAACTGCCAGCTTTCGCTATCGGCGTCGACATTCATTTTGTCGGCATACACCCCGAGTCGTTCTGCGGTATCACGAGCGGGGTCGAACGTCATCGGGATGAACCGGACGCCAGCGGCGTAGCCGTTGTTCTGGGCGTGGCTCTGAATGTTTCGCTGCGTCGAGATGAGAACTGGACACACCGTCTGGCAGTGGCTATAAAAGAATGTGAGGAGGGTCAGCGTTTCAATATCCCGCAGTCGAACCTCGCGGGATGCGGTCGGTGTGGCGACACGCACGTCCGGAATCTGCTCACCCCATGCGGGGTACGGAAGGTCACTGCTCTCGAACTCCCGGTCGGGCTCTTCGAGGACGACGTCGGGATTCGAGTCGCCGAGCCGACCACCACCGAGACAGCCGGCGACTCCAACAATTGTTCCAGCCGCACCGGTCGATTTGAGAAGCGTCCGTCGGCGCATACGCAGTATTTGTGCCCTCGAATATTTGGAGAATCTGGTGTGATTCTCGTAAACCGTCGTTCGCCTGCTTTCGCGTGGTTTTGGACTGTGGGTGTGAGCAAAACCACAGCACAGTGAAAAAGACAGTTCCCGGACCCGGACAGACGGCGTTGAACTGAGGCGAACCGCACATTGACATTCTCATCACGTGTTACCGGGGCACTGTGTACCGCGTACTCTCTGGCAAGTTCCGCTCAAATCACGTCACAGAGGACAGCGTCTCGTTGATTTAGGAGAGCAGTCGTGTCTCAACTGATACGCCGTGATAGTTGGCGTGTCATGAATGGGCATGTAACACTATCAAAAACAAGACTTTTTCATATTATATCCGTATTTTGGTGAGAGTGTCTGTACAGATTTCCTCTGTATTAAGATGAGTATGTAGCTATATCTCGAAGAATACGGAGATAAGATTTCGTATATTGTATCAGAAGTGGACATTCTAAACGTCAACCGTCCGAACACTTATGTGTAATCTATTCGATACTGTAGTCGTAATGCCAGAAACGAAGTTCGAGGTTGATGTCGACAGCGCGCCAGACGAACAACCGGGCGCGAACCCGTTCAATCGGTGGCACCCGGACATTCCGGCGGTCGTCGAAGCGGACCCTGGCGAGAGTATGCGATTAGAGGCACTCGACTGGACCGGCGGACAAATAACCGATAACGACAACGCCAATGAGGTCCGCGACGTGGACCTCTCGCAGGTGCACTATCTCGCAGGGCCCGTTCACGTCAACGGTGCCGAGCCGGGTGACCTGCTGAAAGTCGAGTTCCACGACATGGGGCCGCTCAACGACCGCTCGGAGTTCGGGTTCACTGGCACGTTCTCCCAGCAAAACGGCGGCGGCTTTTTGACCGATCACTTCCCGAAGGCGGCCAAATCTATCTGGGACATCGACGGCTACACGGTCTCCTCGCGCCACATCCCCGATGTCGAGTACGAGGGGAAGATCCATCCCGGTCTCGCAGGCTGTGCGCCAAGCGAGGAACTGCTAGAAGCATGGAACGAGCGCGAACAGGAACTCATCGACAAGCACGCCGAGGACCCCGAGTCGATACCGAACCATCCGACCGGGAAAGAGGAGCCAGCCGTGGCGAACCCGCCGACACCCGACGGCGCGCTCATGGGCGAGATGGACCCCGACGAGGCCGAGGAGGCAGCAGAAGTCGCGGCCCGAACCGTGCCACCTCGAGAACACGGCGGGAACCACGACATCAAGGACCTCTCCATCGGCTCAACGGTGTACTTCCCAGTCTACGTCGAGGGCGCAAAGTTCGGAATCGGCGATTTCCACGCCTCGCAGGGAGACGGCGAGATTTCCTTCTGTGGCGCGATCGAGATGGCCGCCTACGTCGATCTCGAATTCGACCTCGTGAAAGACGGGATGGAGAAGTTCGGCGTCGACCACCCGATCTTCGAGCCGGGTCACCGCGGGCCGAACTTCGAAGACTACGTCACCTTCTGTGGCTACTCCGTCACGGAGGACGGCGAACAGAAGTACATCGACTCCCACACCGCGTATCGGCGGGCCTGTCTGCAGGCTATCGACTACCTCAAGCAGTTCGGCTACACCGGCCAGCAGGCGCTGCACATCCTCGGGACTGTCCCTGTCGAGGGACGACAGAGCGGCGTCGTAGACGTGCCAAACGCCTGTTCGACGCTGGCGCTCCCAACGGGCGCGTTCGACTTCGACGCGTCCCCCGAAGGTATCGAGCACAACAGCGCCGACCGCGGTGACCTCTGTGTCACTGACGACCCGCTGTAATGAGAGCTAGAGACAATACGGGCTGTCGACACTGATGTTGGGAGAGACGACCGATGACGACAGCAATAACGAGCCGAACCCCACACAGACCGCCGCAGGCGAACTCGCCGACGCAATCCGGACAACACTCGGGCCCAACGGATTGGATAAAATGGTCGTCGGCGAGAACGGGACGGTCATCGTCACCAACGACGGGTCGAAAATCATCGAGTGGATGGATATTACGCATCCAGTCGGTCGGCTGGTCGAGCAGGCCGCGGCTGCACAGGACAATACCGTCGGGGACGGGACGACGACGGCGGTTGTGCTGGTCGGCGCGCTTCTTGAGGAGGCTGCAACGCTTCGTTCAGCCGGGCTTCATCCAACGACAATCATCGACGGCTACGGCAGAGCCGTCGAGGCCGCTCTTGACCAGCTTGCGCAGTACGAACGTGGCCTGCACAGCCGGCAGGACGACCGACTGACACAGATTGCGAAGACTGCCGTCACAGGACGGTGGGACGACGCTTCGACCGACCGGTTCGCCGAACTGACTCTCAGTGCGCTGCAGGCAATCGGGTTCGACAGGTCGCGGCTCACGCTCAAGTCCTACCCCGGCGGCGAACTCCGCGAGTCCGTCTGTCTCGACGGAGTGCTGGTCGATCTAGAGACATCATCGACATCCCTCAACACCCTCAGTCACCCGCGCACCCGGACCCATGACGAGCCGGCTATCGCGATGGTCGACGCCGAAATCGGCATCGAGGAACCGAACAATGTCGAATCGGTGGAGCTGCAAGACGCGACACAGCGGAACGCGTTTCAGGCCCACGAACAGGACCGGAGGACCGAACTGGTAGAGCAGGTGGTACAGTCGGGTGTTACCGTGCTCCTCTGTCAGAAATCCATCGACGAAGCAGTCAGGACCGCGCTCGCCCAGCGGGGTGTCCTCCCTGTCGAACGGACCCGGCGAGACGAGTTCGATGTTATCGCCCGAGCGACAGGAAGCACGCCAGTCATGTCTGTCGACGACCTGACCGCGGACGACACCGGCACTGTTGGGTCGGTCACACAGCGGACGGTCGGGACTGCACAGACGCTCGTGCTGCAGGGCTGCCCCGAGGAACACCGAGCAACGCTACTGCTCCGTGGCGGCACGCCACACGTCGCAGAGGAAGTCCGCCGCATCGTGGCAGACTGTATCGACGTTACTCGTGTCGCACTTGACGACGGCGTGTTCGTGCCGGGCGGTGGTGCGGTGCCGACCGCACTGGCGATGGACCTCGCCGCGCTGTCCCGTGAGATCCCGGACCGGACACAGCTCGTCTTCGATGGGTTCGGAACCGCACTGGAAGCCCTCCCGCGGACACTGGCCACGAACGCGGGCACGGACCCACTGACCACGCTGACGGAGATAAAACAGCGACACGACGCCGGCGCAGAGACGGTCGGTGTTGGCCCCGATGGCCATCCCCGCGACATGATCGACGCGGGTATTCTGGAACCAGCCGCGGTGTTCAGGAGTGCACTGCAACGAGCAGTCGCCGTTGTGACACAGATCCTTCGGGTCGACGACGTTGTGCGAACCAGCACAAACGAGCGCACAGCGGACGGTGAACACGACCACGCCCACGCGGCGACGGGTGGCTATCCGTGGGCGGTGGGGCACTGAGAAGCGAGCAGACACCGACAGCCCTCCAGCCGACCGGCCGCTGGATCAGGCTGTGTTACTCGTCTTCATCCGCTGAAGGGCGTTCGCGCTGGGCCACGAACACCGGCCCGAGGAACCGGTTGGCGACCTGATCAGCCGGCATCCCGAACACGAATGTCGCCAGCGACGGGTCAGTTTCACCCATCACGACCGTGTCAAACCCATCAGAAACGTCCACAATTGCGTCAAGGGGGTTCTGGTCGCGGTCGATCCGCGTCTCGATAGTCGAGGGGTCCATGCCGAATTCTGCCAGCCGGTCCGCCAGCCCGCCGAGCAGTGTCTGGATATCGTCGTCGGTTGTGTCTTCATCCGCGACGTGATATAGCGTCACGTCGGCGTCCATCTCTCCGAACACACTGGCGACAACGCGGGCAAGCCGGTCAACCCCGATGGCCCCACGGACTGGGACCAGTACGTCTTCGACCGGCCCTGTGGCGTTCGGAACGAGAACAGCCATGCAGTCGTGCTCAGCAATCATACGGTCGATAGTCTTCTGTCCGTTATGAGTGAACACGAGTCGCCGCTCGACGGTGGCTCCGGCGTCCTCGAACATCTCCTGGTACTCGTCGAGCCGTTCCGTTGCCCGGTCCTCGAACTGCATCCGTGCCTGTCCGGGGGCAGTCTGTTCCGGGATGACATGGTATCCCAGCAGGACGACGTGCGCATGGGCGAGCAGTTCGGGGACACCCTCCGGGACCGATTCTCCCTCGAGGACACGGATCGGGACGAGTATCGATAGACGGTCAGTCATACTCAGATATCTCCCTTGAGTGTCACGTCCCCAGCGTAATAACGGTACCAGAGGTACGAGGCAAGCATGACCACGACGCCGATACCGATTGACGCGGGCTGCATGAAGACGATCAGTCCGAAGCTCGCGAGCGCGCCCACGACCGGGACCAACGGATAGCCCGGTACTCGATAGCTTGGCGAGTACCACTCTGGGTTCCGACGGCGCAACACGAGCAGGGCGATACACATCAGCCCGTACATAATCAGGTGAAGAAACGAGGCGACTTCCGCAAGGAGTTCGACCCGGCCAGTCGCGACGAGGACGAGGATCGGGCCGCCAGCGGAAAGCAACGCGACGTGTGGCGTGCCGTATCGAAGGTTGACTTCGCTCGCCTTTCTGGGAAGCAACGCGTCGCGGCTCAGCGCGTACACGGCCCGCGAGGCACTGAGAATCGACGCGTTCGCGCTCGAAAACGTCGCCAGCAGCCCGGCACCCAGAATCGCGACCGCACCGGGCAACCCAAGGAAGTCACGGGCTACTTCGACCATCGCTGTCTCCCCGAATTCGCCGAGTCGTTCAGCGCCAAACGCGCTGGTTGCGACGAAAATTGTGACAACGTAAAATACGGTCACGATCAGGACCGAGCCCACCATCGCCAGCGGGAGGTTCCGACTCGGTTGTTTGATTTCACCTGCAACAGTGGCGACCTGTGCGAATCCCAGATACGACGTGAACACCAGCGCAGCGGTCGTCAACACCCGGAAGTACCCTCTGGAGAAGAACTGCTCCGGAACGGTGCCGCCGCCGAACACACCAACAGCATCAAGAACGCCGTAGGAAAGGAAGCCCGTCAACACCACGAGGAGAACCCCGACTACGACGTTCTGGAGCTTCGCGGTGTTTTCCGTGCCGCCGATACTCAACGCCGTCAGTGCGACCCCGAACAGCAACCCGATGCCGATGACCGGGCTGAACGGGAGCCCGATGCCGAGCTCGGCGAACACAGCGCTCGCGTAGTGGCCGAGCCCAACCAGATAGAACGCGGACGCGAACATCAGGCCCAGCCACAGCCCAAGGCCTACGATTGCGCCATAGGCCGTCCCCATCCCCCGCGAGATGAAGTAGTACCCGCCGCCGCTCCGTGGCATCGCTGTCGCGAGTTCTGAAGTCGGAAGCGCCACGAGCAACGCTATCAGGCCGCCAATGGCAAACGAAAGGGTAGCTGCGAGCCCAGCGTTTGCGGCCGCCAGCCCCGGGAAGACGAAGATTCCGGCTCCGATCATCGTCCCAATCCCGATTGCCAGCCCGCCGACCAGCCCGATAGTCCGTTCTAGTTCAACGTCGTCGTCATGGACGACTGTGTCGTCGGTGACGGCTTCCGGCTCCTCAGCAGGTGCCTCACCGGCGATGTTCTCGCCCGCAGGGTCAACGTCGACAGGCTGTTCAGCCATGTGACAGAATATCCCACCTGTCTGATAAAACCGCCGGCAGGAGACATAGCAGACGCCGGGGATAACAGCGGTAACTGTCCGTAAGACGGATTGAACAGGCCGTTATGAGGATATCAGGCCGTATCGGAGTCTCTCGATAGTCGGGTGAGACCCCATTGTGGCTTCAGAAGCCAGTCATTCGGTTAAGCAGCACACCCAGCCAGTCGAAACAATTCTATGCGTAGGTCACCTCTACGTAGTACTGTGCGGTTCAGTCATCATCCTCAGGCGCTCATCATTCCCGACGACATCCGGGATACAATGGCGGCGCATATCGCGGCGCGTCACCCCCACGAGGCCGGTGGATATCTGGCGTGTACGCGACGGGACAGTCGGTTGTACGCGACCGACCACGTTCGGCTCGACAACGTTTCCCCCAGACCGCGGCGTCGGTTTGTCGCCACAGACACCGGTGCCATTCCAGCAGGGCCACGGGTGTTCTATCACTCACACACAGCAGCGTCGACACCATCAGGGTTGACGGGCACTGACCGACAAAACATCCGTGACCGGTTCGCGCTCGTCGTCTTTGCCCCACATGGGGAGCCCTACAGTTACCGGCTGTTCCGACTGGGGTTGTTTAATTGGCAAGAGGTTCCAGTGATGGGAGAAGCATCCCAAGAAGAGCCAGCCAGATTGCCACGGCTTGTTTGAGGGGCTGTAGGGGCGTATCGCTTCGAGACTGCTGTGTGCCGGGCGAAAACAATTATCAAGTGGGGTCGAATACGTCCGGTTAGTCTTCCTCGCCGCCAGCTACAATGTTGGGGTTGCTCTGTTTCTCGACGCTGTAGATCGGGTAGTCGTCCTTGGTCGCGTAGGCGATGACGAGGAACGACACGAGCCCGACCCCGGCGGCGATGAACGTCGGCAGGCCGTCGAAAGCGGCGGTGAAGATGTCGTTCGGGATATACAGGAGCGTGTTTTCGTAGGCGTAGGTCGTCGGCACCAGCACGAAGAGCACGAGACGGGTGGCGGAGCCAGCGATCATCGAGCCGAGTGCTGCCGGCGTAGTCGCGATATCGGACCAGTATAGCCCCATCACCAGCGGGACAAACGCGCCGGCCAGCATGATATCAAACGCCAACACGAGCAACATTCCCGTCGCAGAGACACGTATCGCAAGGAACACGCCAAGCAGCGTAATCGGGACAGACATCAGGCGCGTGACGGTGAGCAGTTTGTCACTCTCCGAGCCAAAGAAGCCTTCATCGACGCCGCCGTCCGCGGCGGCTGCCGGACTGCTGGAACTCTCCTCGTCGACGCGGATGTTGCCGATGTTACGGGCGATGACGGCCGACGTTCCCAGAATCGCCCCGTCGCTCGTCGAGAACGAGGCGGCGACGATGCCGGCGAGCACGAGTGCAGCCAGCCACGGTGGCACAGCGTTCTGGAGGAGCGTGTACAGCACAGCCTGATTCCCGGCTTCCACGCCGAGCGAGGCGAGAATCGGGTTCGCCGACAGCGCAACGACGGAGAACGGGACGCCGATGACGAGCGTGCCGGCGGCCCCGATGAAGCAGGCCTTCTGTGCGGTTTCGGGGCTATCAGCCGCAAACACCCGCTCCATGAAGTCGATGGCGACGATGTCACCGAGGCCGAGAGCGACGATGGTGGCGAGGTTGATGTACGCCCCCTGACTTGGGTCGGTGAGCTGTCCGAGGTTCGTCGGTCCCATGCCGGTGGGAATGGTGATGCCGTAGTTCGTCGTGACGTAGATAATAAGCGCGATGGAGCCGATGAACGCGACGCCTGCCTGTAACACGTCGGTGTAGGCGACCGAGAACAGACCGCCGGCGACAGTGTACGCGAGCACGAGCCCGGCGATGATGAACACGCCCAGCTGGAAGCTCGTTCCGACGAAAATCTGGAAGAGGTACCCGCCGGCGACAAGGTTCCCCGCAAGCAGGAACGCGTAGGCGACGGACATGATGATACTTGCGACGATCTCAGCGGTCCGACCGTACTTCCGGCGGTAGAAATCCGGTAGCGTCGTGAGGTTGAGTCGGTTCATCGGCTTCGCAAAGAACAGCCCGGTGAGGAACAGACAGAGCGCCAGCCCGACGGGCAGTGCCGCGCCGGCCCAGAAGCCAAAGCCTGCTGCGAGGTCGGTATTCCCGAGCGTTGCGTTTGAGTCGAGCGACTGCGCCATCAGCGTCGCCGCAGCCAGCGGAAGGATAAGTCCCCGACCGGCGACGATGTAGTTGATGCTGTCGCCGTTGACTTTCTTGGCAACATAGAACCCGATGGCCATCATCGTCACGATGGTGGCGGCGAGTCCGTAGAGGATGACGCTCACGGCGAACCACCACTGTTGACGATTGAACAGGTATCAACGTTTTTTACCCTACTTCTCGCACTTTTCTTCCCGATACAGTTTGGGTTTGGGTAGTATTCAGTCACATGAGTTCCGTTTTGAGGACCACATAAAGACGTTGTGACAGTATTGTTTACACAGTGGAGTTATCCCGCAACGTCCATGGACTGTAGGCGTAGGTGAATGGACATATGTACAGTACTTCATTGAATGTGTTTCCTAAAACTGTTTTAATACGGTATCCCAAAATTGAGTGAAAATCTGTCTACTTCTGCGCCCGGTTGGAGTATTTGTTCCAACCCAAAGTAGAAAATGCGGCCTGACCGGACACGAAATAGAGAAATAAATGCACGAAGCTCGAAATCTCAGGAGGACAAGGCAGTGACGCCCGACCCGATTCGAATGAAACGGAAAGTCCAGCAGTTGGGCTCCTCCACGCTGGCGGTGACAGTGCCCGTCGACTGGGCGCGCCAACACGACATCTCGAAGGGTGACGAGGTCATCGTCCAGCGCGACGAGAACGGCGGGTCGCTGCTCGTCGTCCCTGAACAGCCAACCATCGAGGATGTGGAGGCGACCATCGACGCCGACGCCCTGACCCCCGATGCACTGGAGCGGGCCATCATCACGCAGTACGTTCTGGGCCGACAACTCATTCGGGTTGAGGCGACAGCGCCGCTTGGTATCGAACACCGCGACGCCATCATGAACGCCGAACGGCGGCTGATGGGACTAGGCATCGTCGAACAGGCCGAACGGACGGTAACGGTGCGGTGCTCAGTCGCGCCGGAGGACTTCGACCTCCCGACGCTGCTGGGCCGACTCAGTCGGACCGAGGCAGTGATACGTGGAGATGCGATTTCCGCGCTCATCGAGGGAGACACCGACCTCGTCGAAACGGTAGAAAGCCGTCAAGAACAGGTCGAGAAGCTGTTTTATCTGTTTCTCCGTCTGGTGTTTACCATCTACCGGAACCCACGACTGAACCAGGCCGTGGGACTGGAGACCGGATTCCCCCTTATCGGATACCGCTCGGTCGCACAGGACGTGGTTCTGATGGCTGACACAGCCGTCGAGATCGCGAGTCTGGCGACCGACTCGGCGACGCCCGATCAGTTGACTGCGTCAAAGCTCACCGAACTTGGGGACGCACTTGACGACGCAGCCAGCGCAACCCGGTCGGCGGTGACGACACCCGACTACGACGCGACCGAAGACGCCCGCGCCGCGTTCGACCTGGTCGACGACAGGATCGCCGACCTGAACGCACATCTGGAATCAGAGCGTCCCGAACCGCTGCTGGCGCTCCAGCGCGCTGTGGTCCTGCTTGAACGCAGCGCTAGACACGCTCGCGATAGCCTCTCGGTTGCGACGCATCTGGCCTTCCGGAATGACCCCTCGCTGGTCACCGGGGAGTAACTGCTGACCGAGAGGGGCGAGCCAGCATTAAATTCCTTAAGGAAACTCGAACGGTACATGTCCACTCGTGGTCATAGGAGTGGGTTTTACACATCCGAAGGAACGCTTATCCGTAGTTCGCAATCATCTACTTTTGTCGATACACACGCTGGGTTCGACCAGTTCGAGCCCAGGAAACCACTATATCATGACTGACCGAAACGGCGACGACATCTACGGCGAAAAGCACAAAGAAGCGAACGAACCCATCTTCAGCGGCATCCCAACCTTCCTCAAACTCCCGGAGGTCGAGCGCGACGCGCTTGACGAAGAGAACGTCGACATCGGCATTCTCGGCGCGCCGCTGGACACGGCGACGACTATTCGTCCGGGCACCCGCTACGGCCCACGTGCGGTCCGGGCTGCCTCAACGGTCCCCTCGCCACCCTACGAGCACTTCAATATCGAGACCGGTATCGACCCATTCGACACGTTTAGCGTCGCCGACACCGGTGACGCTGCTGTCTCTCCCGGTGACACGCGCCAGAGCCAGTTGAACATCGAGGATGCCGTCTACGAGATCAGCGAGCAGGCGACGCCCATTGTCATCGGCGGCGACCACTCTATTTCATACCCCGACATCAAGGGCTGGGCCGAAGCGAACGACTACGACGACATCGGCCTCATCCACTTCGACTGTCACGCGGACACGGGCGACGAAGGGCTGACCGGCTTCGAGTACGACCACGGCGCGTGGGTCAAGCGCGTCTTCGACGACGACCTCATGGCCGGCGAGAACTACACCCTGATCGGCCCGCGTGGCTTCTGGCCCGGTCCGGACACCTACGAGGAGATGCGGGAGGCCGGCATGAAGTGGTACACTTCCATGGAAGTCGGTGGGATGGACCTCGACGACATCGTCACCGATGCCGTCCAGCGGGCTACCGACGGCACTGACGCTGTGTGGGTCTCCTTCGACGTGGACGTGATGGAGCCAGCTTACGCGCCCGGCACTGGCGAACCCGAACCCGGCGGCCTCATCCCGCGTGAAGCCATCTACATGGTCCGTGAGGTTGTCAAGGCGCTCGACCCCGAGGACTTCGGCTTCGACGTGGTCGAGGTTTCCCCGGCCTACGACACCAGCGACAGCAGCTCCTACAACGGTGGTGTCACCAGCGGGCTTGCCAACCGACTCATCATCGAGGTGATGGGGAGTATGGCACTCGCCGAAAAGGGACTGGAATCTGGCGACCCGATCAAGCCCAAGGAACCGCTCGGTCCCACGGAGGAAGCCGAGACGCCCGCCGACGACTGAGATAACGCCGCGGTATACGCCTCAATCGCTATTGTTGTACTCCGTTGGTGGGCGGTACTTGAGGGGTGGTGTGTCGGCCGATGGACGCTGGCTCGGATGACGCAGGAATGGTGTCACAGGATAGCCATCGGCGATACATGGACGCATCAGTACGCTCGGTGTTGAGATGGGCCCCATTTAGACCGCCGTTCGGGTTTTCTTGATGGAGTTCTAACCGGTAATATGGCGTCGGTCCTTACCTCACTGGGGCGATCTCGGCGGGATGAAAGCGACGACGACAATTTCTACGATAGCCCACGGTTCGTGACACACGCCGACGATGGCTTCATAAACAAGTTGATAAACATCTACGCGTCGGTGCTGTCTCCCGGCGACCGCATCTTCGATTGTATGAGCAGTTGGGTCTCACACCTGCCGGACGAGGACTACGGTCGGACTGTCGGTCACGGACTCAACGCAGCCGAGCTTGCGGCCAACGACGCACTCGATGAGTGGTTCGTGCAGGACCTCAATCGTGAGCAGTCGCTGCCGCTTGATGACGATGCGTTCGACGCAGTATTGTGCGCGCTATCGGTCCAGTACCTCCAGTATCCGGCTGCTGTGTTCAGTGAGTTCGACCGGATTCTGGCACCGCAGGGCCGTGTCATCATCAGCTTCACGAACCGGATGTTCCCCACGAAAGCAGTCCGAGCGTGGCGCGTTGCCGACATGGACGAGCGCACGACGCTGGTTGAGGCATACTGTCGTGCAGGTGGGTTGACGGTAACAGAGACGGTTACAGCGCAACCGGAAAACGACCCGCTTGTCGCCGTTATCGCGCAAAAAGAGTGAACAGACGGCGGCCGACGCGGCAGTAGCGAAGCGCGCTCTTCATAGCGGAAATCAGCACGGCCGGGACAGAAAGTCCGGACTGCCCGGTGCCGGCAGATGGCAACTACTGGAGTGGCGTTCGCTGTGGCCGCGTAGATGGTTAATTCGCTTGGTGTTGGCCGTGCGACAGCATTTGTATCTACAGAACATACTGCCTAGTATGGCATCGGAACAGCACGACGCCACGGAGACGCCAGCTACTGAGCCGAATCCTGCGGCGCTCTCGCTTGTCGGCGGGTTCGTCGGAACGGTGAGTGGGCTGAAGCGCGGCGGGCTCCCCGGCGCTATGCTCGGCGGACTCGTCGGTGGGACCACTGGGTACGTCGCTGGCGCTGCAGCAAAGGACGCAGCGACCGGCCACGAGACGCACAGCGATGAACCGATTACGATTGAGACGACAGACGCGGAACACGAGGATGACGGCACCGAGAGTGGGTCAGAGGAAGACGTAGCAGGAAACGAGCATGAAGACGCGTCGGCCGACCCTGACAGTGATGCTGAGGCTGACAGCGATGCCGACGGTGATAGCGATGGCGGACACAGCGACGCTGACGAATCAGACGCCTGAGACACACTGAACGTAGCCCTGTCGCGCACGGAGAACTCGGCACGCGAGACCCCCGATCAGCAGTCCTGTGATCTCACTCGACAGTCAGTTTTCAGTTGGAGCGGACGATTGTACATCGCCGAGTGGTACATCGATTCCCAGTAGGTCAGCGCTTCGCCGCCAGAGCCGGCTTGCAGCCGCCCGGTCCCGAGCAGCGTGTGAGGGTGTCGCCGGGCGTTGGCCAGCGAAGTACCGGCCAGAAACATCGCCGATTCGGCTGGACACGGCGAGATGCAGGATTTCGGCTGCCCCGTCTTCGACAGACGTGATTCCCGGCACAGCATCGAAGAGCTTGACGAACTGCGGGATCGGGCCGGGAAGGAACCGGCTGAACCCGCTCCCGGGGATCGCACCCGGGTGGAGACAGTTCGAAACGACATCCCGGCCTGTGGTCTCGAGTCGGCGCGCCAACTCTGTCGCAAACAGCACGTTCGCGAGCTTCGAATGACTGTATGCCCACGTCCCCGTGTAGCTGTCAACAGTGGTTACCCGGTCCAGATCAAGTGATGTCCCTCTGTGCGCGCTTGAGGCGGTTGTAACGACACGAGCGCCAGCGTTGAGATGGTCAAGCAGCTCTGTGGTTAGTAGGTACGGCGCGAGGTGATTGACGTGAAACGTGTATTCAACACCGATGTCCGTAAGCCGGCCCTGACGGAACAGTCCGCCGGCGTTGTTCACGAGGATATCGAGCCCGTCTGTCTCGTCACGGACGGTGGCTGCGAGAGACCGAACCTCGTCGACAGCAGCGAAGTCGGCTTGGACGAACGCCGCGTCGACGCCCAACCCCGACAATTCAGAGACAACCGCCGCACCTGCGTCAGCGTCCCGACCATGCACGATAACATCCGCCCCGAGGCGACCCAGAGACAGCGCCGCCTCGCGCCCGATACCGCTGGTCGAACCGGTGACAAGTACCTGCATGCCCGTGCAATCGATATCCGCGACACCGGCCCGTTCCGCAGGTCGTTTCGCCATGGTAGTACTACTGTCTCTGCAACTATAACGGAACGGCTAGTACGGTTATTTGCGACCGAGCGACGTATCGAACTCACGAGCCGGTTGCCAGTACGAGAAGAGCTCATGACCGGACAGCAGCCAGTCATCGAGAGTTGTGAGTACCCGCGCATTTTTGATTGTCACAGCGGTATATTGAGAGGTGGTAGCAATTCAACCGGAGCTAGACGGGCGCACTGCTCTTGTGACAGGGTCTGCGAAGCGAGTCGGCCGAGAGATGCTGCTTGAGTTGGCGGCTGCCGGTGCCGATGTCGCCGTGCATTACCGGACGAGCGAAGAAGCGGCGGCGGAGACAGCAGCCGACGCACGGGATCACGGCGTCGAGGCAACGACCGTGGAAGGTGACGTAACTGAGCCTGACGCCGTTGATTCGCTGTTCTCGGACTGTGAATCGGAACTGGGGGATGTCGATATCTTGGTCAACGCAGTTGGTCCGCTCCCACAGGGGCGGTGGGATGAGCTGTCCCTCGATGAGTGGAAAACCGCTGTTGAGGGGTGTCTATACTCGACGTATCTGTGCTCGCAGCGAGCGCTCCTGTCGATGCGGGCAGCCGGCTGGGGACGGATTATCAACTTCGGCGTGGCAGACGCGCGTGATGACAGGGCAGTCCCGATGAACTTCCCGTACTTCGCGGCAAAAAAGGCAGTCCTGCAGTTCACGCGAACGTTGGCGTATGATACACAGGACGACGAGATTACAGTCAACGCTGTGTCGCCCTTCGCGGTCGAGAACACGGTTGTAGATGTCTCGGAGTTTCCGCGTGGGCGGGCAGCCACGTTCGAGGACGTTGCGGCACCGATTCTGTTTTTCTGTAGTGACGCGGCTGCGTACATTTCTGGCCAGAACGTGGCCATCGACGGTGGTCGACTGCAAGAAGCGTGACCGGTCAGGTAGCGGTCCGTGCGCGGCCAGGTGTGGTTTTACGGGCCGGTACAGCTCCGCGGAACCGTCTATCTCGTCCTGAGAGCAGCGTCTATGTTTGAGCTATCAGACGCTATCAGCGGCTTCCGGCTCATCGCTATCCTGGCGGGCAAGTACAATGCCAGCAATGAAGCACGCAGCTCCCAGCCCGTACAGGCCATAGCTCAGTGGTGCCGAAACGAGGAACCCTGCGACGATCAGTACTCCGAACGCGGCGTGCAGAATCGCAGTCTGATTCACGGCCGGTTTAGCGGGTTCAGAAGCAAAAATGACCCGGTCCGGAGCTCGGGGTTCGGGACTAAACGATGCAAATCTGTGTGGCGTTTTGCGACTAGAACGGCACCGATGCGACCGGAGCGGTATCCAGTCACCGTTGCCGCACCTCTCCCGCACCAATTAGACCCTATGCACAGGTCGCCGGCCCCACACAGTTGTCGCCGAGTCTCCCGACTTAGGCGGGCTGGAGTCGGACAATCGGTGCATTCGACGCATCAACGACAGCAAGGATATGTCCGCTTCCGGGTTCAACCACGACATCGCGGATGCGCCATCCGCGGTCGGCGAGGAGAGATGTCGCCTCTTTGACCGTTCGCCCGTCGACGGTAAACCGGGCAAGGTACTGCGACGCCAGTCCGCCGACGAGCAAGTCACCAGTCCACTCAGTGAATGCGTCGCCGGTGTAGAAAGTCGCGCCGCTGGGTGGGAACCCACCGGAACCACAGTCCCACGAATACACTGGTGCGACGACATCGTCGCGGTCCGCATGGCTGACACCGATCGGGTCGCCGCTGCCGTAGGTACAGCCCTCGTCGGCGACCGGCCAGCCGTAGTTCGCGCCCCGTTCGACGATGTTGATTTCGTCGCCGTCCTGCTCGCCGAACTCGGCCTGCCAGATAGCGCCGGTGTCAGGATGGACGGTCATTCCCTGTGCGTTACGGTGGCCGTAGCTGAATATCGAATCGACCGCGTCCGGGTCGTCGGTGAACGGGTTCGCATCGGGAATGCCGCCCGAAGGCGTCAGTCGAAGCGTTGTTCCGAGTTCGTTTGTCCGGTCCTGCGCGACGTGGTCAGGCCCGAAGTTCTTGAACTGCCTGTCGCCGACAGTCATGTACACCAGCCCGTCAGGGCCAAACACGACGCGGGACCCGAAGTGGCCGTCAGAGTCGACGAACGGCTCGGCGACGTGTAGGTGTTCGAATTCCTCGAATTGCGCGTCAGTCACGTTCAGGCGACCACGTCCCAGATGTGTGGCCGACTCACCGCTGTCGTTGGCCTTCGAATATGTCAGATACACCCACGCCGGGTCCGGAAAGTCTGGATGCAACGCCGCATCAAGCATCCCGCCCTGGCCGCTCGCATACACAGACGGCGCGTTACTGACCGGTGTGACTATACCGTCGGCCGAGTCGACCAGCACCACGCTGCCGACGCGCTCCGTGGCCAGCAGTTGCGAGCCATCAGGCAGCGGCGTGATGCTCCACGGGGATTCGAGCCCATCAGCGACGGTTTCGACAGTCACAGCGGTCGCTGAGTCGTCGGTCTGTCTAGAATCCGTGGCTGTATCGCCGTCCCGTTGTTGGTTGTCACTGGGGGCACTACAGCCCGCGAGTGTCCCTGCGACCGTGAGCCCGCTCGCAGCAAGGAAGGTCCGTCTGTCCATCGTGGCCACAGCTACGGTCTCAGTGCTGTTAACTGCGGTCCCAACTGCGGACAGTCCGCTGCAATCATGCGCTTTAGGACCGGGCGTGTTCGACGGCGTCCTTGACGGTATCGCCGACGTACTCGTAGAACTGTCCGCGCAGGCTGTCGCTGTGCTGTGACATCTGCGTGATGACTGCGACGTGGTCGCTTTCGATGGCGAACACGATGTCAAGCGGTAGTCCGTAAAACTCACCCCGCAGTGTAAATTCGTTGTCCGGGTACAGGTCGTCGTGGTTCGGTGACGCGCGCCGGCACACGTACCCAGTGTGGTCCCGCAGTACGGTCTTGAGTTGTCCTGGCGTGAGATATCGGTCGGCTTTCTCTGCAGCGGTGTGACTTACTTCGATTCGGTCGACGGTCATCAGATATCTATCCGGTAGGCAGCGACGGCTTATTTGGGCTCCCATCCGTCGCGTCCAGTCATTGGAGCAAGCAACGCGGCAACCGCTGGGTAGCTGTACGGTATCTGCTACTCGAGTTTTCCACGCCACCGAAGCGAGTTATTGTTCAGTTCGACAACCGCAGGCCGGCCCTCCGCAAGCATCCGGTCGGCGATGTCGGTAGCTCGCGTGAGTTCCGCCACAGAGAGGTGTTCGTACGCCGGCCGCCCGTTGACGTGGTCGTACCACTCGTCTTCAAACACGGTATCCAAGACGACGCGGCTGAAACAGTGGTCTCGGTGAATTGGCCAGTCCCCGCTCGCCCGTGCTCGCGCCGGGAGGGTTTCAGTGACCTTCCGTAGATACGTCTCCCGAAGCGACGCAATGTCGACACCAGTGAGCGTCGTCTGACCCATACAGAACATATTGTTCTCCGGGAGAATAACACTGTTCGTGCGGGAGAGCAGACAGTACGATTGTCGTCGCTAATATAATTGGAGGCGAGGCCAACGCGACCGGACAAGTGCGTCACAGCTAGTGCATCACTCACTGGAATTGTACGGCTGTACATCACCGTCGACTTCCGAGACGCGGCGGTGAAGGTCACGTGCTGTTGCCTGTGACACCTCCACACGAACATAAATCGCATCGTCGTATTCAGTTGCGTGCACGGTCGCTTCCCCGTGTAAGTCCGACACAAGCGCATGTGCGGCGTCACTGTAGGGGAGTTTGACCGCGAACTCCGATGTTTCGAGCAGTGTGTCGAGCGCGTCGCGGGCCGCGGACTCGGTGTCGGATGGCAGGGTTCGGCACCGGACATCGAACTCCTCAGCAACCGCGGTGAGCAGAGTCTCACAGCCCTCACCGACGCCAAGCACGCACGTTGCCTGTTCAATTGCCGCTGTCAAGCCGGGGAGGGCGTTCTGCAGCCAGTCCGGGACACCGTGGCTGCCGAGGATTCCGGGCGTATCGGTCACCGCCAGCGTATGCGGCCCGACTGTCGCCATCGCAGTCGTCGGCTGGGCCGGTCGGCCAACAGTAGCGGTTGCAGTTGTTTCAGTGAGGGCAGCCCAGATGGGGGTCGTCGGAGCGCTAACCCGACCGAGCAGCACTACCCGGCCGTCGACGGACGAGTAGCTGGTCTGGACCCGCTGGCGGGCCGCTGTTCGTCGCTTTTCGAGTGTGTCCCGTAGCTCCTGTATCCGTTCGTCATGCGCTGTGACAGAGCCACTTGTCCCGGATGGGCCCTGTTCCGCTGCGTCGCGTTGCTCGGCGGCGGCCGCGCGGCGGGCAATCCGAGCCTGCTGGAGTTCCAGACACGTCGCTGCAACAGGGTTCGCTTCGCCAAGCCACTCCCAGACTGCGGCACGCTTATCTCGAACCGTGACCGGCGAAAGTCGCGTCTGCAAGTCAACGCTCTGTCCCGGGTGCATCTCACCGTCAACAACCACAGTCACGGGCCCGTTGTCGGAGTCGGAACAGCGCTGCTCGACGGCTTCGACAGTTGTAGGCGAAAGGTAGTACTGGTTGTCCTCCGGGCGGTCGGTGACGAACGTGGTAACCGGTCCGTCGCTGTGTGGCGAAACAATCGCAGACAGCCCCTGCGTGAGCTGTCCGGACTGGCTCACGAGTAGCGTTGGCGCAGTCATCACCCAATAGCCGTAGTATGTGTTCAGCCGTTTTGGGCCTGTCGCGGCGAAGTGTCTTTTACTCGCCCGCAGTTACACTCTACTGATGGACCGTCACGATCAGCCGGCAGGTGACAGAGAGCGTCTGCCAGCCGAGACGCTCTCGCCGCTGGCAACACGGGTCGACGAGCTGCTTGCGCTGTATCGCTACGAGCTCACCCCCGCTATCGATGCGATCAATGCTGCCGTTGCCGGCTACGGCGGCCTGTTCGACCCGGACACGTCTGCTGCTGAGATACGGACCGCAATCGATGATCTCCTCGAATCCAGCCCACCCCCGACACAGCAAGAAACGACCGATGACGCCGCGTCACGAGTCGTCCTCTATGTGGACGGCAGCGCACACAGCAACGGCCCAGCTGGTGCTGGTGCTGTGATTCAGGCTGATGAGACACCGATTGCCCGGCTCGGACGACCGGTCGGCTCCCGGACAAACAACAACGTCGCCGAATACGCTGCCCTCCACCTTGGACTGCAGGCGCTGGCGACACGGTGTGACCCGGAATCGGTTGAGATACGCATCGATTCGATGACCGTCATCAATCATATCTGGGGTGACAGTGAGAGCACCGTGAAGGCGACGCCGTACAGCACCGCAATCACGGACCATCTGTCGGCACTGCCTACCCACGAGTGGACGCATCTGGCCGACAGTGACCCGAATCCGGCTGATGCACAGGCGACGGTCGGGGCCGACATCGCAGCCCTTGGCCCGGGGTGAGAGAGGACTGCCAGCGAACCGGTCGTTCGCGTCACTCATAGCGTGGCTCACCAGCGTCAGATTGCTGTGTCGGTCGCCGCCGTTCTGCTGTTTTTATTCCTTGAGCACGTACACTACGGTAATGTATACTGACGGGCAGTACGATTACGACGTGGCCGTTGTCGGCGGCGGGCCTGCCGGACTGACGAGCGCACTATACACCTCCCGGCTGGGGATGGACACGATTGTTATCAACCGCGGTGGGGGCCGCGCTGCGATGATGACCGACACGCACAACGTCATCGGCGTGACCGAGGATGTCTCAGGGAACGAATTCCTGGAGACAGCGCGCGAGCAGGTGCAGGACTACGGCGGAACCTACGAGCGGGGCTTTGTCGAGTCAGTGGACCCACTCGCCGACGAGGAGGACGGCTTCACGGTGACGACAAGCGACGGCGAACTGGCGGTCAAGCGAGTCGTGCTGGCGACCGGGTTCGCCGATGAGCGCCCGGACCCACCGCTGCCACGGACCGGCAAGGGGCTGCACTGGTGTCTCCACTGTGACGCGTTCATGTTTGTCGGTGAGCCGGTGTTCGTCATGGGGACCGGCGAAGCCGCGGCCCACGTCGCGATGATTATGCTGAACTACACCGACGACGTTGACATCCTGACCCGCGGCGAAACGCCGGAGTGGAGCGACGAGACGCAGACGATGCTCGACAATCACCCGGTCGAGATCGTCGAAACGGAACTCTCCGGGAAGCAGACCGACGACGACGGCTGGCTATCCGCCTATGAATTCGAGGACGGAAGCGTTCGGGAGTACAAGGGTGGCTTCCCGATGCTGGGGTCGGACTACCACGCGGAACTGGCCGATGAACTGGGGCTCGATAGAAACGACGACGGGACGGTGGCCGTCGACGACCACGGCGAGACCAGTGTCTCCGGTGTCTACGCTGTCGGAGACCTGACGCCGGGCCACAACCAGATCCCGATCGCCATGGGTGAGGGCGCAGACGCGGGTATTGCGATCCACAAAGACCTCAGGAAGTACCCGCGTTCAGTCGACGACATCGAGTCCGAGGGAGCGGTCGAAGATGTGGAGGTGCCCGCTGTCTCGGAGGAACTGTTCGCCACGGCGCTGACCCACGAGGGGCATGCTGCCGGGCCACGGTCGGAGGAAGCGCCAGAGGTCCGCGCTGACGACGACTGACATTCCGGAGGATAGTTCAATCAAATACGGCAAGGCAACCGAGTATCGACTCCGGAAAGCAACTATTCGTCGTCGGTGTCGCGCTGTCGATAGGATTCAAGCAAGTCGTCAAGCAGCAAGCAACGAGGGTCAGTGACGGGGTAGGCAGTGTCGATGTACTCCTCTGCCGTCTCGATATCACCGCGAATAGCGAACTGCCGGACGCGCGCAGCGTTCTCGTAGAAGTTCTCGTTGATCTCCGGCGACATCTCGGCCCGACTGGAAACCGCCTGGTGTTGAAAGACCTCTTTCTGGAGTTCGTCGAAATCAACCATCTCCGGTTCGTAGTCCTCGATTTCCGAAAGGACGTACTCAACGGCGAACCGCTGAAACTCGGACTTGTTCGAGAAGACACCCTCTTCTACCATCTCCTCGACGCAGTCCATCACCGCTTCGGGGAACCGGACCGTTGACTTGACCACGTATTACTCATCAGACTGTCGACCCATATAAAATATACTCCCGTGGGGTCTGGCACACTGTGTCTTGGCTCTACTGAAGCCCTACTTTTCAAATAAAAAACAGGGAGAAACAGTCGGTCAATAAGGGGCGCAGTCTCGACGCAGTACTGGACGATTGGGAGACAAAACTAGTACTTGCTGCAGATTGTAACAGAGCCTGTGTGTCGGGTTTCTGTCATAGTCCCAGACGTGACCCGTTGCCTCGAAATGGTGGGAAAATCGTAGCCGGTGTGCAACGGTAGCAAGAGTTGACTCTGGCGCTTACTGACAGAAGAGTTCTCCGCCGGCAACCGTCGAATAAGCGACTGGCTCTCCGGGCATTCGATGTGATTCCCAGACGTATCGATATGAAAGCCAGTCTGTCGTGAAAGAAAACGGTTACAGAACATACTTTTGCCGTGAAGACCTCCTAAAGCCTGACAATGGGTCGGCCAAACGTGTTACTCGTCGTTCTTGACTGTGTACGCGCGGCGAACACTTCGCTGTTAGGTCATCGGCGCAAGACCACACCCTTCCTCGAAGAGTTTGGTCGTGAGGCGACGGTGTACACGCAGGCACGAACGACCGCGAGCTGGTCGCTGCCGGCCCATACGAGCCTATTTACCGGTGTTCCGTCCGAGGGTCATAAACTCCAGATAACTGAACGGCTGCAACCCGGCCAGACCATCTTTGATTTCCTCGATGGGGAGGGCTACGAGACCGGCGTGTTCACCGAGAACCCGTATCTCACGGTTCACCCGTCCGGGCTCAGTGACAGCTTCGAGACCGTCGTGACGGAACGGCCCGATTCGACGGACGTTGACGACCCATCCGAGACCCGCAACGGTGTCGACGGGTTCTGGTACGCTGACAGGCTGACAGAGTGGATCGACGAGCAAACGGAGTCCTGGGCTGCGTGCCTGAATCTGATGGATGCGCATATGCCGTACGCAACGCGGGACGCCTACGATGAGTGGGGGGCGGACTTTTACTGGGCAATGCATGACGAACTCCCGATCAAGTGGGAGTGGAGTGTCTATGGGGAGCAACTCCCGGCGGGCGTCGGACAACTGCTTGAGCCGCTGTACGACGGCGCGATTCGCCAGACTGACGCCATTCTGGAGCAGGTCATTGGTGCTCTGGAGGCACGTGGTGTTTTAGACGATACGCTCGTGGTCATCACGTCGGACCACGGTGATGGGTTCGGAGAGCCGCCACAGGCCGCCACAGAGCCACCGGCCGTCATGCACGGGATGGGCACGCAGGAGGAACTGTTTCACGTCCCACTGGTCGTCCGCGGACCGGGGCAGACCGGGGGACGGCGAATCGAGTCCCTGGCGACGTTGGCACAGTTTCCCGACGCTGTGCTGGCTGCCTTTGACGGCGAAGCAGACGACTCCGGGTGGTTCGTCGCACCCGATGGGCAAACAACTGCATATCAGGCACCACCGACCGGGCAGACGGCGGAGTACGCCGAACAGTACACTGACGAACCGGACCGATTCCGACAGTCTGCGTCGCTCGTGTATCGTGATGGGCCCGGCGACACCGTATACAAGCGCGCAGCGTGGGGGGATGATGAGTACGAAGCGGTCGTGCGGGGCCGGCGGTCCGAGTCGAGCGACGACACACCTATTGACCGCCCGCCATCGGACGTTGTCGCTGACTCCGCAGAGCACAGTGAGACGCTCGAAATCACCCAACTCGCCGCCGGGGAGGATGAAATGGCAGAATACGACATCGATGGCTTTGAGGACATAGATCTCCAGTCACGGCTGGAGCGACTCGGCTATCTCTAAAACGGTGCTAATCAGGCCGAAACCGAGCATCGTCCGCCACACTCGTCCTCTAGCTGTCGTATTTGCGATGCCTGAACAGAATCGAAAGGGATGTTTGTCGCAACTTGATTTGTACGAACGATGTATAGCGATATTCTCGTTCCAACGGATGGGAGTGCGTCAATGGAGCAGGTACTGGAACACACGATCGATATTGCCGACGGGCGGGATGTCACCGTCCACGCGCTGTATGTCATCGACGACCGGGCGTTCCTGTCGATGGATGACGAGATGCAGGACGAGGTGCTTGAGAACCTGCGAGCGGAGGGCGAAGAAGCCACGTCGGCAGTCCGGGACACACTGGAACAGGACGGAATCGAAGTCTCGACAGCGACCCAGCGGGGCAAACCGGCAGACAACATTGTGTCGTACGTTGAAGACGCCGATATTGATCTGATTACGATGGGAACGCAGGCAGACAAATATGAACAGAATATGCTCGGGAGCACGGCACAGAAGGTCGTCACGAAGTCGTCCGTTCCAGTCCTCACTGTTGGCGTTTCCGAGTCGGAGTAAGCGCGCGGTTCGTCAGTGGTCGCAGGCTGCGGTAGTTGATGTAGGCGGAAACTAGAAATTCGGGTCCCTAATTACTGTGACTGAGCGACATCGGTTCTGACGCTGAACGACCCGACCAGCGTTTCGAGCTGTTGTGCCTGGTCGGACAGCGACTCCATCCGATTGCTCACTTCGTTGATCGAAGCAGTTTGTTCTTCGACTGTCGCGGACACGGATTCCGTTTCGTCTGCCGACTCAACACTGATCTCCGCTACCTCGTCGATCATCGACACAACACCTTCACTGGTCGCTGCCTGGCTATCAGTCGTGTCGCTAATTTCTTGGACACCAGTATCGGTTTCCGCGGCGTTCTCAGCAACCCGTTCGAACGCAGTAACGGACCGCTCAACGGCTTCGATCTCTTTTTCCACTAGCTCACTCGCCCGTTCAACCTGACTGACGACAGTGCCGGTCTGGGCCTGAATGTTCTCGATTCGGGTTCGGATGTTCCCCGCAGATTCCTGGGTCTCGTCGGCCAGTGTCTTGACCTCGTCAGCCACAACAGCGAAGCCGTCGCCTGCATCTCCAGTCCCGGAGTTCCCAGCGCGGGCCGCTTCGATGTTCGCGTTCAGCGCCAACATATTCGTCTGTTCGGCAATATCGGAGATGAAATCAACAATTGTCGCGATCTCTGCCATCTGGTCGTCAAGTTCGGTTACTGTCTCCACCGTTTCGTCGATAGACGCCTTGACATCTTTCGCATCAGTTAGCGTGTCTTCGGCGAGTGACTGCCCATCAGTCGCGATTGTTGCGGTTTCGGCAGAAGTCTGTGCGACTTCATCAGCTGACGCCGCGATCTCTTCGACCGCCGCTGAGAAATTCGAGACTTCGGCGCTCGCCTCTTCGACCATTTCCCGCTGTTCATCAGCGCCGGCAGCGATCTGCTGGATAGAGCCGCTCACACCGTCGCTCGCTGTCGCGACTTCCTGCAACGCTGAGTCCGACTCCGTGACCTGTCTATCGACGGCAGCAGCGAACGACTGAATCTCACCGAGCGTCGCTTCGAGTTCGTCCGCCATACTGTTGAACGCAACGCCGATTTCAGCCATCGAGTCGTTCATACTGTCCGAATCAACACGCGTTGTGAAGTCGCCGTCAGCCATGTCCTCCATTGCGTCTTTGTACGTCTGGGCCTTCAGTTCGAGATGGCTGTTGAGCGCAGCGACCTCTTCACGCTCTTGCTCGGCCTCGTCTCTAAGGCGTTGGGCTTCCTCGCGCTGCTGTTCAATTTCGGCTCGCTCTTCTTCCAAGTTATCGATCTTATTCGCCCGTTCGCGGGCACGTTCAATCTCTGTCTGTGCCTTTTGTCGGGACTTTTCGATGGAACTCAGGTGGATCGTCAGTGAGATAGCCAGCATTGCGACGAACCCGCCGTGGACGGCGCCCCAGGCGATGGGGTTCAGCTGCGCCGCCGTGTGGTTGTAGACTGACGTGGGATCGATGATGCCGAAGATGATGTGGCTCGCGACAACGTATCCAATGCCGATGCCGAACGGAATCCAATCTTCATAGATGGCGGCGATACCGATTGCGATGAAGAAGTGGAAGTGTGCCTCGATGTACCCGCCGCTGAAGTGTACAAGCGTGCCGGTACAGAACGCGAGTCCCGTGACCGCTAGCACAGTTCGCACTCGACGGCTGAGTTGCGGTAGGGCTGCGGCGAACGCAAACCCAGCAATAAGACCAATCTGAAGCAGCACCCGTCCGGTTGGTATCGAGGGGATGGTTGCGCCAATGATTGGGCTCTGCGTCGTCTCAACGAGCCCGAGGGCCAGTAAAAACGGAATGTGCGACAGAACTGTGATTATGAAATATTTGTGGCGGCGCTGCCACGTCTCGTCAGGAATTGAACTCCCATCCGGGATGGTCGAGAGGAAGCCACCATCGCCGCCGGCAGTGTCCTGACTTCCAATGTTTCCAGCACCTGTCATGTTACCATTTGCCATATCTCTTAAAAACGCTCAGAAATTATATTACTGTTCATGAAATTATCAAATTTGATTAGTACACGCTGGATAGTGCAAGGATATACACTATTATTCAATATGATTCGTTCACTATTTGCGCTGTTGTCATGCGGTCAGGTATGCGCTAAGGGTCAACAGCTACGACAGGCGACCGTGTGTATTCACTGGGAGACAGTTATCACACTTTGTTGCTTGAGTTGGACGGCAGCGACTGCAAGCACAGTGCTGCGGTAGCGACCCTTGAAAACGCAGGTCTTGGTTTACTCACAACAACACCAAAGTCGGCACATGACAGTCTCTCTGTCAATAAGGGAAAACACACTGACCGCAGTTCGGGTCAAACGAAAGGTGGGTTGCTGGGGGTGGGGTGGGAGAAACGGTATGCAACCCACCGTGGGAGTCGCCATCCACGACGACAGGTTCTGTGCTCCGGTACGTCAGTAGCCTGGAGGAGACACACTGACTGTAGGGCCGGGTAGCAGAACCCACGTGCAATGTTACCAAGCAAGTAAAAAGCTCTTGTGACTCTCAGTTACAACACAAACAGTTCCGTCCAGATTCTGCCGCTCCTGAACAAAGTTTTTGAAGGTCTGAATCATCGTTTGCCTGAAACTATTTGCTAGTGTTTTGGTAGTTACTTCGTAATCGAAAAGTCCCATGCCGTCCTTATTTAAATCACTATGTCCACGGCACTGACCGTCGAAGGGATGAGTTGCGGTCACTGTGAGCAGACCGTCGAGGAGGCCATCGAGGCCCTTGACGGTGTCAAAGACGCTGAAGCCGACAGAGACGCCGAGCAGGTGTCTGTCGACGGCGATGTCAGCACGGAACAACTCATCGCCGCTGTGGAGGATGCGGGGTATGACGCGAGGACCTGAGACAGCCAGTGGTGAATAGTGTAGTTGTTGTTGATACGGCTTTGTTGCCACTGCTGGGTAGCGGATGGCTGTCACCCCGTAGAGAGGTGAGACGGAAAATCCGGCTCAGTCAAACAGTCCTTCTTCCCGAAACCCAGTCATCAGATCGTCAATGAGGGCCTCTGCCGTCTCGTACGGGTACTCTTGATAGTCGGCGTATTCTGCACCGAAATCCATCACCCCGACGCGTACATCACCCGCCTCAAATGTCGTACCGGGACCGTCCGGCAGGGCTGGCACCAGTTCCATCGGTTCTTCGACGGGGTACTCTGCGTTCGTGAACACCGACTCTAATTCCGCTCTGAGCTGCTCAGCAGTATCTGCTGTCATGCCAAAACGTTGGTTGAGAGGGACAAAAGACTTGTTCTGTGTCAACAGGCAGCTAGTGCCGTATTACTCAGTATAGCCAAGATCGCGGAGGTTCTCTAGGACTGCTTCATCCTCAATGGCAGTGTCGATGGCTTCGTCGATGATATCCTGCCGCTGTTGAACGACTTGCAGAAGTTGTCGCGCACTTCTGAGTTTATATCGGACTTCAGGGTCGTCCACGTCATTTAAAGCGCCTTCCAATAATTCGTCCATCGTCGCGAGTGTCGTTTCGGCCATGGAAACGCTATTGCGAACGGTTCACTAAGCTTTGCTGGATTTATCACAGGCAGAGCCGCCAATACATGGTAGAACGGGTTTCATCCGACTATTGGCTTGGAGATGACTGAACGGTCTGTGTCCCCAGGAGAGAAATTCCTGCTCGTCGGGATATCTTGTTAACATTTTTTGTGCAGGTATCGAAACGAACAGTCGATGCCCTCCACATCGCGGCGGACATTCCTCGGAATGGTCGCCACCGGAACAGTCGCCAGCGTCGCTGGCTGTTCGTCGACGTGCCCCGATGAGGGCGCGCCAGACCCATCACATACCGTTGAATCAGGTATCGAGAACCCCGGCTTCGAGACGGTACCCGATGGCTCATGGCCCTTACCGCGGTTCGATGCAGCGAACACGGGCTATGCACCAGTCCAGATGAAAACGACAGCACCATCGGTCAGCTGGCAAGCAGATGTTTCTCCATCCGCTACTGGCGGTGAAGACACGAGTGTAAGCGCGGTCGTCGTCGCGGACGAAACTGTCGTGCTAGCGACTCCAACCGGTGTCGTCGCGCTGTCGCTCCGTGACGGGACAGAGCAGTGGCGGCGCGAATTCACACCAGCAACAGTCCCGTCAGCAGTCGACATTGGAGACGGCGCAACGTCACCAGTGATTGCTAACGGTCGTGTCTTTCTCGCGACGGCGGACGGTATCGCTGCACTCGAAGTTGCGGACGGCGCTGTTGCGTGGCGAAACACCGACACGGCCGGGGCGGGCGTTCCAACAGTGACTGATGACGCCCTATTCGTTCCCACGACTGATGGAGTAGCGAGATTTGATACCGACGATGGAAACCGGCAGTGGACGGCAGACGCCGACGGGACGAGGCTGGCCGTGGCAGACGACACTGTCGTTGTGGCCGGTACGGAGATAGTTGCGATAGACGCCGCAACCGGGGTGGTCCAGTGGCGACGCTCGGACCGGCCCGGTGGACATCCTGTCGTGTCCGATGGGACGGTCTACGTGAGCAACACGTACGGCGACCTGCTCGGCCGGTCACTCACAGACGGGACCGAGCAGTGGCGTCTCGACAACAGGCGGTCACTTGAGTTTCCGGTCGTGACGCCCGAAGGCGTGTACGCAATCGAGCGCCCGGGTGAGGCATCCAGCGCGACGTTCGCGTTTGACCGGGTCGATGACGGCCCACCGGAGCCCCGGTGGTGCTCGGAAATCAAGCTCGGTGGAGCGGTGACTGCCGCGGCTGATGACGCTGTGTTCACGTTCCAGCGCGAAGATGGTCTCACCGCATTCACAACGCGTTTCGGCGAGGCAGTGTGGCAGTATCCGGTCGAATATCAGGCTGTTTCACTGGCGATACTCGATGGCGGAGTCGTGGGCGTCTCTCCGGATGGCACTGTTGTGGCTCTCGGAGGTGAGTGACCTGTTATGTGGCGTCGCTCATCTCAGATCGCCGGTTCGCTCCTCGGCCTAAGTGCAGTCTGTCTGCTCGTCACCACAGTGCCGCTTGAACTCTGGCCGACACCGCGACCGGGAGATTCGTATGTGTTCAACCCGCCGCCGTTTAGCGCAATTTGGGTGCAACAGACACTCAGGCCCGGACTCATCATAGGCGCAAATGCACTACTAGTAGTCGGTCTAAGTGCAGTGCTCAGGCGTGACAGCGCCTCGATGTCACGCTTGCAGCGCGCGTTCGCATTCGGCGCTCTCTTTGGGACTGGGGCCTGTTTGCTTGGAACACTGTTGTTCACCACGGCCGGCACGGACGATATCGGGAGAGAACTCACTGCCTTCCTCATCTGGGCTCTTGCGATCCCGCTCATACTCCTGGGACTCATCGGCTGGGGCGCTGGCTACCTCCGGGCGGACAGTACTCGACTCGGTGCCGCACTCACTGTCCCACCAGTACTCGCTGTTGCATACATCGGTCTCTCGGTGGCCGGCTTCTCACCCGTTGGCAGACTGCTGTTGGTCATACCGACGAGTGGCATGGCGCTTGTCGTCGGTTATGACCTGTGGACCGGTGACACCGTCTCCAAGGATAGATAACGACCCTTCCGCGGGCCACGCAGACGACTCACCCGAGTAGACCAGCCCGACCAGGGATTATCGGTTCTGACCGCTCGGGTTGCCGGTCAAACGCCGCGACGACTGCGGCGGCATCAGGTAGATGTGGCAGTAGATACTCGCCATCGGCGTGTTTGATAGTAACCGTCTCTGTTCCGAGCAGCGAATCAAGAGGGGTCTTCTCAACGCGCAGGCCGCTTTCCGCCCACGACTCGATGCGCCAGAGTGCTGTGCCAAACAGACGATCATATGCGACGAGGACACCAGCATCAGGGTCAATTCGGTATTCGATCGTCCCGTATCGAAGTAGCTGATCGAGACACAGCAGGAGAATCGGGATGCTAACGCTTGCAGCAACAATGACGGCGACGGTGTCCCACGCACCCCCAATTGCAAACAGGGCCGCAACGAGAAGTCCTATACCGCCGATAGATGCGCTTCCCGGGTGGTATGGGAGTCTGAGGAGGCCGCCGATGACCCGCCCCAACCGAACCGGGCGAGCGCACTCAGGTGCAGCAGTGCGTGTCCCGTCGATAGACCGTGCCTTCGGCGGGGCCGTTTGCCAGCCGTATTCCTGGTCGTATGACTTAAAATAGACGGCAAGGCGGTCGCTATAGACGCCCAAGAGGTCAGACATGAATTTGAAGCAAACGACCATAAGTAATAGCGGCAGTCCAACGACAGATGGATCAAGACTGCCGAGTTCCGCTTCAGGCCCCTCCGTAGCGGCCGTTAGCAGTGTCAGAGTGAGTATCCCACCGAAAAAGACGGTGCATATCCGAGGTAACAGGCCACGAAACGCCGTCGTCGAGTTGTGGTTCCGATACTCCCCGTTGTAGAAGTACTTCCGTACCGTTGTAACGCCCGTCAGAACGAAAATCCCGACAGTTGCCAGTAGCACACCAGTTAGCGTCTCTGTGCTGGGTTCCGGCAGTGGCCCGACGAGCAGGGCCCCAGTAAACAACCAGACGGCCGTCAAGATGAGAATGGTAACTGGGAGCACGAGCAACGTCGTAAGATAGACTCGCAGGCCGGTTCTTGGGACGGAGAGAGAGTATTGTCGTGCCGCCAACGGTCCTATGAGTAAGGTGCCGGTCTCAATCTCCGGCGGGCGACCAGCGAACACTGCCCGGACGAGTGCCCAGACTGAGTCGACACCAAGCTCAAACCAGTAGAGAAACAGCAATGCAGCCGCACTCCAGTCGAGGAACGCAACACCAACAATTGGAAGCGAATTCGAGGCGATAGTGCCGAGGAGGTCTGTCCGACGGCTATCCGCTGTCCGGAGGAGCTGTCCGGTGGAGGGCATTATTCCGTGGTGATAGCTAGTGCCGTATGAACGAACTGATTACGAAACAGTCCAAGGAAATAGACAGGCAAATTACTGTTCGAACTGGCCGCTGACACTACCTACAGCCCTCCCAATCCAACAATATATCCAGCGAGAACCCCTAGTAGATGTATGGCCCGTTTTAGCTCGGTTCTTATCTACGACGGTGAATGTCCGTACTGCTCAGTGGCTGCGAAAGCCCTCGAACAGGTCGACGATATCGGCGCGATCTCGTGGTACGATGAGTCTGCCCAGTCGTTTCTGACGGCCCAGTTCGACGAGCCGCCGTTTGCAATGGTTTTAGTCGACCGGCCGGCACAGCAGGTGTACGCGGGCCGTGCAGCCGCCGAGGAACTCGCCGGCCGCGCCGGGCTCCCCGATCTCGTTGGCTCGCTCGTCAGAGATAACTACGAGAAAATCGCTCATGTCGTTGGTCTGGCAAGCGGGCGCGGCAGAGAGCCGGATGATGTCCACGAGCGATACGTGCTGGCAGACGACGCACAGGACCGCTTCGACACGCTTGCGAAGGACGCCGTCGATCGGGATATTCGCGCCGACGCGTAGCCGTGTGGTCATAGCCCGGCGCTCTGTAAGGCAGCAGTGCCCAGACGACAGCAGGAAGGAGCGACTGTACCTTACTCACTTGCTGCCCTTGCAGCAGCCGTGAGCCGCCAGCGGCGAACGCCTCTGTGTGTGTTGAATCCGACGAATCCCTTCAAGGCGAGCTGCTGGAGGTGTGTCGTGACATACGGTTTCGGGGCCGCAAGGCGTGCAGAGATATGTGCTGTCGGGACCGCCGTCGCCTCACAGTTTTCGAGGGCCGCCAGAACTTCGTCGTTTGTCAGTGGGTCGATCGCCATACCTCCCGTTCGGGCTGACAGGTAACAAACGCTTGCAATCAGATAGCAGGTGACAGGGGCCGGCGTCGGCTGTTACCTATTATATTGATGCTCTGTGCTCCTGTGCGTCCCGGGTTCGTTAATCGGGAGTCGGATTCCGAGTTCCCGGGAATCTTATCCAGCTTTAATTCAGTATCAGGAACATATCTTAGCTATGAGTTCAGATTTCCAGCCCTTACTGGGCGCGGAGTTGGAAGATTCGGTCATTGATGAGGTACTAACTGAGAGGGGTGTTGGTGTGCTGTCGATGGCCGCTGAAGGAGTGCCATACGGCGTGCCGCTCTCCTTCGGATACGACGGAGAGGACACCCTGTACTTCGTGTTTCTGGGCGCAACCACCGAGCTCCGAAAGGAGACGTATGCGGAGCAAGCTGACGTAGCTAGTTTCACCACCTTCGATATTGGTCCGGACGGTGCATGGCGGAGTGTGATCGTCGCCGGCCCGCTCAGCCGTATTGAAATTGACGAATGGGACACCGCACGTGAGTCACTCGCCGATAACGCATACCAGTCAAACCTGCTCTCTGAGTACGAACTGCAGGAGAATCCCAACGTGTGGGCACTGAAAGCGCAAAAACGGTCAGGCCGCGCTGTTGGCCAGCAGTGACCGTCGGCATCTTTTGACCCTGTTTTGACTGGCCGCGCTGCTATCGGCCTCACTGAAGTAGGGGTTGTAGTTGTGCGTGTACAAATGCACTATTTTGTGCCACGCACAGCAGATTATATGTCTTTTCGCACACTGATTGAGCTGTTTGAGTCACATTTACCCCAAATGCTAAAATAGCTGGCCGCAATACTACGCTACATGAAGAAGCGGCTACGAAAAGCACTGAATACAATACCTGTCCCACAGGAAAAGCCCAGCGCAGGCCTTGATGCGTGCACAGAATGCGGTGGGCCCTCGCTACCCGGCGCTGGCCGCTGCACTGACTGTGTAGAAGGCTAACACCGAGTTACTGGCACAGCAGGACTAAAGCCAGTTCTGAGTACAAAAAAGCGAGGCAACAGTGGATCCACTGCCAGTTGATAGATGATCGTCTGCAGGTTTCGGCAGGTATTTGTTTCAAGACAGAAAACTGACACCAATGTCTTCTCGCAGGTCAGTGTGTCTTGAGGAGATGGCATGGCCAGAAATTGAGTCTGCCCTCGAAAACGGAACACGGACAGTGGTCGTAGCTGTCGGTTCGATCGAACAGCACGGCCCACACCTGCCGCTGAATATGGATACGCTGGATGGGGATGAACTCGCACGGCGAATAGCGGCCGAGATGGGTGATGCGCTTGCCGCCCCCACAATCCGCCCCGGATGTTCGGGGCATCACATGGAGTTCCCCGGGACAATAACCGTTCCACCCGAGACATTGATGGATGTCATCCGGTCGTACTGCAGGTCACTCGATACCCACGGCTTCGAACACATCGTGCTGGTCCCGACCCACGGTGGGAACTTCGGACCGGTCAAAACCGTGGCACCCGATATCGCACGTGAACTCGAAGCCGCCGCAATCCCGCTCGCCGACCTCGACGAACATATGCAACTGCTGAACCAGGGACTCAGCAAGGCCGGTATCGAGTACGAGCAAGATGTAATTCACGCCGGGGCCGCCGAGACAGCGATTGTGCTGGCCATCGACGAGGGACTCGTCAGGATGGAGGATGTCGAACCCGGGCCTGAAGGTGATATTTCGCCGGCTCGGTTGCTAAGTGACGGATTCAAATCAATTACTGAAAACGGCGTCCTCGGTGATCCGACGGCGGCAACCGCCGAGGCCGGCGAAGCGATCATCGAAAATGTCGTCGGAGCGTACGTCAAGCAGGCCACGGCCGAGCGCAATGCCGTCTAATGGAGGTATAGGCGTGTGTCAGCCTTGCCGGGCAGTGATTTGAGGTGAGAAGAGATGCCGCTGTCCGAGAGACTGTCGATTTGGTTGTTCTGTTGGCAGAGACTGATTCAGTCCAGCAGTGTTGGTAGTTCCATGCAGCGACGGTTCAGGGCTGTAATGCGGTGCTGTAGTGTACGCAGGAGCAGAGTTGGTCAATCGATTCGGTCCCGCGGGCCAGCACGGGCGCTTCTTGTGACGTGCCTGATGAGCAGCCCCGCGGCAGTCAGCCAGAGCATAACTTCGAGAAAAAACGATGGACTCCAGAGGTAGTACAGGAAGAACGACCCCGGTGGGAGCGCCAGTGGGTCCGTCGGAGTGACAGCAGGCCAGAGCAGAAAGACCGCGTCGCCGGGGCGACCGTTGAGGACAACGTGAAGGGCATCGAGGGAGAGATGCAGCGCCCACCCGAGTGCTGCCGACAGCCCGGCACGCCCAGAAAGCGCTAGAGGGAGAGCCACAATGACGAGCAAAACAGAGTGACCGACAGAGTGATACAGGGTGGTGACACCGACCATGGCAAGCGGCTTATCGACCACATCGGGCACGGCGGTCCCGACCACCAGCCACAGCGGCGACAGCCGTGACACACGTCCCAGAATCGCGGCCGCGAGCAGGTGTGTCAGAAAGAGCATATGGAATGATGGGTACAGAGACGTATCAACGCTGCCGGTCGAACCACTCGCGGGGGAGTCGCCCACTGGCAACGAGGAAATCACGAAGGAACACCGCCAGCGACGGTGCGAGGACGACCGGCGTGAGCCTGAAGACGAGTTCTGTCGGTACCACAGGGACGAGTGCGGCAGTGATAAACACCATCTGGACGCCGGCGAGATACTTCCCGAGGTTGCTGTCGGGCCGCTCGAAAACCGGTCGGTCCCGGTATCGCCGCCAGCGGATACCGCCGACATAGGCGTACCGGGCCGCCGACAGCGAGAGGTACAGGACGGGGAGTTGGCCCCAGAAGACCGCGACGAGTGGTGCGACCACGAACCCAAAGGTGTCGAAGGCCATGTCCAGCCGCGTGCCAAGTTGCGTCTGTTCGCCGACTGTTCGGGCGACGGTGCCGTCGAGTTTGTCCAGCACGACGCCGACGCCGTAACACGCCGCCGGGACCCAGGCGAGGTCGGTCGTCGCCGGCACCACGAGAAAGCCCGCAACGACAGCATAGAGCCCACCGCGGAGTAACGTCACGGTGTTCGCCATCCCGAAGATGTAGCGCCAGGGGTTACCGGCAGCCGGCGGGACGCTGAGCTTTCGGCCGACGTACCAGAGCTGTCCAGCCCAGCAACAGCCCGCGACGACCGCCGGGTGGAACATCCAGCGCGTCATCGCATCGGCGGGAAACAGCATGCCGACGATGACGGCTATGAGGAACCCGCCGACCACAGAGAGTTCGACGGGAACTGGGCTGTCACCGTGTTGCTCGGCCATCGAACCCTCCTGGTTCCCGGCTGTTCGCCGCCGTGCTAGCTTCGCTCATCGCAACAGCGCAACGAGGACCGCAAGCAGGACGAGCTGTGCGAGCTTGTCGGCTGCGCCGAGAGTCCCGACATCAGCCGGGAACGATTTCGGCCCGGCGGCGAAGTTGACGTAGTACCACAGCAGTATCTGGACGAGCGTGAACGGGATACCGACAGCGTAGACGAGGCGACGGCGGATACCCAAGGCGACCAGCGCGATAGCGCCGAGAAACCCCAGTCCCGCGAGGATGAAGCTGATACCGAGCCCGGATGGAGCCAGCCTGACGCCGAGAAGGAGGTGTATCGCGGCTGTGACGAGTGCCGCGATGATACCAAGCCAGTGTCGGCTATCCAGTGAGGCTACGTCGAGGGAACGTCCCTGTGTCTCCGTCGCGGCCATGGGCTAGGTTCGGCGTTCAGTCACATAATGATACTGCCAATTGCACCGCTTACCGCTCGAAATCCGGCTGTCGAAGTGCCTCGATGCGGGCACACGCTTCTGCGTCGAGTCGCTGCCCAGCGGCGGCGAGGTTCTCGACGATGTGGGACGGTGTCGTACTGGACGGAATCGGAACGACGCCCTGTGTGACGTTCCAGGCCAGTACCACGCCGGCTGGTGATAGGCCGTACTCCTCCGCGATAGCCGCCAGAACAGGCTCGTCGAGCAGTCCGGGGGCTGACAGCGGGGAGTGAGCGACGACCCTGATGCCGCGTTCGTGGCAGTATTCAATGAGGTCTGTCTGTGGCTGGTACGGATGGCGCTCGACCTGTACCAGCGCCGGCCTGACAGTCCCCGTTTCGATGACTGTCTCCAGTTGTGTCTGCGAGACGTTACAGAGCCCGAGCGTGCGCGTCCAGCCTCGTTCGTGGAGGGCCTCCAGATTCTCCCAGGCGCGCTGGAGTGAGACCGAGTCCGTCTCGATGTCGCCACGATCGTTTTTGGGGAAGGTCAACGCCTCCTGACGCGCGACCGATTTCTCGGCCAGTCGCGTTAGCGACCCGCGATGAGCTAACGCCTCGGGCCAGTGCAGGGCATAGCAGTCGAACGCGTCGATACCCAGTTCGTCGAGACTGCTCCGACAGGCCGTCAGCATGTGCTTTCGACGGTGGTTCGTGCGCCAGACTTTCCCGAGTATGAACACCCGACGCCGGTCGGGGGCACCGGGGGCAGCCAGAATGCGGCCGATACGGTGCTCGTTCCCGTACAGTTCAGCGCTGTCAAGCAGTCGGTAGCCGGCGTCGAGGGCCGCCGCGATAGAGTCCGCACGGTCGATGTACGTTCCGTCACGATATCGGGAACAGCCAAAGCCGATAGCCGGGAGCCGGATCGCTTGCTCCCGGCTCCCGTCCCAGTCTCTGTCCGGGGTGACGGTCGGCGGTGGCGTTGAGTCCGCCGCCGTGCCGTAGTCGGACACAGTCTCAGACTCGCCCGTCTCGGCAGCCGTCTCAATCGCATTACAGACTGCAACAATGTGGGCACCGCGGCGACCCGTCATCCGCGATGGGGTCCCCCGGGTGACACTGGCCGCAAGCGACTCGACCGGGTCGAGATAGCGGTAGGGTTGCGTGGGGTGCTGTGCGGGAGCATCGATGTATTCGCGGCCGATACGACCGTACTGCACGGCGGTCGTACTATCAGCCATCGCGCCGGTCCCACGGAGATATAGCGACCCGTCGTCACCGTGGAGTTCGAGCCCGTAGAACTCGCGGCTCCGGTGTGGCGCGTAGAAGCTCGCGGTCAGCCGGACCGTCAGCCCTCCGTCGAACGAAAGCATCGCCTCGACGTGGCTGGGCGCAGACGGTCGCTCTGGCTCTCGCTCGGGCCAGCTATCGAGTGTCGTTGCGGTCTGAACGGATTTGACAGGGCCGAACCACGAGACCAGCAGCGCGAGCGGATAGACGCCCCCGTCGTACAGCGGCCCGATAGAGAGAAACGAGCCGGGTCGGTCGTGCCAATCTGTCACGCGACCGACGTGGGCGTGGGCGTACCCCAGCTGAACGGGTCCCATACGGCCGTCGGCGAGCATTTGCCCGGCGCGACGCTGTGAGGGCGCATCGGGCGTCCCCGGGGCACAGCCCAATGCCAGATTCCGGTCTTGGGCCAGCGCCAAGAGCTCCGCGGCCGCCGCCTCGTCCAGTGCGAGGGGCTTTTGCGAGTAGACGTGCCGTCCGGCTTCGAGCGCCGTTCGGGTCACCGGTGCGTGGGCGGCGTGGTTCGTCAGGTTCACAACCAGCGGCGCGTCAACGGCGGAAAGCGCGGTGTCGAGGTCGGTAAAGGCCGGGCAGTCGTGCGCCGCGGCGAGTGCTGTCGCCCGGTCTTCTTCGAGGTCGCAGACGCCCGCCAGCGAGAGCGGGCTGTCTGCCAGTTCGGCCGCGTACTCCGCCGCGATACTGCCCGCACCGACGAACAGACAATGCACACTCGAACGCGGGCGTCCTCGCATATATATCATATCGCCAGTGGGATTTTATTGGCCGCCGCCGAATACCGGACGTGACAGAACCGGGAATGAGCCGGCTCGGGACGGCGTACTTGCGCGCATTGCAGGCGCTGGGCCGGCGGGTTCCGTACGGAACAAACGTCTACCAGCGCGAGTGGGACGTTCTCGTTGTTCTCGATGCCTGTCGTGCTGACTTGTTACGGGCTGTCGCCCCCGACACCGGGCTGTTCGATACCGTTTCGACGGTCCGCTCGGTCGGGAGTTCCTCCTCGGAGTGGCTGGAAAACACGTTCTCCGGTCATCCAGAAACAGCTCAAACCGTCATGGTCACCGGCAACACGTGGACCGACCGGTATCTCGATGCCGACGCCTTCGCTGCGCTGGACGAGGTCTGGAAGTACGCGTGGGACGAGGACCTGAACACCGTCCCGGCTGCAGCCGTGACCGACCGGGCCATCGCGCTAGCCCGGCGGCTGGACCCCGAGCGGCTGGTCGTCCATTACATGCAACCACATCACCCGTTCGTCCCCGAGCCGCTCGACGGCGACGGCGGTCTGGCCCGTACTGGACGCCACAGTAACACGGCAAATCCGTGGGTCGCGCTCCGTCGTGGCGAGGTTTCGGCGGACCGCGTCTGGAACGCATACGAGGCGAACCTCCGGTATGTCCTCCGGGAGGTGGAAGCGCTGGCTGAAAACGTCGACGGCCGCATCGCTGTCACCGCCGACCACGGCAATCTCTTCGGGGAGTGGGGGTTGTACGGCCATCCGATGCACACGCCAGTCCCGGCGCTGCTGGCGGTGCCGTGGGCCGAGACCGACGGCGTCGACAGCGGGGAACGCGAGCCCGACCTGCGTCCGCCCGAGCCGCTCCCAGTGTCGCGCGTCTACGGCGCCGAAAGCGACAGGGACCGACTGGATTCGTTGGGATACTTGTAGTCAATCAGGAGGTACTTTTTAGTCGGAGAAAGCCTGGATAGGAGACGTGCATTCCCGGAGCCGTCGCCACGTCCGAAGGAGCTGGCATCGAAACATCGGCACCGGCCGCCCACGTCCTCAGGAGACGGTGTAATGTCCGCCAGAACGCTGTACTTTACCGGCGGGAAGTCGGTTCGGGTTGACGAAGAAGCGGTGCCTGACCCCGGACCATCGGAGGTCCGTGTTCGAACCGAACTCTCAGGAATCAGTCCCGGAACAGAGCTGTTGGTGTACCGTGGTGAGGTCGATTCGGAACTCGCGACCGACGAGACGATCGACGCCCTTGATGGTACGTTCTCGTATCCACTGCAGTACGGCTACGCCGCTGTCGGCTGTGTCACGGCCGTCGGGGACGCGGTTGACGACGACTGGCTCGACCAGCGTGTGTTCGCGTTCAACCCACACGAAAGCCACTTCCTCGCCGAGCCGTCGTCGCTTATTCCCACGACGTTACCGCCGGAGCAGGCGGTGTTCATCCCGAACGTCGAAGCAGCGGTCAACTTCGTGATGGACGCTCGACCGCGTATCGGGGCTCGGGTTGTCGTCTTCGGTCAGGGGCCGGTGGGCCTGTTGACGACCGGGCTGCTGGCCGATTTTCCGCTGGCGTCGCTCGTGACGGTCGATCCCTGTGCGGGCCGCCGTCGGCTCTCGGAAGCGCTCGGGGCAGACCGCTCAGTCTCTCCCGGGAATCTCGATGACGACGACGCCGACATCACGTTCGAGCTCTCGGGGAACCCAACCGCACTCGACAGAGCGATCGACGCCACTGGCTATGCCGGTCAGGTCATCGTCGGTTCGTGGTACGGCTCAAAGGATGTCTCGCTTGACCTCGGACATCACTTCCACCGGAGCCACATCCGCCTTCGCAGCAGTCAGGTGAGCCGCATCGATCCGGATCACGCCGACCGCTGGGACAAGGACCGGCGGCTGGATGTCGTCCGGTCGTGGCTGAGCGACACTGACCTCTCGGCGCTACTGACACATGAGATCGATATCGAGCGTGCAGCCGAAGCGTATCAACTGCTAGAGAGCCGGCCAGACGACGCTGTACAGGTAGTGTTGACGTACAACGGACACCCGTGATTTAGGTGGGTCCCGGCCGTTCGTTCGGGTATGTACACGACGACGGTTCGGACTGAGTTCGTGGCACAGCATTACCTCACTGTCCCGAACCCGGGGCCCGAGGGTGACCCGCACTACACCACTACAGGGTCGAACTATGTTTCCGCGGCCCCGAACTCAACGAGTTCGACTACATCGTCGACATCGACAATGCCGACACAGCCCTGTCGTCACTCGCCGACCGGTACCGGGACACGATGCTCAATGACCTCCCGGAGTTCGAAGGCTACAACCCCAGCGTGGAGCGGTTTGCCCGTGTTATCTTTGAGCGTGTCACCGAGCGTGTCACCGACGAGACGGTCACCGAACTGTCGGTCACCATCTGGGAGGACGAGGAAGCCGCTGCGAGTTACAACGCCGCCGTATGAGGGTCGGCCTGACCCTGTACGGGAGCCTCGACGAGCAGTCAGGCGGGTTTCGATACGATAGAAAACTCGTCGAGGGACTCCGAGCGGCCGGCGACACTGTCGAGTGTATCCAGCTCCCCTGGCGTGACTACCACAGAGGGCTGCTCGACAACGGGTCGCGAAAGCTCCGCCAGCGGCTGGATGTGGATGTCGATGTCATGTTACAGGACGAACTCGCCCATCCGTCGCTCGTCCGCACAAACCGTGCCCTCTCGTACCCGATTGTCAGCATCGTCCACCACTTGCGGGCGAGCGAGCCGCGCCGACTTGCACCGCTGTACCGGGCGGTCGAGCGTCGCTACCTCGGGACTGTTCAGGCCGTGGTCTGTAACAGCGCCACGACCCGAAACGTCGTTACCAACCTCGGCGTCGACCCCGAGGACACCGTCGTCGCGCCGCCGGCTGGGGACCAGTTCGACCCTGATATCGACCGAGCGACAATCGAGCGACGGGCTACCACCGAGCCGCTGCAGGTTGTTTTCGTCGGAAATGTCTCGCCTCGAAAGGGGCTCGATACGCTCGTCGATGGTGTGGCTGCGGCTGCTGTCGACATCGACCTCACCGTCGTCGGTCGCCACGTCGATGCAGCCCACGTGACTTCGGTACAGGAGCGCGTCCGCGAACACGATTTAGCTGACCGCGTGCAGTTCGCGGGTCGGCTCCCAGACGGCGAGTTGGCGAAAACCCTCCGGTCGAGCCACGTCCTTGCGGTACCGTCCCGGTACGAAGGGTTCGGCATCGTCTATCTGGAGGGGATGAGCTTCGGCCTCCCGGCGCTGGCCACCCGGGCTGGCGGAGCGGCCGACATCGTAACCGACGACGAAACAGGGGTACTCGTCGACCCGGACGACTCGGCAGCCGTCGCTCGCGAACTGGAGCGGTTCGCCACCGACCGGGACCGCTTGGCTGAGATGGGGTGGGCCGCGAGACGGAACTACGAGACGCACCCGGATTGGGAAGAGACGGTCGGGCGGGTTCGGGACCTGCTGTCTGATATTGTTCAGCCCACGGAGGTACCGGCGTGACGGAATCGTTCCAGCGGTATCTGCGGGCGAAGCGGACTGTCGACGACCGCGCGCTGGACCGCCGGCTGGTCGAGATGCTCCGCGAGCAGTTGGCGGCCCGGGCAGCCGACAGCGACGGGCCGCTACGTGTCCTCGAAATCGGGGCCGGCATCGGCACGATGCTCACCCGGTTCCTCGAATGGGACGTGCTTCCCGCGGGAGAAGTCCACTACACTGCAGTCGATATTCAGTCGGAGAACGTAGCTCACTTGCCCGACCACATCCGGGACTGGGCCGTCGACCGTCAGATATCGATAGGCGACAGCCCACTCGTCCTGAAAGCCGAAAACCGACGAATCGAAATTGAGACGGTACAGGCCGAGGCGGTGGCCCATGCGGCGGCCGCCGACGGCAAATACGACCTTCTCATCGGGGCCGCCCTGCTCGATATTCTCGACCGTCAGAAACTGCCGACGTTGCTCGAACCGCTTGCACCGGGTGGCCTGTACTACTTCCCGATCACGTTCGACGGGGCGACCCGCTTTCAGCCGAGCCATCCAGCCGACCGGGCAGTCGAACAGCACTATCACGACCACATGGACGCGAAAGAGGGCGGTGACAGCCGTGCCGGCGGCGACGTGCTTGCCCATCTCCAGCGCCTCGACAGCATAACGCTGTCAGGGGTGGCCGGGTCGGACTGGGTCGTCCGGCCTGTCGACGGGAGCTACCCGGCTGACGAAGCCTACTTCCTCAGATACATTCTCGACACTATCGAGGACGCGGTCGGCGAGATGACTGGTAGCGACTTCGAGGAACTCGACGGCTGGCTGGCACGCCGACGTGCGCAGGTCGCTGCCGCCGAACTGCTGTACCATACGCATCAACTGGATTTCCTTGGCCGTGTCGACTCGTGAATCCCGCACTGTTAAGCCCTAAAACACGGCTGAAGCGATAGTATTTTTCGGAACGACCGGTCTGCCACACAGGTATCACAGACTGCCTGACCCTGTCGTCACTCGTCGGTCTCGCGGCGGATCATGGCTGTCGCCTCGTATGAGATGACCAGTTCATCGTCCTGATTCAGTCCTTCGTGGCGGGCGGTGAGGTACCCCCGGCTCGGGTCACTGTCGGAGGGTCGCTTGTCGATGATTTCGGTTCGTAATCGTAGCGTGTCACCGGGCTGGAGTGGCTGATGCCAGCGGAGATTGTCGACGCCGACGCCAGCCTGTGTCGCCATGTCCTTGCTGGTCTCGACGTTGAGACGCATACAGATCGCGGCGGTCTGCCACCCAGAGGCGACTAGTCCGCCAAAGACTGAGTCTTTCGCTGCCTCCTCGTCGGTGTGAAACGGTTGCGGGTCATACTTTTCGCCGAATTCGGTGATTTCGGATTTCGACACAGTGTATCCATCCGACTGCCGGACGTCGCCGACCACGATATCCTCGTAAAATTGCATATAATTATGAAGGTGATGGATAGATAAAAATCCGACGTGGTACGACCGCTGGCAGGGTGAGTGGCCGCAGGCGTATCGACGGCATCAGGCACATGGACAACATTGCAGCCAGTGGCGCTGCAGATGATAAGAGCAGTTAAACGACGAGATTGCAGAACTCGAAGCCCATAACGAGGAGCTACCCACGTTTACTCGGAGCCTTCTATCACACCTCATCAGTAACTGCGTACCCATCATCTTGCTCTTGTCGGGCTGCTACCGCCGTTGGAGTTGCCAGTTATTTCGGGGGTCGGAACTGTTCGTGACCCGGACAACGCCATCTCTACGAAGTTGGTCAACCGTCTCATCAAACTCCGCCATGGAGAACTGGGTCTCCGCTTTCTCTAACTGGTCAAGCACGAACATCACAGATGCCATTTCGTTTCCTTGTGCTTCCAGTATCTTGAGAATCTGCTTCGCTAGGTTAGACATGAATAAGTAGCAATCACCGGGTAGTGGTTGTGCGCATATATGTGAGTTGCAGACTGCCCGACGTGTATCTTCGCTATTTATTCTTAAAATATATATTTCAGCTATAACATAGGCACGATGTCGACATGCCCTCCAACAGTCGAACACTCCTCTCGGCGACCAGTGAAGAGTGGCGCTTAGCACGCGAAGACCTCCACATCAGAAATGCCACCGACGCCGAGCATGATATCCAGATAAAAATATACGATGACAAGGAATGGTGTCATACAGCACGTTATCACCTTCTGGCAGGTCAGTCGGGTTGTTCGGTTAGCTTGTTACAGGATGGCGTTTATAAGGTCAAGGCCGTCCTCGACGGACAGCACGAGTCAGTCGCTGCCGTCACAGTCTCTGATGAGCCTGAACAGACCATCTTCATCCACATTCAGAACGACGGTATCATTATTGAAGAGGGAGTGACTCCCTCACGTCCCTGAACCGACGTGTCGCCTTGCCCTGCTTGAGACCCTCCCGTGCTGAAGCGCAGGGATTCCCACGTTCGGAGAGCAGGGTTCAGCGGACGACCTGTTCTCACAGGCATACTCTGCCCGTAGATTTGTCGAACAGGCGTGGAAACGCCAACTGTCGGCTTTATTTCCGCCGTGAATGGTGCGTCTTTCGTCTCGAAGTATCGTAACAGAGTTTGAGTGACAAGGGGTAAGCTCATCTTTAACACCCATCCGAACAAAATAACAAATTGAATGAGCCCTGCATCTACATCGAACAGGTCCCCTGAATCTGCCGATCCTGTGTCGGGCTATCGCGACAGGCTCAGGTCGATTTATCGCGATTATATCGGCGAACCGGATAAAGAGCGAGACATCTATATCGGGTTTGGCCTCTTCTTCGCTGGAGTCACGCTTGCCGTCGTCGGATTCGGCCTCTTTTTGTACAGTAACGTCCTAGAATCCGGGAGTACGCTGTACTGGCAGATCCGGGAGATTGCACTCGTCGTCGGGTTCATTGGACTGCCCTCCGTGCTATTGAGCGTCGTCGTGCTCCTCCCAGTGGGCTTCAAAACCCGAGTTGTCAGTGCCGCTGGCACAGTGTTCTGTCTCGCTGCAACTGTGATTCTGGTTGATGTTTTTCCGTACGGGTGGACGACCAGTGAGGGCATCAACGGTAGCGTCTGGACTATCAGCGTCTACGCTACTGGCCTAGTTACACTTGTAGCGTCGACAGGAGCGGCACTGGTCGCACATTACCTCGAGCGAGCAACAGCGCCAGCTGAGTCAGCCGAGCCGGTTGACTCGGCCGAGAGTGAGTCAGAGTCAGTCAGCAAAGCAGACGTAGACAGCGACATAGAGCAAGCCATGGAGGGGGCGGAACTATCCTGGGGCGGCGTCGAACAACAGCCCAAGACCAAGCGGCTGAATCTAGATATGCCGGACACAGACTCCGACCTCGACCAGACGGCTATCGAGAACTCCGAGGCGACCACGACACGGGCCGACAGCAACGATGTTGACGACGCAGTAGATGGACTCAGGCAGCTGCAAGGTGGCCAATCAAATACGGATCGAAGCACTGGAACCGAAGAGCAGGTCAACGCTCTTACCGAGTTCCGGAATGAGCAGGCCGAAGACGATGATGTAGAGACTGGTGTCGAAGAGCAAAAAGGTCTTATGAGCCGCCTTCGGTCATTGTTTTTCGAGTGAACAGTCTGATTGGCCCATACACGCTCTACTGTGGCGGTTTTGTTGGGTTGCTTTTATCATGTTAGCATATCCTTACACTTCTTTCGCTCCAAAGTTGGTACGTAAGTTGTAATTTGTTCTATATTATAGGCTAGTTTTTTCAACTTGGTAGGAGGAATACAACTGTATGCCCCAAGGTCTCGATGTCGGTACGATGAACCTCCTGTCTGCACGTCAAGATGGTAACGAAACAGTATTCGTGCAGCAACGGAACTCCTTCGTTGAAATTGACTACAGCGATATGGCCGAACAAATGCTGTCGAGAAGTGACGTTCTCCACATCCGCAAGGATGATCGGGTCTATATTGTTGGCGATGACGCCCTGAATTTCGCGAACATCTTCAGCGAGGAGACGCGCCGACCGATGCAGGCCGGGATTCTCTCAAGCGACGAGCAATCAGCAATTCCGATGATTAAGCTCATCACTGAACAGGTGGTGGGACAACCGGAGTACCCGAATGAGCGTCTGTTTTTCTCGGTTCCTGCGGACCCTATCGACGCCGATGTTTCGACGCTGTATCATCAAAAGACGGTTGAGTCACTCCTTACTGATATGGGATACAGCCCAGAGCCGATCAATGAGGGGATGGCCGTCATCTACTCGGAGCTTGCAAATCGTGAGTTCACTGGCCTCGGCATCAGCTTTGGCGCTGGGATGACCAACGTTTGTCTGTCGTACTATGCAGTCCCCGTAATGAAGTTCTCCATCGCACGCGGTGGTGACTGGATCGACGAGCAAGCTGCACAGGCGACCGGCACGCCCGTAGATAAGGTTACTTCGGTCAAAGAAGAAGACTTCGCACTCAACTTTGAGACGGATGTCGGTGGTATTGAAGGTGCATTGAGCATCTATTACGACAATCTCCTCGACTATGTCATCGAAAACATCATCAGTGAAGTTGATGAGGAAGATGTCGAGGAGGGATTGGATGTCCCGGTCGTTGTGACTGGCGGGACATCGAGTCCTGATGGCTTTGAAGAGTTGTTCGCCGAACGGATCAATGACTCCGAGATACCATTCTCGATCAGCGATGTCCGCCAGGCCGAGAATCCACTGTATAGCGTCGCACAGGGAGCACTCGTCGCAGCGCGGTCGGAAGAGGAGCGCGAAGGGCAAGCCGAGCAGCCCGAGGAACCAGACGCCTCCGCTGAGTAACGGGTACTCCCGCACCGACACAATACTCGCCGACATCAGCCAGAATCTGTGCCTGGTCCTCGTTCCAGATAATTCAACCGACGTTTGGCGTTACTCAGTTTCGTCCCCGTTTTCGTCAACTTCAGTGTCCGCGTTTTGACTGTCCGTATCGTTCTCATCAAAATTGGCTGTACCGTCTCCACTTGATTCACTTTCGGTCTCGTCGATAACGCGGTTCAATTCGTCAGCAGCGTCCTGTCGGAACGTGTTAGCATCAGACCCCAGAGAGATGCCGACCGCAACACCAGCCTGTTCAAGCGAGAACTCTGGTCGGTCTGTGGATTCGTCACTCTCTGGAATCGGGACGCTGGGTGTCCGGCCAGTATTCTCGGGTTTCCCGGGGGTAGAATCAGGATGCTGGTTGAACCGGGCAAAAGCGAGTTCCCAGGACTCTGGAGGAGATGCCTCGTTGTGATGGGACGTAGAGAGGTCTGCGAAGCCGCACGATTCACAGACGATCGCTGTCTGGTTGCCGGTCGCAAGCGTGTACGTGCTGAGGTCGGAGTCGCAGCGGGGGCACCGCATACCAGAGTATGCGTGTCTCTGCTATACAATGGTTCCGTCAGTTCTCCCCCTCTAGGGAACGAGTTATGAGTTGGGCGACCGATGTTTGAGGCAATGCCGGAGATCGAGATTACGGACACACAACAGGCGGATTTAACGGCAATTCAAGAGGACCTTGAAGACGCGTTCATCGAAACGTACGGTCATATTCGTACGCAAGATGTCGTGGACTACCTCCTCGATACATACACACCACCGGACCAGCTCGAAGGCGAGCAAGGCCTGAGCCGTCCCGACTACGAGCGAATCGCCTCAGCTGAGTATCCGGAACTCCAACGCATCGCGTCCGAGGTGTCGGAGGTTCCCGGAAGTGGTATTGACGCCGACGAGATGCGAGGGAAGCTGCTCTCGGCGCTTGGGACAAGTGAACTCGCCACTCGCCTCGCAGATGTCGAGTCCGAGACGAAAGCAGACGAAGGTGATAAAGAAGGGGCAACTGGTCCAGATAACTCGGCGGATGCGGCCGGCGACGGACACGATAGCACACAAACCGATACGTCGGGACAGGCTGGTCCAGCACCCGATACTGTCGAAACCGGTGACGCAGCCGAGCCCAACAACGCTCCGGGAGACACCCTGTCGGTCGCGAACCGTTTGCTGACTGAACATGACGAAAAGTGGACTCGGTCAGATGAAACCGACGAACCATACGAAGTCACGCTCCCCGACGGTTCAACGGTGAGCGCACGGACGAAAGATGACGTGCGAAAACTGCTGTTCCAGAACTATTGAGCGGGCGCTCATTGCAAAACTACTATTCCATAGTGACCATCTCTCTGGGGGGGTACGTCTCGTCGAAGGCTTAGGACTCACTGTCCGATGTGTCCTCGAGGTAACCGACTCGACACTGTGGACAGACATCACCGCGAAAGAACGACGATTCATTCACTGGGAGTTCGAACTCACATCTTGGGCACCGATATGTGGGGTCTGAATCGGTTGTCGTACTCTCTAGGTCGTCCGCTGTGTGCAAACTCTCGTCTTGGCCGTTCCCAGTACCTGATCCTTCGGAAGTTTCAGACGACGGATGCACAGTGTCTGAAGCATCATCAATGATGACTGCATCGTCGCTATTCGGCGGCGTGGAGCCGTCGTCATCTGGCTCTTGTGTCGCTGATTCAGACAGTATCACGGCATCGTCAGTCCGCTCCGGTGGTGTCGATGCGGTCACCGCCGATGACGCATCACTCATTTCCGTATCCGAGGATGGATTTGCGACCGTATCCGAGGCATCTGCAGTCGATTCGGGAGTATCGGTCGATTCCGTTTCCGCCGGCTGACCTGTGTCCGTCGCCTCGGTCTCGTCCTCTGCATACTCTCTCCGTCCCACTTGCCGCTCGGTTTCGGCTCTGTATTCGGCATCGTCCGATCGCTCGTCATTTGCTTTCGATTCCGCTATGGTGGATATCAAGCCTCGATTCTCAGAGATATGGCGGATATGTCCACATCGCTGGCAAGACCTGTATTCCCGAACGGTTAGAACAGTGCCGCGCTCGCCTTCATCGTACGACTCCTCTATCTTCGAATCTCCAAATTCATGTCCAAAGAGTTCACAGCGCATCCCCATACGTGGCCATTCACTTCGTGTAGGTAAGAAGGTATTCACACTCAATGACACCTATATCTCAGTCGGCTCAGGCGAAGCCATCCATGACTGTCCTCGCGCCATCGCTAGACGCCGTTGCTGATAGTGACGGGGGACTTGCCCTGGTAGACAGCCCGACACCGGTCTTGCTGTTCCCTACTCACAGTCTAGTGAGTGGCGTGTCACCGTCGAAGGCCGTCTCTGGCAAGGTATAGAGCCAGCGTGGACCGGCTCGAGTCGAAACCGAACGAGGGCGGTGTCTTGAAGTCGGTCTGGGCCTTGGCAGAAGTATGTCGATGACTGAGGAGTGGGACGCCGCCAGTGTTCGTGACCTCCACGACGACCTCGTCTCGCTGCACGGCCCGGTCGAACGCACAAGCGACCACGGCGCCGACGCCAGCGCCGACCCTGGCGAAGGAGTTCGACAGTTGGTGACGACGATTCTCTCACAGAACGTAGCCGACGAGAACACACGCCGAGCCTCCGAGGCGCTGTTCACGGCATACAGCGACTTCGCAGCCATTGAATCGGCAGACCACGACGAACTGGCCGACACCATCCGCGTCGCAGGGCTCCCCGACCAGAAGGCCGCCCGCATTCAGCGGGCGCTTGCGGCCATCCGCGAGGAAACCGGTGGGGCCTACTCTCTTGCCTTCCTTGACGCCATGCCAACCGACGAGGCGAAAGGCTGGCTCACCGATATCAAGGGCGTCGGCCCAAAGACCGCCAGCGTCGTCCTGAACTTCCACTTCGGGAAGCCGACAATGGCTGTCGACACCCACGTCGAGCGGGTCTCCAAGCGGTTCGGGCTGGTAACCGAATCAGCAACGAACAAGCGCGCCCACGACGAGCTAGACGCAATCATTCCCGACGAACTGACCTATCCGCTGCACGTCCTGCTGATTACCCACGGCCGGGAGTTCTGCTCAGCGCGCAGTCCCGACTGCGCTAACCCCGTCTGCGAGCGCTACTGCAGTTGCGAGGAGTGCTAGCGACAGCCGACGACAGAACGTCGAAAGGCATTGTCTGAACAGGGCTGATCTCAACGGCGAGTTGGTGACAGGGAGAGTCATCGACTTGTGCTCGGTGGGCAATTTTACCGTCGTTTCAGGCTTGAATGGTTGAGATTGTCGTGGTCCGTAGTCATGCGTGACACGGACACCGATTAGACGGCTTCTGGAGAAAGACTGAGTCAGGACAGTTAGACTAGTGCGAACTCAGCCGGTCGGTCCGGCTTCCGTTTCGAACGACGACAGCCAGAGCAACAGTGCCGATGACAGCGATAATCACTCGACCGCCAAGTCCCACTGAGATCCCGGCGAGCGACGCGAGCGTGTTCGTCAACAGGAACAACACGACGACGGGGAGAACCCAGCTAACGGTCAGAAGCCACGGCTTGGCTAGCCATTCGAAACGGGCAGTTCCAGCGCGGAACTCGGCCAGCGCGTCCCCGCGCAGCAGCCAGCCGACGATGACAGTGAATGCGAACAGCCCGACGGTCAACATCAGGTCTGCGAGCGTGCCGGAGACGAACTGGAACACCGAACTTGTGAGTGCCAGCCCGCTCCCAGTGGCCGCAAGCAGGACCGAGACCAGTACCGTGGCCCGGCGTCGCGGGACGCCAAAGCTATCGACGAGCGTTGCCACCGGCGTTTCGAGCAGGCTGATACCGCTGGTCACCGCAGCCATCAGCACGGTCACAAAGAACGCGGTCGCGACGAGTTCCCCGCCCGGAAGTGTCGCGAATGCCGTCGCGAGCGCGACGAACAGCGCACCGGGGCCGCCCTGCCCTGGGTCGACGCCCTGGGAAAACAGCAGCGGAATGACGACCAGCCCGGCGAGGACACCAATGAACGTGTTCGAGACCGCGATGACAAGTGTATCCCGCGGGAGCGATGCGTTGTCGTCCAGATACGAGGCGTACGTTAGCATCACTCCAGCACCGAGCGAGAGGGTGAACAGCGCCTGGCCTGCCGCTGGCCCGATAACGCTCAGGAAGTTCGCGGCGAGGTATTCGGCGTCAAAACTGAGATAGAACGCGTAGCCGGCGGCCGTCCCCGGCTGGGTGGCTGTCCACACAGCGAGGCCGAGCAAGATAATTACAACACCGGGAAGCATCACCTTCGAGACGCGTTCGATACCGTTGCTTATGCCAAAGAAAACGATGGCAGCAACGATACCGAGGAATAGCAGGTGAAAGGCGACCGCTTCGAGGCCAAAGCTCATTGCCCCGAAGTACTGCTGGGGCTGCCCGAAGTACGTCCCAACCGGTGAGACGAGCGTGTAGCGAAGGATCCACCCGCCGACGACAGAGTAGAACGAGAGGATGACGAGCGTTGTGAGGACGTTAAACGCGCCCAGCCACGACCCCCAGCGGGAGCCGGTGAGCGAGCGCAACGCCGCGGTTGGCGTCTGTCGGCCACAGCGTCCGAGGACGAACTCAGCGAGCAATCCTGGGACGCCGATGCCGACGACAACGAGCAGGTAGACGATGAGGAACGCACTGCCACCGTTTCCGGCGGTCAGCCACGGGAACCGCCAGATGTTCCCCAGACCTGCCGCACCGCCGACGGCAGCAAGCACGAAACCGAGGTTCGATATCCATGAGTCACGATCGGACATTCGTGTACAGGTCTGTTCAGTGGGTACTCAAGTTCCTGTTGATTCGGTTGCTTGCGTGTAATCAGGAAGGAATTAGGTAGCCGACAGTCCACTCGCGTCCGAACTTCCGTCCGTCGTTCCACAGGCGACCGTCCGAAGGCGGGTGCCAGCAGCGTGGAACGGCGACGGCAGTCCGTCTCAGACCGCGAGGTACTCCGCAATCGCGTCCTCGTCGGCAATAGTCGACGGACCGAGTTCGTCAACGACCGTGCCACGCTCCATCGCGTAACAGCGGTCGGCCATCTCGCGGATGACCCCGAGGTTCTGCTCAACGAACAGAATCGTCGTCCCGAGGTCGTCGTTGATTGTCTGCATATCCTGGCTGATCTGGTCGACGATAGAGGGCTGGATGCCCTCGGACGGTTCATCGAGCAAGAGCAAGTCAGGATTCGAGACCAGTGCGCGGCCGATGGCGAGCATCTGCTGTTGCCCGCCCGAGAGCGTTCCGGCTTCCTGACTGGCCCGTTCTTCGAGCACGGGGAAGTAATCGTATATCTGGTCGTACAGCGTTTCGTCGCTCTCCGACCGGATGGTCTCGCCCATCTTGATGTTCTGCTCGACGGTTAGCTTGGGGAACACGTCCCGGCCCTGCGGGATGTAGCCGATTCCGGCCCGGGCGCGCTCGTCAGCACTCGCGTGAGTCACGTCCGTGCCGTCGTAGCTGATGGTCCCCTCGCTGGGCTCCAGCAAGCCCATCACCGTCTTCAGCAGCGTCGTCTTGCCGACGCCGTTTTTCCCCATCACCCCGACGATTTCTTCCTCCTCGACGGAGAGGTCCACATCCCGCAGTATCGGCGTTGTGTCGTAGGCTGCAGAAACCTCGTCGAGTTCGAGCATCATGACTCACCTCCCAGATATATCCGCTGGACCTCTGGGTCGGATTCGATTTCTTCAATCGGTCCCTCGCGGAACACCTCACCGTTGTGCAGGACGGTCACTTCTTCGGCGATGCTCGCGACGAAGTCGGTGTCGTGTTCGATAACAATGAAGGCGATCCCTTCCTCCTCGTTGAGCCGCCTGATCCGCTCGGCAATAGCTTCGCGTTCGGCCACGTCGAGGCCGGCGACCGGCTCGTCCAGCAGGAGCAGGTCGGGTTCGAGCGCGGCGGCCATCCCGATTTCCAGTTGCTGCTGTTGGCCGTGTGAGAGTTGCGACGCAGCAACGTCCTCGTAGCCGGTAAGGCCCGCAGCCTCGATAGCCTCGGCGACCAGCCGCCGTCGCTCCTCCCCGTCGGCGAACTGCTGGACGGGGAGCCTGACGTTCTCTCTGACACTCAGGTCACCGTACACGGACGGGACCTGGAATTTCATACTGATACCGCGAGAAACCCGCTCATGTGGGTCGAGGTCAGTGATGTCGTGGCCGTTGTAGTAGATACTGCCGTCGCTGGCCTCGTACGTCCCGGTAATCAGGTTCAGTAACGTTGACTTGCCAGCGCCGTTTGGGCCGATGAGACAGCGTAGTTCCCCCTCGGCGACCGAGAAGTCCACGTCGTCAGTGGCGGTGAACCCGCCGAACTGCTTGACGAGCCCGTCGGTCTGTAGCAGTGTCTCCGTTCTGTCACCCGTTGCCAGTTCCGCAGCGGTTTGCCGGACGTTCGGTCCAAGCGGGTCGATGTCGGATTCGGTTTCAGTATCACTCATTAGTCACTCACCTCACTCGGCGTGTCGGGTGCGTCGGCCCCGCCAGCTTCGCCCGGACCGAGTCGAGTTTCGACAATCCGCTCGTGGAGCCACGGAACGAAGCCGCTCGGAAGGACCAGAATCGTCACCAGCAACAGGGTGCCAAGCAGGACTAGCGCCAGCTCACCCGCCATCGAGATGCGGAGGTATTCGATGGCGAGCGTGGCGACAACGGCCCCGAGCAAGCTCTTTCTGCCGCCGATGCTCACCCAGATGACCGGCAGCGTCGCGAACAGCAGCGAAAACACGGTCGGGTCGATGTAGACGTTCCGTGCGGCGTACAGCACACCGGACAGACCCGCAAGCGCGCCCCCCAGCGTGAACACGACGAACTTGATGCGGGTCACGTTGTAACCGAACATCTCGGTGCGGTCCTCATCCTCCCGGACAGCGACCATCACGCGGCCGTAGTCGGAGTTAACGAGGACCCGCAACCCGAGGTACGTCCCGACCAGCAGGAGGAGGACGAGATAGTAGAACGGGCTGATTTCAAAGGATCCGATACCGATAATCCGCATCGGGAACGGGTTGTAGATGAACTGGTAGGAGGCACCTTCGATGCCGAGCGTCAGCAGCGGGATGTCCGGCATCCCGTTGAACCCGCCCAGTGCCGCCTCACCAATGGCCCACTCGGACCCGGCGGTCTGGGCCATGAAGGTGTGCATGACGATCGTCGAGACGAGCGTGATGATGGTCACGTAGACATCCCGCACGCCACCGTAGAACATGAAGTAGCCCAGTATGGCTGCGCTGACACCGCCGCCGACGATACCGGCGACGACAGCGGCCGTGATACCCCCCGGGGTCGCAAAGTTGATCGAGACGACGCCGAACGTGTAGGCCCCGATACCGAAGAAGACGACCTGCCCGAAGCTCAGTACGCCCGAGTAGCCCCAGACGACCGACAGCGAAAGCCCCAGCAGGGCCAGCACCATGAACAGCGACAACTGCGAGCCGTCACCGAAGGCCGGGTAGACGACGAGCGCCGCCACAGCGACGGCGAAGCCGACCCAGAACCCACGCGATTCCCCGATGGTGTTTGGCCCCTCGAACCGACTGCGAAGCCGGCCCGGGAGCGACCTGTTCGCCTCGCCGTTTGCACTGTTTCTCGACATCTAGTCGCTCTCCTGTCTCCGTTTCCGCAGTTGTTCGATGAACCCGGTGATGCCGTCGGGGAGGAACCGGAGGGCGATGAGCGCAGCGACGAGTAGCGCGATACGGCCGATGAACGTCCCGTAGAGGTTCGAGAACGTGGCCAGAATCGCCCCGAGGACGCCCCCCGACAGCGCGGTCCCGAGAACGACGCTCGGCCCGCCGACGACGACGGCGACGAACGCCTCGACCAGGAACTGGTCGCCAAGCGTCGGCTGCATCGAGATGACTGGGGCGAACAGCGCACCGGTCAGCCCGGCCAGCGCCGAGCCGATGCCGAACGTCAGCATGTACATCCGGTCGGTGTTGACGCCCATGGCCTGTGCCGTTTCCTTGTCCTGTATCGTCGCCCGGGCGCGCATCCCGAAGTCGGTCCGGGTGAACAGGTAGTAGGTAGCCAAGAGCAGCCCGATGCTAACGCCGGCCAAGACGATCCGGTACGTTGAGTAGGAGAACGCCCCGTACGAGATCGCGCCGAACGGCGTGGCTATCTGGTCGATGGAGTTCCCGAACCGAATCCGGGCCCCCTGCGTCAGTATCAGGCTGAGCCCGAACGTGGCGACCATCGAATCGGCCAGTCGGTTATACAGCGGTTCGATGATGTCACGGCCGAGGGTCCGCTGGCTGACCCAGTTGGGCCACGCCCCGGAGATGATGACCCGCTCGGTCAGAATCCCGAAGAGACCAGTGACCACGCCGCCAACGAGCATCGCCACGACGAGCGGGAGGCCGAGTTGCGTCACGGCCAGCGTCGCGGTGTAGGCACCGATGAGGATGAACTCCCCGTGTGCCAGATTGATGACGCCCATAATCCCGAAGATGATGGCCAACCCCGCCGCGGCGAGCACGATGAACGCGAAGCTATCGAGGAACTGAAGCGCGAGGTTGATCCCGTTTACCATCCCTACTCGGCCTCCTCGTAGTAGTCCACCGGGGTGTACTGGGTCTGTTCCGGGTTTTCGGGGAGGTTGCAGCCGGCCGTCTCCGAGAGGAACGTCTCGGGTATCTGGCGGTTCTCGACGGCTTCGACGTTGTGGTCGTCGTCGGCGCGCATAATCCACATGTGGTGGTCGACGTGGTGGGTCGCGCCGTCAAGACGGATTGTCTCACCCTCCGGTGCTTCAGGTGCCTCCTCGGTGCCGAGTTCGATGCCCGACTCCAGAGCGTCGATGACTTCCGGCTGTTCGGTGGTCCCGGCCTGCTCGACGGCTTTCTTGTACATATACGTCGAGAAGTAGTTGGTCTCGGCCTCCTCGTTGAGGTACGGGGCATCAGGGTACATCTCGAAGTATCGGTCGACGAAGCCGCCATCGCCGGTGTTGCTGTCGGTCGGCACCTCCTCCATGTAGTTGACGCCCGCGTAGATGTTGGCCATCGCCGGGGCGTCGAGCCGTCGGTGCTCGTATCCCTGTGCCATTGCCGTCGAAGTGCCGATTGGCACGTCGAGACCGGCCGAGGCCTTCTGCTCGTAGAACGACGTGTGGTTCGCGCCAACGAGCATCGACATCACGAAGTCCGGGTCGGCCTCCTGAATCCGGTTGATGGTCGACCCGAAGGAGGACTCGCTCAGCGGGATGAACTCCTCGCCGAGGACGTTCGCATCGTTTTCGTTTGCCAGCACCTTCACCCAGTCCGCGGAGAGCTGGCCGAAGTTGTAGTCAGCCGCAATGGTGTAGATGTCCGGGCCGAACTCCTCGACCAGATACGGGAGGACGATACCGAGTTGCTGGCGGGCGGTCGGGCCGACCGCGAAGGTGAATTCGTCACAGACGCCGCCCTCGTACTGGGTGGTGTAGAAGTAGAGCTGTTCGTTGCGGTCGATTATCGGACGGATGGCTTCCCGGGTTGCTGAGGAGTAGCCGGCCCACAGTGCGTCGACGTTCTCCTCGTTGATCGCCGTGCGGGTGAGTTCCTGATAGCGCTGATTGTCCGACTGTGGGTCGCGCTGGAACGTCTCGATTTGCTTCCCGTCGATACCGCCGTTAGCATTGATTTCCTCGATGGCGAGCATCGACGCCTTTGCCTTCGGGTCGCCGACGAGGGCGAAGTTCCCGGACTGGTCCTCTAGCACCCCGATTTTGAGCGTGTCGGTACTGCTCGCGGTGTCCGTCGAGGTCCCGCCTTCACCGGCAGAACAGCCGGCGAGGCCGGTAACGAGTGCGGCCCCGCTCGCGCCGAGGAACTGACGGCGGCTGACAGACGAGCGATTCATGCGTCTCCCTCCGATACTAGGTTCTTGTTAGGATTATTATGTCCATTATCTTTGGCCATCTCTCGTTCTTTACTCACAATATCCAAACGTTCGTCCATGATTTCGTTCACAGTGTTGCCGTCTGGGAGGGAGAAAATAAGTTTTACCACTCTTATCTTATATTGTCCACCACATAGTCTTGAGAGTATAAGGTCGTCAAAGGATATGGCGAATAGTCAGCGAAAGCAGTAGTGCTGCCGATAAAATTTGAACTATTCCGCTATTTTGTGCCGCTGTCGGTCAATGGGACAAAAGAACAAATTGCTGGCGTTGTTCCGGTGCAGTGACCTGTACGACCGTTGTCAGTCAAATCTGGCTTCTGCGTCCCGAAATCACCCGCTGTATGCTCGCCCGCGCTGTAAGTGTCGCCGGTCACCGAAACCACCGGTAGACTGGACGTGAGTCGTGTTGGCTTCGGGAAGTAGGACAGTTCGATAGTCGAACCCCTTTATCTAGGGTCGAAACTTTAGCATTTAATCCGGTTCTCGATATAGAGGCGTCACTTGCGCAGAGAGCAATCATTTTAGTATGTGTATTCAAAGAGAAGGGCAGATGATAGACAAACAGTCAGAAATACTCGGGGCGGTGGCGCGATGAGCGATGGACTCGTGCCCGGTGAGGTCATCCCGGGTGAAGGGACAGTGACGCTGAACGAAGGCCGAGAGAGGACGGAAGTGACTGTCGGGAACACCGGCGACAGACCCTCGCAAGTCGGGTCGCACTTCCACTTTTTCGAGGCCAACGCGGCGCTGGAGTTCGACCGCGAAGCGGCCATGGGGATGCGGCTGAACATCCCTGCCGGCACGGCTGTCCGGTTCGAACCTGGTGACGAGCAAACGGTCGAACTCGTCGAAATCGGTGGGAAGCGACGCGCCCACGGGATGAACGGACTTGTCAACGGGAGCGTCGACGGCGAGACGGGCGACGCGGTCGAACGCATGCGTGCGGCAGGATTTGGAGACACAGGCGAGGCGGCACCGGACGACGGCGACACGGAGTCCGACCAATGACACGCGACATTGACCGCGAGAACTACGCCGAACTGTACGGGCCGACGACGGGCGACAAAGTCCGGCTGGGCGATACGGAGCTGTTCGCCAAGGTCGAAGAGGACCTACGCACCCACGGCGACGAGGCAGTGTTCGGCGGCGGGAAAACGCTCCGGGACGGGCTGGGAATGGCTCCCGGCGTCACACAGGCGGAGGGCGCACTCGACTGGGTGCTGACGAACGCGACGATTATCGACCCGATACTGGGTATCGTTGCCGCCGATATCGGCATTCGAAACGGGGAAATCGCCGGCATCGGGAAAGCCGGCAACCCCGACACAATGGACGGCGTCGACATGGTCGTCGGCCCGTCGACGGATGTCTATCCGGCTGAGGGGAAGATAGCAACCGCCGGCGGCCTCGATATCCACATTCACTTCAACTCCGCACAGCTTCACGAACACGCGCTGTCAGGCGGTATCACGACGATGCTCGGCGGGGGGTACGGCGGCGGCGCAACCACCTGTACTACCGGGCCAGAGAATGTCAAGCGCTTCCTGCAGGCCGCCGAGGCGTGGCCGGTCAACGTCGGTTTCTACGGGAAGGGCAACGCCTCCGACCCGGGCCCGCTCCGCGAGCAGGTCGAGGCCGGTGTCTGTGGGCTGAAACTACACGAAGACTGGGGGTCGACCCCGGAAACCATCAACACCTGCCTCGAAGTCGCCGAAGACGAGGACGTGCAGGTGTGCATGCACACCGATACGCTGAACGAAGCCGGCTTCCTCGAGAACACTTTCGGGGCTGTCGACGGGCGGACGATGCACCTGTTCCACATCGAGGGCGCTGGCGGTGGTCACGCGCCGGACATCATGGAGATGGTCGGCGAGCCGAACATGCTGCCGTCGTCGACGAATCCATCGATGCCGTACACCGACAACACGTTCGACGAGCATCTGGACATGGTGATGGTGTGTCACCACCTCAACCCTGACGTGCCGGAAGACGTGGCCTTCGCCGAATCCCGCGTTCGCGCGGAGACCATCGCCGCCGAGGACGTGCTCCACGACATGGGCGCGATTTCGATGATGACCTCCGACTCCCAGGCGATGGGGCGGATAGCCGAGGTCATTCCGCGGACGTGGCAGACAGCCTCGAAGATGAAATCCCAGCGTGGCCCGCTGCCCGAAGACGAAGGGACGGGCGCGGACAACCACCGTATCAAGCGCTACATCGCCAAGTACACCGTCAATCCTGCTATCAGCGCCGGCATCGAAGAGCACGTCGGGACACTCGAACCCGGCAAGCTTGCCGACATCTGCCTGTGGGACCCCGCGTTCTTCGGCGTCAAGCCGGCGATGACGTTCAAGGGCGGCTTCCCGGTCCATTCGGAGATGGGCGAAGCCAACGGGTCACTGATGACCTGCGAGCCGATTCTCCAGCGCGAACGCGCCGGTGCGGTCGGCAAAGCCAAGCACGCCATTTCGCTGTCGTTCGTCTCCCCGGCGGCCGCCGAGGCCGGCATCGACGAGGAGTACGGACTCGACTCCCGCGTCGTGCCAATCGAGGGCGCACGGACGCCCGGCAAAGACGACATGGTGTACAACAGCTACTGTCCGGATGACATCGAGGTCGACCCGGAGACCTTCGAGGTCCGGGTCGACGGCGAGCACGTCACCTGTGAACCGTCTTCCGAACTCCCACTTGCGCAGCGATACCTGCTATGAAACTCACAGCCAAAGAACAGGAACGACTCACGGTCTTTACCGCCGCAGAGGTCGCGCGGCGCCGCAAGGAACGCGGTGTCCCGCTGAACCACCCCGAAGCCGTCGCTTACATCAGCGACTGGTGCATCGAACGCGGTCGTGACGGCCAGTCGGTCGCCGAAATCCGGTCCGGTGCGTCGAAACTGCTCGGCCGAGAGGACGTGATGGACGGCGTGCCGGAGATGATAGACATGATTCAGGTCGAACCGGTGTTCCCCGACGGAACCAAACTGGTCACGGTTCACGACCCGATTCGGTCCGACAGTGTTGGGTCCGCTGACGACGAAACGACGGAGTCAGAGGCGGCGACCGATGGCGGGGACTCGGCGGGGACAGACGAATGAGTCTCACACACCGCGACGTGGCGACGGTCGGTATCGGCGGGCCGGTCGGTTCCGGCAAAACCTCGCTACTGACCGCGCTCGTTCCCGAACTGCGCGACCAGGGGCTTGATGTGGGTGTCATCGCCAACGATATTCTCACACAGGAGGACGCGGACGTGCTCCGCGAGCGCTTCGCCGGGGTCGTCCCGGAAGACCTCGTCGCTGGCGTCGAGACAGGCGCGTGCCCGCACACAGGTATCCGTGAAGACCCGTCGATGAACCTCCAGCAAATCGATTCCTTCCTGGCAGACCACCCAGAGCTGGACCTGGTGCTGGTCGAGAGCGGCGGCGACAACCTCGCGGCGACGTTCAACCCCGAGCTCGCCGATTACTCTCTGTACGTCATTTCGGTCGCCGAGGGGGAGGACATCCCCCGAAAACGCGGCCCGGGGGTCGTCGACTGTGACCTACTCGTCGTCAACAAGACTGACCTCGCGCCCCACGTCGGCGCTGACCTCGACGTGATGGAGCACGACGCAAACGAGGTTCGGGACGGACCCGTCGTCTTCACCAACTGCAAAGACGAGACGAATATCGACACGGTGCTGTCGCACGTCCGTGACGGGGTGCTGTTCGCCTGATGGCCGCTGACGCGCCCCATCCGGCGTTCGAGGGGTATGCGACCGAGGCCGTGCCACAGGCCGCTGTGGGGTCCCCCGGGAAAGACGGCGTGCTCGAACTGACCTTCGAACGGACAGCCGACGGGACGACCCTTGTCCACGATTACGCGACAGTCCCGTTCCACATCTCAGGAACGCTGGGCTACGACCCACTCCCCGAGGCCGATACCGTATTCATCCAGTCACCGACCGGCGGCGTCGCGCAGGGTGACCGCCATGACGTGTCGATAACCGTCGGGGACGAGGCCGTCGCACACGTCTCGACCCAGAGTTCGACGAAGGTCCAGACGATGACGTGTAACTACGCCGCCGCCGACACGACGCTTAGCGTCGGCGCTGGCGGTCATCTGGATTACGTGCCCGAGCCGACAATCCTCCACGCTGACTCCCGGTACCTGCAGGAGCTTTCGGTCGATCTGGCCCCCGGCGCGACCGCCGTGGTCAGCGACGTGGTCGTCCCGGGCCGTCTCGCCAGAGGCGAGCGCTTCGAATTCGAGCGGTACCTCTCGCGCGTGCGAGCGACCGGACCTGACGGGCACCTGTTCGAGGACGCGACACACCTGACGCCGGGAGACGAGGACCCCACAGCCCCCGGCGTCCTCGGTGAGTTCACCGTCTACGGGACGACGTTCGTCCTCGCGCCGGACCACGACGAGGCCGAACTGAGCGATGCGCTCCACGCGGTCGTCACCGACGGTGATGCTCGGGCCGGTGCAACAGCATTGCCGAACGGTGCCGGGGTCGCAGTCCGTGCCCTTGGCGACCGCGCTGAGACCGTTCAGGCAACGCTCCACGCGGCCTGGGACCACGCGCGCATTGAGCTACTGGACGCCCCTGCGCCCTCTGGGAGGAAGTACTGATGCTGGTCGCAGACACCTATCTCGGCCATCGCGATGGCGATGCTATCCCTGAAACCGTCGAGGCATCGGCCCACGCTACTGTCGTGCTCTCGGACACCGAACGCCAGCGCTCGCGGGTCCGGACTGAAACGACAGCCGGCCGGGACCTCGGTATCGTGGTTGCCCGTGACCTCGCGGACGGCGACGTACTTGAAGCTGAGGACGGCACTTTCGTCGTTGTCGAACTCGCCGAAATCGAGGCCCTCGTGCTCGATTTCGCCGACAGCGATATCTCACCGGCCGCGGCGCTGGAGCTCGGGCACGCGGTCGGGAACAAACACTGGAACCTCGCGGTCCGCGGGCAGGAGGCCCTGTTCCCCGTGACCGACTCGAAGGAACGAATGGAAGACACGGTCGCCGACCTGCTCCCCGGGGACGTACCGATGCGGTACGAGCACGTACCGCCGACGACGTTCGACGATGACGGGGTCGACCACACCCACGGTGACGGGACAGGCCACGAGGGTAGTGGTCACAGTCACAACGGGACCAGTCACGCCCATGACCACGGCGTTCGTACTATTGACGGAGGGGACCAATGAGCGACGTCGCAACGCTTGAATCGTTCCGCCTCGCGGATTCGTTCCTGCCAGTCGGGACCTACACCGTCTCCTACGGGCTGGAACAGTTCATTCAGGACGACCGGGTCGAAGACGCGACAGACCTCGAAGGGCTCCTGTCGACGTACCTCAGACGGCAAATCGGCCCCGCCGAACTCGTCGCGCTCCGGGCAGCACACGCCGCTGCGACCGACGGTGATATCGAGGCGATCTGTCATGCCGACCAGCGCCTGTCGGCCGTGACGCTGGCCGCAGAGTTCCGCGAGAGCGCCCAACAGTCCGGCGACCGGTTGCTCTCGCTCCAGACGGAACTACGTGACGAGGCGCTCCTGAACCGCTACGCGGAGCGCGTTGATGCCGACGACGCACCCGGGAACTACGCCGTCGTACTCGGCGTTGCGACGGGGCTGGCCGACGTGGCTGTCCGGGAGGCCTGCTTGCTGTGCTGTCACGGGTTCGTCACCGGACTGCTGGGCGCGGCTCAGCGTCTCCTCTCACTCGGCCACACGGATGCCCAGCGAATCCTGAACGACCTGCAGCCAGTGATGACGGCTGCAGTCGATGATAGCGCGGACCGAGGAATAGATGAGATGACGCCGTTCGCCCCACTGGTAGACGTATTAGCCGCCGAGCATGAGCGGGCAGAGCGCCGGCTGTTCGCCAGTTAACGCCCAACAGGTTCGAGCGTAACAGTCCGACCAGTCCTGTTCCCGAACCGGCTCTTGGAGGAAAAATCGGGCGTGTCCGGTGGCCAGTGCCGCCCCGTTAGTCAGCACTAACAACGAGCAGGAACGTTTCCGGTCGCACCGCCTCAAACTCGACCGTGAACCCGTGCTGGCGGAGCGCATCCGTCGCCTCGGCAGCGGAAAACCGCTCATCGACGGGCGGGCCGTTGCGACCGCTTCCAGAAGCCGCCCAATCGGCAATAGCAAACGTCCCCCCAGGCTTGAGCACTCGTGCGACCTCGCGCAGCGCCCCGTCGCTAGCGAACTCATGGTACGTCATCGTCGAGAACGCCGCGTCGAGACTGCTGGTGTCGAACGGGAGGTCGTCAACCGCACTCGTCACGAGGTCGACGTTGTCGGGGACGCCTTTCTTCCGGTAGTAGTCGTGCATCGCTTCCTGGATATCCACGGCGTACACGTGGTCGACGGCCGGTGCAACATCGTCGGTGTAGAAGCCGGTCCCGCTCCCGAGGTCTGCGACCGTCTCGTCACTACTGGCCGACAGCGCCCAGCAGAGCTCTTCAGCGGAGAGGGAACGGTACCGTTCCTGAGCGTCTTCGAGCTTGTCGGCCCGGCCGGCATCAAAGGTGTGATAGCCCATTAGAGGTTCTGGAACGCCTCGTCAACGATTTCACCGGTGTCGGCGACGATATCTGCCATCTCCTCGTTGTCGGGTGCCATCCCGACGAGGCGAGCGATACGCATAATCGAGACGTGATAGACACGCTGTTGCCCGGGCTCTTCTTCCCAGATGACGACGTTACAGGCCATGAGGCCGCCGAGTTTGTTATCCGTCGCATCGAGGGCACGGTCGGCAACTTCGGGGTTACAGGCCCCCAGCACGTAGTATGGGTCACGGTCCGCGTCGATCTTCTCGTTGAGCATTTCGGAGGGCGAGAACTCGACGGGGACACCAAATCCGGCGTCAGTGAACACGTCCCGGACGTGTTCGATCGCGTCCTCGTGGCTCATTTCGAGCGTCGCCTGTTGTTCGCCGATGTCTTCAGGGTCGATCTGGCTCGGGTCGATTGGGAGCGTCATTCGTGTATTGTATTGTGCCTATAGAGCAAAATCTCTTCGGATACACTCTCAGTAGTGTGGCGCGATCTCGGAAATACGGAATCGAACAGAAGGGCGGCTAAGCGTCGAAGACGCGACTGTAGCCTGTAGGCTGAATGTGGATTAGTGTCCAATTCCTCGGGACCGACACGGGTAGAGAGTAGCACGGAAACTGCGCCGGTAGCGAGTGCTTCCACGGGCTCTGAGCCGAGCCCGCCCATGGAACCCCACATGCCTCCCCGGTGGCTTACATGTGACTGCCCAGCACATTTAGCGTTCGAGGAGTCTCACACTCGGGACGCCGATAGCGGGAGTCCGCGGTCGGAGTCGCTTCACTCTTGGACCCCGTGCTAACCCTCTTAATGTGGGCTAGTAGTGTAAATAGTGTGCAAAAATAACTTGTCCAGAAGCAACACCAGAGAGACGGTTACGTGGCGCTGTAGAAACACTCCAGAGTTGATAGGAATAGAGTCGTAAATGCTGGGTATACAGTCACCAATCTCCAGATGCGGTCAGATGAGGATGATGACTGTTCAACATAGAGAAGACAGAGGGAGATCGACGAGAGAAGACAATCATTCAGTCTCGCGTCGAACAAGGTTCCCGAGAAGAGCGTCGCCGAAGACAAGAACGAGAATTGCGCCGACGAGATTGGAGACGAGATCGAGCAGCGTGTCAGTCTTTCCGTAGGAGACGAGTATTGGTTCGAGACCGACTCGGCGCGACGAAGCGTGAATAATGTACTCCATGAATTCCCAGAGGATGCCCATGGTAACGACACCGGTAATGACCCGCTGCTCCGGGTCTACGCCCAACCGCCGCGAGAGTACGTGAATAAGCCCACCAAGAACCGTCGCCGAGTGAATATGGGTCAGATTGTCCCACCACCAGATATCGTCGTACGGGCCGAGCATCCCGACAGCGTGTGTCAGCATCGCTGTCTCTACGTAAATCCGCTGCCACGGCCGAAATTCAACGGAACACCGCCGTTCCAAGATGTCTGGCAGATACGCTCCCCCGAAAGCGATGAGAGCATTCACAACCGCCCCAGGGCTCCGCCTCCGGATTCCCTCGGCGAAGGATACAGCGATACCCGTGCGGATCGCACTCCTGAGTAACCCTGTGACGCCCGGGGAAGGTGTCCGAGATGCAGACCTGCTCATACCTCACTGGGCCGCATGTGTCGCGTGGCTGCCAAAGCAGCGTGATCGTATATCATTTCCGAGGGCCTCGTTTTCTATTTCTGTCAGTGAGGAGGGAGCTACCGCAGAAATACTTTGTGTCGCTCATTCTACAAGCTGGCCGAGACTTCCAGCGAACCGTTCGCTGGCAGCTTTTGCGTGCAGTTGTGCGAACCGTACACAAGTCTTATAACTGCGTAGCGGGTAGAAAAAGGTGATAACGATGCCAGATTCGATGTCTGAACAGCTCCGGCGGGATATGCAGTGTGAGGGCCTATTAGAATGTTTCCACGGACTCAAGGAACTCGACAAGGAGTGCTTTCGGGCGCTTGTCGAGGCTGAGGAACCACTGACCGTCGACGAACTCGCCGATGCAGTCGATCGTGAGCGCTCAACCGCGTACCGCGCCGTCCAGCGGCTTCTCCAGACGGGCTTCATCGAAAAAGATCAGATCAACTACGACCAGGGCGGCTACTACCACGTCTACTCGCCGACAGACCCGTCGCAGATAGCAGACGAGATGCAGCGGATGCTCAACGACTGGTACGCGAAGATGGGCCAGCTCATTCAGGAATTCGAGAACAAGTACGAACAGTCCGAGTCCACAGCCCCGACCGTCGAAAGCTAACGCCGCGTCCTTCTCTCTATCATACTCTGTCGCCCCCGACCCAGGCGGATTTCTCTCTGTGAAGCGGTAACTGACCCACTTCGTCTGGCCGGGCAGCAGTATTCATAGTATTGTGCAATCTATACAAAAACTTATCTGACGCTGCCGCGTACATTCAGGTGATGGCAACTGATACTGCATCCGACGCTGGAACCACCACGACAAACGAGCCACTTCACATCGACGGAGCAGACCAGCTTGATGATGTCGTTAATAAGTACGACCTCGTCCTCACGGACTTCTATGCCGACTGGTGTGGCCCGTGCCAGATGCTCGAACCCGTCGTCGAGACATTGGCCGCAGAAACTGACGCGGCTGTCGCCAAAGTCGATGTTGACGCCAACCAGCAACTCGCTCAGTCGTACGGCGTCCGGGGCGTGCCGACGCTCATCCTGTTTGCCGGCGGTGAGCAGGTCGAAGAAGTCGTCGGCGTCAAAGGAGAAGATGACCTCCGGGCGCTTATCGAATCCTACGCGGAATAACGAACCGGTGACACACAGGGCTCGTCATCGTTGGCTCTGGAAGCGTGAGAGTTGGTCACCTCGTCCATATGCAGTCGTGACAGCGGGAGACAGGCAGTTTTTGCGGCGCGGAAAGACCAACGAATAGCGTTGAATCCGTGTCGGGCACAGCGGCATCACGGGTTACCTACACCACACTCAACCATTAGTACCGTAGCGAGACGAGAGTCTGTATGACTGACCCGTTCGTGGTCATCGGTGGTGACGCAGCCGGGCTCAGCGCTGCGAGCAAGTTCGCCCGCGAGGCACCGGACCGTGACGTGATTGTCTTCGAAAAAGGCAAGTGGGTGTCCTATGCCCACTGCGGGACACCGTATTACGTGAAGGGGACTGTCGAGCGGCTGACGGACCTCCTCTCGCTGTCGCCCGAACAGGCGGCCGAGCGGGGTATCGACCTCCGCCGGAACCACGAAGTCGTCGGCGTCGACACCGACGCCGAGACGGTTGCCGTCGCCCACGACAGCGAGACGTTTAGCCAGCCATATGGCGACCTGCTGGTCGCGACGGGGGCACGCGCGATGACTGGACCGATACCGGGGACAGAACTCGATGGTGCGTTCACGATGCACGGACTTGATTCGGCTGCTTCGGTTCGTGCCGCGCTGTCCGAGCCGGGGGAATTCGCCGTCGATACGAGTATCGAGTACGTCGACACGGCGCTCGTCGAGAAGTACACCGACTGGGAACCACCGGAGCGAGTCGCCATCGTCGGCGGCGGCTACGTCGGCGTCGAGATGGCCGAGGCGTTCCAGGCTCACAACATCGAGACACATCTCTTCCAGCGGTCGGGCCACCTCCTGCCGCCGTTCGGGGAAGCAGTCGGCGAGCGCGTTGCCCGCCAGCTCCGGGAGCAAGGCGTGATACTGCATCTGGACACCGCCGTTGAGGAGATTGTCGGAAACAGAGACGAGCGCGTCACGGCGGTTGCCCATGACGGTGGCACCACCGATGTGGACCTCGCGCTGGTCGGTATCGGCATCAGGCCGAACACGGCCCTCCTCGCGGACACGCCGGTCGACCTTGGCTATTCAGGCGCGATAGCGGTCGACGAGTACGGGGCGACGAGCGTCAACAGGGTCTACGCCGCCGGGGACTGCGCCGAAGACCGCCACGCCGTGACCGGCGAGCCTGACTGGGTTCCCCTTGGACTGACCGCGAACCGGGCTGGTCGCGCAATCGGGCAGACCGTCGCCGGCGACCCCTCACTTGTCGGCGACATCGCCGGAACAGCTGTCGTGAAGGCGTTCGACCTCGAATGTGGCCGCGTGGGCCTCCTCGACCACGAACAGGCCAGCGCCGCCGGCTTCGACCCGGTGTCGACGACGGTCACGGCTGGGTCCCGGTCAGGGTACTACCCCGGCGGCGACGACACTGACGTGACCCTCGTCGCCGATCGAAATAGTGGTCGCCTGCTGGGCGGCGCACTCGTCGGGGAAGACCGGGCGGCGATACGTATCGACACGCTTGCGACGGCCATCGAGGCAGACATGACTATCGACGAACTCGAACGGCTAGACCTGGCGTACGCCCCACCGTTCAGCCCCGTCTGGGACCCGGTGCTAGTCGCCGCGAAAGTGCTCAACGGACAGCTGGAGTGAGGGCGGCCCGACCCGTTACAGACGCTTCACACCGCTGGCGACAGCGAGGTACAGTGGTAGGGCGAGTAAGAGGACACCACCAATCAGCCCCCAGTCGACGAGTCCGAGTGGGACCGTCCCGAAGTAGACGTTGAGCGGGGTGTACAGGACGGCAAGCTGCAGGAGTATCGATCCACCGACTGCGGACGCCAGCCAGCGATTTGAGAGGGTCGGTGTCTCTCGGAGCCAGCGGATCACGTACAGCTTTTCGAATTCGAGGAAGACGAAGCCGGTGAATACCATTGTCATCGCGTAGGGCGTGACTGCGGGTGCGCCGGCAAGCGTGACCAGTAGCAGGCCGAGCATTACCAGTGTCGAGATGACCCCTGTGCCCCCGATGAGGGCGAGCATATCGTGGTCAACGATACCGCCCGGGTCCCTGGGCGGTCGCTGCATCACGTCACCGCTTTTGGGGTCGGCCCCGAGCGCGAGTGCTGGCAGCCCGTCAGTCAGGAGGTTAATCCACAGCAATTGGACTGCCGGCAGGACGAGGTAGCCAAAGAGCGAAGCGATAAACACGATGGCGACCTCGGCCACGTTGGCACTCAGCAGGTAGCCGACGAACTTCCAGACGTTGTCGAAGATGGCCCGTCCGCGTTCGATTGCCCGCTCGATTGTCGCGTAGTTATCATCCAGCAAGATAACGTCGCTGGCCTGTTTAGCCACGTCAGTCCCACGGACGCCCATCGCGACACCGATATCGGCGTTTTTCAGCGCGGGTGCGTCGTTGACCCCGTCGCCCGTCATTGCCACAGTGTGACCGTTTGCTTGCAGCGCCTGCAGAATCCGGACCTTGTGCTCCGGGGACGTGCGTGCGAACACGTCCACAGACTCGACACGGTCGCAGAGCGTGTCCTCGGAACAGTCCTCAACATCGCCGCCTTCCATCACGCGCTGGCCCAGACCGAGTTCGCCGGCGATGGCTGCGGCGGTCCTAACGTTGTCACCGGTGACCATCTTCACCCCAACGCCTGCACGCTCGGTCGCCGCAATCGCGTCGGCGACTTCCTCGCGGGCCGGGTCGATCATACCGACCAGCCCAGCGAAGGTCAGGTCGTCACTGACATCGTCGGCATCGCCAGTTGTGTCATCCCGTTCCACTACGTCGACATCCTCTGTGTACGCCACTGCGAGCACCCTGAGCGCGTCGTCAGCGAACGTACCGACCTGTTCTCTGATCTGCTCAGCTCTATCAGGGGTGAGGTCCGCCGGACCGGTATCGGTGAGGACGCGGGCGCACTTCGAGAGGATGACTTCAGGCGCGCCTTTGACGTAGACCGTGTCATCGTGAACAGTGCCCATCCACTTGCGCTCCGACGAGAACGGGATCTCGTCCGTTCTCGGGTTCGCTTCACGGAGGCGTTCGACATCGATTCCGGACTCGGCGGCCGCCATGACGATGGCCTGCTCCGTCGGGTCGCCTGCTTCGAGCGTCGCATCGCTGCACAGTGTCCCTGCGCGGAGCACCGTAGCAACGCGGTCCGGCAGGGCGTCCCCGTACATTTCGTCACTGTCGACAACGGCGTCGTTGACCCAGATCCGACTGACTGACATTCGCCCCTCGGTCAGCGTCCCGGTCTTGTCCGTACAGATGACATCGACGGAGCCCAGCGCCTCGACGGCGGGCAAGCGCCGTACGAGCGCGTTCTCGTCGGCCATTTTCCGGACACCGAGAGCCAGCGTTAGCGTCACAACCGCTGGCAGTCCCTCGGGAACCGCGGCCACAGCGAGCGATATCGCGGTGAGTGCCGCCTGAACCAGTTCGGTCCCCCGGAAGACTAAGAGTGGAACCACAAGTGCAGCAAGCACCATTACGCCGAGACCAAGCGTCCGCCCGAGCATGTCGAGTTCCGTCTGCAGCGGTGTGTCTGTTTCCTCCGTGCCCGCAAGTTGGCGAGCGATAGCCCCAACCTCGGTCTCCATCCCGGTCGCCGTGAGGACGGCAACGCCCGAACCGCGTGTGACGTTCGTGCCTTTGTACACCATCGATTCGCGCTCCGCAAGCGGTGCATCGGCGTCTACTGGGTCAGTTCCCTTCGAAACCGGGGTACTCTCACCAGTGAGCGCTGCTTCGTCGACCTCCAGAGACTGACAGTCAATCAGCCGAGCGTCGGCTGGAACGACATCGCCGCTCTCCAGTTCGATAACGTCGCCCGGGATGAGTTCGGTCGCGTCGACCTCAACGGACTGGCCGTCGCGTCGGACTGTCGCTGTTGGTGCGGTCAATTCTCGCAGGGATTCGAGCGTGCCCTCTGCACGGTAATCCTGAACGAAGCCGAACAGCCCGTTCCCGACCACAATCACGGCTATCAACACTGCGTCGACTGCGTTGCCCGCCCACACGGACAGTATCGCGGCCGCAACGAGAACCCAAATAAGGGCGCTATCGAACTGGGAGACAGCGATGTCGAGTGGTGTCCGTTCGCTCCCCCGTGTAATCTCGTTCTCGCCGTATCTGTCGCGTCGAGTTCGGGCTTCCGATGCCGAGAGCCCAGCAGACTCGCTGTCGAGCCGCGAAAGAACGTCGGTAGTTGGTTGCGTGTGGGCGGCTTCGGACATGGAACTCTGATCTGCCGCTGTGTTGATATGTGTTTGCCTCCACAGTACGGCGGTTCTGCGTTGAGACGCTGGTTTCGACGGTGGGACGGTCGTGTTTGGTTCGTGACAGCCGCATCAAAATGAGCGAGCAAGACCAACTTCGAGACGCCGATGTGACGGTGAGTCCTGAAATCGTGTAATGTAGCCCCCAGTGATGAGTGATGCGTGGGGGGCCGTCTCGCACTAGGGTTCGGTCCGTCCCGTGAGGTCATCCGGCACGAGACGGTAGAATCCGAAGTCCACTTCGCGGAGTGGGCGTTCGAAGATGTCGATAATCGGAATTTCGACGTGTTCGAGCCCCGCTAGCGTTTCCGTCTCGATTCCTTCCCGCTCGATGTCTTCAAGTCGACCGCTGGCGACCACACTCTGCCATCCGGCCTCCGTCTCGTGATAGGTCACGAAGGTCGCTGGACGGTCGCTGAGTTCGCCTTTCGACTTCTCCGTCCCAACAGCCAACCGGAAATAGAAGGTGGTGGTCGGCGTGTCGTACCCATATGAGACCGGAACCGAGTGTGGCGGCGCGTCACCGGCGGCGAGCGAGAGGACGCCCGTCCCCCCGTTGTCCAGAAGCGCGTCCCGTTCCTCGTCGGTCATCGTAACCGGGTTTTCCGCGGACATAGTTATTGTCACGACAGGAACAACAATAAGTGCATGGTCGTGTCGTATCTGCCTGCCGCCCCGCTGGACATGGCGGACAGCGTACGCAGTCGGACGCTGACAGACAGAAACGAGTGTCCCTGTTTCAGGCCTCGGCGACACGCTGGTCTCGGGCGTTGACTGCCAGCACAGGCATGTCGGCGTGTCTGATGAGCCGTTCTGTCGTGCTTCCCATGATGAACCGATTGAGCCCAGTTCGACCGGCCGTCCCCATCACGATCAGATCGATGTCGTTCTCCTCGGCGTAATCGAGGATATCCGCCGCCGGGAATCCATCGACGACCTGTGTGACAGTTTCGACGCCGGATTCGCGGGCTCGCGCTGCAATCCGCTCGGTGACTTTCTCACCCTGTGCTTCCAGCGTATCAATCAGGTCTGTCGGCAACGTGTATTCTGAACCGGTCGCAACATCGCCAAGATTGACGACATTCAGAGCATGAAGGCGGGAATCGAACTGCGCCGCAATCTCGCAGGCCGGTTCGACAGCGGCTGTTGCGGCCGTGCTTCCGTCCGTCGGGACGAGAATATCATCGTAGGAGTCGGTCTTGCGACTCTGTTCGGTGGCGCGGACAGTGAAAACGGGGACATCGGCGTGCCGAACAACGCTCTCTGTCACGCTCCCGGCAAGATATCGCCCGACACCTGTGCGACCGTGTGTGCCCATTGCAATCAGGTCTATATCGTGGTCGTCGCGGTATGCACATATCTCGTCGGCGGGATTGCCCGTGCGGATAGTCGTCTGTATCGCTCCAGCGGCGTCCACTGCGTCTGTGATGGCCGTGACTGTGTCTTCGGCGTCAGCCGTCATGCGGTCGAGTGTCTCGTCTTCGAGATCGCCGCCGCTGAATGGCCCGCCTGCTGTTCGTGTATCGATGACAGCCATGACGTGCAGGCTCGCGCTGAACGCACGTGCAAGCGCTGCCCCGTGTTCAGCGGCCCGGGTCGCGTGTTCGCTGCCGTCGGTCGGAACCAGAATTGAATCAAACATCGCTGTGTTTACACCTTGTTGCTGTCAGTAAATAAACTGCAGTCGCGATTCTCACGCTATTAGAAATCCAGTTGTTGAGGGCGGCGTCTCGAGTGTCTCGCACGCGTTCACAACAGTTTTTGTTGGTATGTCTCCCAGAGTTTGAGCGAACGAAACAATCGGACAGAGAAGAGCAGAATGTATCAGAAAAATAGTCATCTGGAAAATACCGTGAGATGGGCTACTGGTTGTCCATCTGATAGTCTTCAGCGAACTATTGCGGGCCACCGCCAGTTTGCGCCTCTTCGGCTTCACCCCAGCCACCGGCATCAACCATTCTGAAGAGTTCACGCCAGTTTTCAGCGCCCTCGCTTTCAGGCAGTTGGTCACGGAGGTCCTGAAAGTCAGCGGCTGGAACCACAGCGTGCGTCAGGTCAACAACGACGCGTGCGTGATACGCTGCGTCCGACGGGTCAACACCCTCTATGTCGGCAACGCGCTCGACGAACTCCGTCCAGTCAAACCGCTGGCCGTGGTCGTGGACAGCACCGGTCATGTACCAATTGATTTCCATCGGGAGCGAGGCGGCAAAGTCCTCGGCGTTTTCCTCCGGGATGCGCTGTCCCAGCGGCAGCAGTGTCGCGCGAATCGCACGAACGGCCTCACCAGTGCCGGGTAGTTCGAGCCTGTGCTGTATTTCGCCGGTGAACTCATCGTAGTCCATGCGCTAATGTTGGGATTACAACACTATAGAGGCGCATGAAACTTCCCACTGGATGAAAATGAGTGGGCATACGTACTACCGGTCGACGAGTAACGGGTGGTTTTGTCGGTCCAGCAGTCTCTGCCACATGACAAACTGCCCTGAATCGCCCGCTCTACTTTTTTTAGCGTGGGGTTGCATTCGTGATACGTAACTGGATGATCAGACGCGACCTATGACAATCGACCAAATAGCGGAGTACGGACTCGAACAGATGGACGAGGACGAGATTCAGGCATTTCTCGCGACACACTCAACCGGAGTTCTGGGGCTTCCGACGGCAGATGTTCCGTATCTGCTGCCGCTATCGTATGGCTTTGACGACGGGGCGTGCCTGTATTTCACCTACCTGCTGGGCGAAGCAAGTCAGAAAGCGGAACTGACTGAGCGGGCCGGCCGCGGCCGGTTTCTCGTCTATGACATCGACACCGCGTTTGAGTGGCAGAGCGTGATGCTGGCTGGCGATATCAGCAGTGTGCCAGAGGACGACTGGTCGGAGATCACGGCGATGACACAGAACGCCTGGCGGCCCAACACGCTCCAGACGGCTACCACCTCCGGCGGGGTCGCACTCTACGAGTTCGAGATAACGGAGCTTGCCGGTATCCGACAGACCGGATTGGCGCCCGACTTTCGGGAAAATATCGAACCATGACTGCGCTGGCTCATGACAAAAGGCCGTATGCGCTCTTGAAAGCTCGATAGACAGCATCTCGACGAAATCTAGCCGCTGATCTGTAGACGGCCGCAGTATGTGACAACAGATTATTATCGTTTGAGATTCGTCAGCGGATTGAAATAGGAGGGTGCCCCTTACTCTAGTATGTACGACACGATTGTGGTTGCGACCGACGGGAGCGCTGACGCGAACCGCGCAGCGACACACGCACTTGAACAGGCTGAGCAACACGGTGCCGAGCTTCACGCCGTCTTCGTTGTCGACACGGACCGACACGCGGAGCCGGCCCTGAGCAGTATGGAGCTGGAAACCATCGAGGTCGAGGAATGGGGGAACGATGAACTCGCAGAAGTCGCCGAGAGAGGCGACGCAGTTGACGTTGAGGTCACGACTCGTTGCTGCCACGGGAAACCGTACGTGGAGATTATCAGCTATGCCGACGAAGTCGACGCCGACCTGATAGTGCTCGGATACCACGGCCATTCCCACAGCAAAGGCGACCAGATCGGAAGTGTGACCGACCGGGTCGTCCAGAACGCGGGACGCCCGGTTCTGGTGGCGACCTGAGAGGACCACACACCTGTTCGAACGGGTAGTCACTGGGATATCGGTGTCCAGAACACATCCTAGACTGGGATTCAGGCGCGACAGCGACTGCGACCGAAACCGATTCCAGTGCGACCGCTCGAAACGTACTCTTGAGAGATGCTCCAACCCACGGCTGATTGGATCGGCCCCGGTCAAACGGCGCTGTTGATCGCCGTGCTAAGCCTCTCTGCGCTCGGAACGCTGGCGCTGTTTTCCATCGCCGCAGTCAGTACATACCGCCGCCGGTCGCGGCCGTACGTGCTGTTGACCGTCGCTATCGGGTTGCTGGTATTTCGGTCCGTGGTCGGCATCGGGACCGTCCTCGGTGCTGTCCCAATGGTCGTACACCACCTCACTGAACACGGGTTCGACTTCCTCATCGCGCTACTGGTACTGAGTGCGATCTATTCAGTCGCGCCGCCGAGCCTCCCCGACTGACCGCGTTTCGACGGTCGCACCATGAACCATTTGGTGTCGTTCAGCGTAGCATCTAGTATGTCTGAACATGCAACAGGCCTCACACGACGATGCTTCTTGGCCGGGACTGGGACTGTGGCAGTCGTGTCACTCTCTGGATGCCTGGGAAACAGTGAAGAAATCGACCCGGTCAGCATCGAAAGCGGCCAGAACTGTGACCAGTGTGGGATGGTCATCGACCAGCACCCGGGTCCGGTCGGCCAGACGTACTACCAGGACAACACGCCCGAGGGCCACGACCCGCCGGCACGGTTCTGCAGTACGACCTGCACGTATCGCCACCGATTCGCCAAAGAGCAATCGGGGTGGACCCCCGCGGAGACGTTCCTGACCGACTACAGCACAACCGATTACGAGATTCGGACCGACGGGGGCAAGACAATTATCTCCCGGCATCTGGAGGCCGAGGCGTTCGCGCCGGTGGGGCAACTCACCGTCGTTGCGAACTCCGACGTGGAGGGCGCGATGGGGACGGCTATCGTTCCGTTTAGCGACAGCGCGGACGCCGAGTCATTTGCCGAAGAGTACGGCGGTCAGACCCTCCCCGCAGAAGACATATCGCGAGAACTGGTTGGCGGGATGTAGGCGAGTTCCCACGCGGTGAGAACGCCCGATACCCTGTTGCCTCGGTGGGTGGAAAGCTATCTTGAAGACTATGTCCACGGTTACTGAGCAAGTGCGTTCCCATGTCGATTCCAAACCGGGAGTCCATTTCAACGCACTTGCGGCCGACCTCGATATTGCGACCGGGCAGGCACAGTATCACCTGCGGAAACTGCGCCGTGCCGGCGATATCGTCGCCGAAGAGATTCAGGGTAAAACGCACTATTACAGCCGGGAGTACGACCCCTGGGAGCGACGTGTGCTTGCCTTTGCCCGGCGGGAGACCGCGCGGACGATTCTTCTACATCTGCTGGAAGCGGAGTCCCTGTCGGCAGACGAACTGGCCGACCGACTGGGCGTCGCCCGGAGTACTGTCTCCTGGCACGTTTCGGCACTGGCCGACGCGGCGATACTCGAAAAGTCGTACGGCGAACGGGGGCGTGTTGTCGTGGCTCTGAGCGATCCGGACGCGACACAGCGGCTGCTCGCGGTGGTCCGACCATCGCTTACGGACCGTCTCATCGACCGGTTCACGCGGCTGGTCGACGAAGGGCTCGCAGCCGCCTCGGACGACGACTGAACTGCTACTCTCGGCCGTAACTACTGCTGGATATTCAGAGGACGTCATTCTTTCCGGGCTTACAGCCGTCAGTATCAGGCCGCATCCGTCGCAAGCATCGCCCCCACAAACGTGAGTCCCCACCAGAACAGGAGCGAGAGGGTAGCGACCCACGTCGGGACGAACGCTGAGCGGCCCGGGACAGCGACGTACAGGACCTGATCGAACACGAGGCCGCGGTACGCCCCCGCCGGCGTCATGGCGAGCGCGCCGCCGAGCGTGCCCGTGGTGACGCCGGTGTCAAGCGCCGCGAACACCGCGAGGTCACTTCCGACAGTGAGGACAAGCAGCCCGGCGAGTGCAAGCACGAGTGCTCGGCCCCGGCTGCCGGCAAGCGCTGACAGCAGGAACGCGATAGTCAGCGACGAGAGCGCGTACAGGACTGTTAGTGCGATGAATCGGATGAACAGGAACGGGGAATCGACACCGCGGTGGCTCGCAAACACCGTCGTCTCCGGTCCTGCAGTCGTCGCTACGTTGATGCCCAGCGCCAGCAACGGGACGACAACAATAGTGAGCAACAGCAGGGCGCGGCCAGCGTACACCCCGCCGACGTACGACCACGTCGAAAGCGGGTAGGTGTCGAGGATATCTAGCTCACCCCGGGTAGCAGGGTCGGCAATGGCGCGATAGCCGACGGCAAAGGCGAGCGTCGGGACGAGTACTTCGACAGCGACGAGCGTATCGACGACGGTCGGAACGTAGCCGCCGGCGGGGCCGCCCCCGGCATAGGCGAGGCCGAACAGGACAATCCCCGTGACCAGCCCGAGTGCGAGATAGGTGCGTGTCCTGACCGCGCTTCGGACCTCTCGCACGAAGACCGTCCAGAACCAGTTGCCCTCCGTCATGCCTGCTCTCCCTCCGGCGCAGCGATAGTGGCTCGGTCCTGTTCCAGAAGCGCTGTGAACGTCTCGTGGAGCGGCCCGCCGGTCTGTTCCCGAAACGATTCTACCGACCCAGTCCGCACGAGACGGCCGGATTCAAGCACTACCAGCCTGTCGGCTGTCTCCTCGACGAGCGGCAGTTCGTGCGAGCAAAGAACCACGGCACGACCGGCGTCGGCAATCGACTCGATGATGTCGAATATCAGTCGGCTCATTGCCGGGTCGAGCCCGCTTGCCGGTTCGTCGAGCATCACAATCGGCGGGTCGCCGGCCAGCGCCTGTGCGATTCCCAGAAGGCGCGTCATGCCCCCGGACAGCCCGGACACGGGGCGGCTGGCCACTTTTTCGAGGCCGACGCGTTCCAGCAGTCGGTCCGGGTCGTCGTCGACGAGGTCCGCGTAGAACGCGGCAGTCTCCCGGACGCTAAACCCGGGCCGGAAGGTCGGCCGCTGTGGCAGGTAACCCAGTTGCCGCTCGGCATCAGGTCCGCTGTACGAGACGGTGCCGCTGGTGGGTCGCTCGACGCCCAGAAGTATGCGCAGAAGCGTCGTTTTCCCGGACCCGTTCGGGCCGATGAACCCGGTCACGGCGTCGGACGGCACGTCGAGTGACACTTCCGAGACGGCTGTCACATCACCGTACGTTTTTGTGATTTCGTTTGCCGTGAGGTACGTCTCGCCAGTCATGCTGCCCCCTCCATCGATGTCTCGTTTCGAAGACGCCTGACGGTCTCAGGATTCGCAGGGTCTGCCAGCGGAGCCCTGTCGACAATGCTGCCCCGGCGGAATCCGGGCGTGGTGCCGCGGAGCGCCCGGAGCCCCCGGACACTCGGTGCCGCCCTGAGGACGACCGCAGCGTCGGTCTGGTGGAGACGGCGGTCGACAGAATCGGTGGGCGAGTAGGACTGGGCCAACACCGGGCCAGTCCCGCCAGTGAGATCGTACGCGCCGCTCCAGTAGTTCCCCCTGCCGTCGTGCGTGTACACGCGCAGCGGCCCCGGTCCCGAGATAGCGTGACGGTCGTTCGCGATGAAATCGTTGTCGGTGACGATGTTCGACGGGACGACTGTTGAGGCCCGCACCCCGATGTCATTCCCGTAGAGGACGTTGTGCTCGTACAGTGACCGGTCGGCGTTTGTCGACATCGCCTGCGTAGTGTCGACTACCACGTTGTGCGCAATATAGCTCCGGGACCCGGCTAACATGATGCCGCTGCCGGAGTGGCGCACGTCGTTCCCGACGATGGCGTTTGCCACGGGATTCGTCATGACGACGACGCCGGCGTACTCCTGTCCCCGAGCGACGTTGTCCGCAACGAGCGACCGGGAGGTGTACATCAGGTGGACGCCAAAGCGGTTGTCCCGGAACGCGTTGTTCCGGACGGCGGTCCCGTCGGCCCGGTGGAGGTACACGCCGTCACGCCCGCCGTTGAAGACCGAATCCTGCACGACAATCGGCCTGTGCATCCCGATAACGCCCATGAACCCGTCTTGCCAGTCTGCCGTCCCGTTGACCGTGACATTCTCGACGACCGCGCCGGGTGTCCGCCGCAGCACGACGCCGCTGGCGGGTGTCTCGACAGTGATGTTCGCAACGTAGAGCCCGGACGCGTTCCGGCCGGTCACGGCGGCATCGCTGTTGCCGTAGGCGGTCGTGACGGTGGCGTCCCAGGCGCTGTCGTTGCTCTGTGTCGGGTCGCCGACCGTCGTGTTGCCGATGCCAGTGATTTCGAACCCAGTGACGCCGACGCGGTCGGCAGTCACGGTCACGACAGTTCCGTTGCCGCCCCCGTCAAGCGTCGCTCCGGGACCGCTGAGGGAGAGTGGCTTGTCTATCATCACCTGTTCGTTGTAGGTGCCAGCCGGGACAACGACGGTCGTATTCGGCGGTGCCGCATCGACGGCGGCCTGAACCGTCGGGGCGTCTGTTCCAACTTCGACCGAGACAGGTCGGTTTCGATGCTGTCGTGCCGCCTGTACAGTGGCGTCCGCACCGCTTCGTCGCGGGCCAACCTGTTCTCGGACTGCTGCCGCCTGTTTGAGGTCAAACGAGTAGGTCTTGAGAGTCTCCCAGTCGATTATTTGCCCGCCGCACGTCTCGGTGAACGCCGCGGCATCGTCCCGGTCAGCGAAGGGCACAACTGCCGGCCCGGACGGGACTCGCGCCGAGCCATCGACAACGTAGTGGGCCTGATTGGCTTCGACCCAGTCCGGCGGTGTGGCGGTCCGGAGCGAGCCGTCGTCGCCGCACCTGACCGGCCTGTCACTGTAGTCTGAAACGTACACCGCGAGTGGATAGCCGAACTGCTGCTCGTGGCCCGGTTCCGTGAGCGCGGTCACGGCCTGACCGATACCGACGTAGCCGACGACGTAGCGGTACTGCGAGTAGAAGACTTGCGCGCGGGGGATGCTGATACTCCGATTCCGGGCGATCTGTTCGTCGGCCGCCGTAACACCGCGTTGCACAGTGTTATCGAACGCCACTGGTTCGGGGCGGGCGCTGGTGGTGTCGACGGCGAACGACGCAGCGAAGACCAGTGTACTGAGAGCTACCGCGAGTAGCGCGAAAACTTGCACAGTCGTCAGAGCTGGTCGCATCTACCGGCACTACGAGCGAGGTCCCATTACAGTATGTGGTGTGGCTCTCGAAACTGGCGGCGCACCTGCACACAGGGCCAGCCACACCAGTCCAGACCCCAGCTCTGACAGCGTTCGAGTGATGTGGCTATCCTCACGGTTATAAAATCGCCTACGTTTTACCGCCTGACTACTTGTAGCTGCGCTTCTACTATGTTACGTAGAAATGGGCACCGACCAGAACCGAAATCCCCGGGCCGAGCAGACAGTCTGTCCGTACTGTGGCGTTGGCTGTACGATACAGTACGCGGGCAACGGGAAGGCGACCGGCACAGCGGGGCCAGTGAACACGAAAGGAGAGATCTGCCCAAAAGGCGGAGCCGCATTCGACGTAGTCGAACACGAAGACCGGCTAACCGAGCCACTGGTCCGGGAGAATGGGCGTTTCGTCACCGCACTCTGGGAGACCGCCCTCTCTCGCGTGACCGACCAACTCGGGGAAATCATCGACCAGCACGGGCCAGACGCCGTCGAGTTCTTCGCGTCATCGAACTGCACGAACGAGGAGAATTACGTCTTTCAGAAGATTGCGCGGATGCTCGGCACCAACAACGTCGACAACTGCGCTCGTCTCTGTCATTCGTCGACCGTGGCCGCGATGAGCGAGCGCCTCGGTGCCGGGGCGATGACGAACACACTCGATGACCTCGCCGAAACCGACTGCCTGCTCGTCACCGGCGCGAATCCGGCCGAACAGCACCCTGTCATTTTCCGCTCGTACTTCCTGCCGGCGATTCGCAACGGCGCCACGCTCATTCATATCGACCCGCGCGAGACAGACACGACCGAGGCCGCCGACATCCACCTCGACGTTCGCCCCGGATACGATATCCAACTGCTCAATTCGATGGCGAAGGTCGTCCTCGATGAGGGGCTCGTCGATGAGTCCTTTGTCGAGGAACGGACGACCGGTTATGCGGACCTGACAGCACATCTCGATGATGTCGACGTCGGGTCGGGTGCCGACGTGGCCGGCGTCGACCCGGAAACCGTTCGGGAGGCAGCCCGGGCGTACGCCGAGGCCGATAGCGCGGCGATTGTCACCGGAATGGGGATGAGCCAGCACACGTGTGGGACCGACAACGTGCACGCGCTGTTGAACCTCGCGCTGCTGACCGGCAACGTCGGTCGCCCGGGCACGGGCGTGAACCCGCTCCGTGGCCAGAACAACGTCCAAGGGGCCGGCGACGTCGGCGCGCTTCCCAGCGTGCTCCCCGGATACGAGCCCGTTACTGATGCGGATGCCCGACAGCGTCTCGCCGACGAGTGGGGCGTCGAACCGCCGAGCGAGCCCGGCCTGACGGAGACGACTGCAACACACCAGTTCGGTGACTCCGTCAAAGCTGCAGTCGTCTTCGGTGAGAACCCGGCTGTCACGGAACCGAACGCCAGTTCTGTCCGGGCCGGTTTCGACGACCTCGATTTCTGCGTCGTCATCGACCTCTTCGAGACAGCGACTGTCGACCACGCCGATGTCGTGCTCCCGGGAAGCAGTTGGGCGGAGAAGGCAGGGACGGTGACCAACACTGACCGGCGGGTGATGCGGATGCGGCCGAACGCTGACCTGCCCGGAAACGCTCGCCGTGACCTCGACATCCTCACCGGCCTCGGCCAGCGGCTGGTCGGCCAGTCAGACGCGTTCGACTACGACGGTCCGGAAGCGGTGTTCGAAGAGCTAACGCGGGTCAATCCGCTGTACGCCGGCATGAGTTACGACGGCATCGGCGACAGCTACCAGCGGTGGCCGTTCCCGGCGGACGCCGATTCCGGCACCGACGTTCTCCACACGGAGACGTTCGCTTCGGGCCAGCAAACCGCGCCGCTGCGCCCGGTCTCGCCGACGCCGCCAGCCGATGCCGTCTCCGGGGAGCAACTCGTCCTCACGACGGGGCGCGCGCTCCAGCACTTCAACAGCGGCGCGCTCACCCGCCGGTCGGAGACACTTATGCGAATGCGTGGAGAGGACGTGCTTGAGATCCACCCGGACGACGCTGCCGCTCGGGGCATCGAGGACGGCGATACTGTCATTGTTGAGAACGACCGCGGCAGCGTGACAGTATCAGCGGCTGTCACGGCGGCTATCCGGCCCGGGGTTGTGTTCTGTACGTTCCACTATCTGGACCCGCTCGCAAACGCACTAACCGGTGATGCCCTCGACCCTGTCGCCGAGATTCCAGAATATAAGCATTCGGCGGTGCAGGTGCAGAAGTCATCGGCTAGCACAGACGATAACTAACGGGTCCGGAGACGCTCTGGAGAAACTCTGAAGACGCCTGAGAGGGGCGAAGACGTAGGTCTGGAGAGTAGCATCCAACTCGGTGAGTTCCAGCGGTGTGGTTTCATACTGATTGCTGTAACTGGGTGTCGGGACGACCGCACGGCGTAGTACGGTCGATGCAGAAATGACAGATAGCTGTCGCTATTAGACAGCTGTCGGTAGATAGAGAGCCAGCCTGCGGAGTACTAGAGCTACTGGCTCGCTGTAAGGGAGGATAAAACAATTTCTACGTTTCTCACGGCAGTGGATTAGGCGCAATGGTAATCCCACTTGCAACTATAGTTATACGTATGATGGGCAGTCAAAAGAACCGGAAACTCAGTGCGGCAGTGGTACTCGTTCAGGGCGTCGTAGCTGCGCTCTTCCCACAGATCAGTGTCAAACTTATCAAGCGTATGATCGGGAAGAACTTCGAGAACGCGTCCCAGCTCACGGTGAAGCCAGCGTATCGCCGACAGTTGCGCGCGGTTGGTGTCGGGATGGTCGCCGCAGCCGGGACCGATCTCCTGCTACAGAGCGCTGAGGAAGCGGACGATGGCCCGGCAGCGACTGGTGGAGACAGCGAGTAACGAGGGCGGCTACACCGACAGCGGTGGGTCGGCGCGCTTCTGGAACAGCCTGCTAGCAGTTCAGTCGTCGCTGTCGACTGTCGCCTCGGTGCCGGCGTCGCGCACCTGTGTGGCTTCACTCTCCACGTTGACGCCTTCCCAATCGTGGTCCGTGTGGAACCCTTCGCGTTCTTTCGCACTCTGGGCGACACGAATGAACTCCGCCTTGTCGCGAGCCGCAGCGATGGTGTGCCCGCCACAGTAAGAGAGCCCGGAGCGGATGCCAGCACAGAACTCCTCGGCCACAGCAGCGACCGAGCCTTTGTACGGGGTCAATGCTTCGACTCCTTCGTCGGCACTGACGTTGTTCTGCTTGTCATCACGGTCCTCGGCCGCGGCGGTGGTCGCCATCCCGCGTGACCGCTTGTACCGCGTCCCATCGACTTCGACGACAACACCGGGGGCCTCCTCTGTGCCGGCAAAGAGGCTCCCGAGCATTACGGTGTCCGCCCCGGCCATGAGGGCCTTCACCGCATCACCGGACGTGCGAATCCCGCCATCCGCGCAGATAGTGACATCCAGGTCTTCGGCGGCCGTGGCACAGTCATCAACGGCGGTCAGCTGGGGGACGCCAGCACCCGCGACCTTCCGGGTGGTACAGTGGGACCCGGGTCCGATACCGACTTTGACGCAGTCGGCCCCGGCGGCAGCGAGGTCCTCGACACCCGCTGGCGTCGCGACGTTGCCAGCGATGATATCGGCGTCAGGAAATTCGTCTGCAAGGGTTTCGACGGCATCGAGCGCGCGGTTGAGGTGACCGTGAGCCACATCAACGACGAGCGCATCGACACCGGCCGTAATCACGGCCGCGCTTCGTGCGACGTAATCCTCATTGATGCCGACGGCTGCGCCGACCTGTTCACCTGCCTCCGTCACCTGCTCGACCTGCTCGGCCTGTTCCTCGGGCGTCAGGAACCGGTGTAGTACCCCGAATCCGCCAGACTGTCCAAGCTCGATTGCCAGTTCTGCCTCCGTAACGGTGTCCATCGCCGCGGAGACGAGCGGCGTGTCCAGTTCGACGGTCGGAGTAAGCGGCGTTGAGAGGTCGATGTCGCTCCGACTGTCGACCGGTGATCGTTTCGGGACGAGAAGAACGTCGCCATAACTCAATCCAGTGCGTAACTCGTTCATACCCCGCTAAAGGAACTCCTCCTAGCACAAAAGGTCTCGGATTAGAGCTGCCCCGCTCATTCTCACAGCCACGACGCGCTCCGCGTGGCTGGCCTGCTATGATTTTTAGGCCAATCTAAAAATCAGAGTTTATTTATTTTTAGGCTAGGCTAAAATTCATGGCGGGGACTGATCCGGACAAAACGTTGTCGACGCGTTCGAGGGCGAGTACGATGGCCAGTCCGGGACCCAGGTCGACTACGAGGCACTACTGGAGGTCGATCCCGACGTGCTCGTGTTCCACTTGGGCGTCAATTACCGCGACTGGAACGGCGAAGATGCGCTCCGAAAGACAGTCGAAGGGATGCGAGACAGTTCGCTGGGGCAGGAACTCACCGCCGTTCAGGAGGAGAGACTCTACGTCGGTGGGTCAGCCTATCAGGGTCCGATCATCAATCTCTTCCAGACAGAGATGCTCGGAAAGCAACTCTATCCTGACGAATTCGGTGAGTGGCCGGGCGAGATCACCGCTGGCGAGTTTCCAGAAATTCCCGAAGGCAAACATCTGTTCGACCGCGAGGAAGTCGCGGATATCCTCACTAGATCGAGCGAAGCTACCGACCCACAGTAACAGCAGTTCCCTCAGAAGCATGGTTGGAAAAGGTAGGTGTTGCGCTCCTGCAGGAAAGCGGATGACGGGTGGCGATGGGCACCGTGTGTGCCACCCACTGCAGTCAGAGGCACGGATGGGTTCTGGACCCGAGACATGGGGTGGGGCGAGTGGGCGCAAAGTAGGAAAGGGCCCAAAGCGGGGACCAGAACCCGTATAATCGTAATTCATCGTTCGACATATTTTTTGTGGTAAATACTAGCATAGTGGTAATTTCAGTGCAGTCATCACCGGAACGCACGGCTCCACCAATCACGTAAAAGGATGGGACGTTGCTGTGGGGGTGGGAGAGATGGGGTGCAACGTCCCATCGGAAGTCGTCGGTTTCGACGACGGATTCCAGCCCAAAGCAATCGTGTGAGTGAATCCAGTGCGATTGGGCAGGGCACAGAACCCACCTAGCTCGGATACGAGTGTATATAAAGTATTTATGATATCCCCACGCCGTCTGTTGATTTGGTTGCAAGCCGCTCATTTTTACTGGCGTTGTTTCCATCTGATAACGTGAGAAGTACACCCCATGCAATAGCATAGGAATGGTGGGCAGCCGGGGGGAGTGGTGTGCACCGCACCATTCGGAGTCGGTATCCGCGTCGACGGGTTCTGGACCCGGACCGCTTGATGAACGTGATCGGATTCAGTGGGGGAGGTGGCGCGGGGACCAGAACCGCATTAAGTAACATACAGTTGGTACGAAATAACGATTGTGACGTTTTATGCCATTTTATTAGCTATGCGGTCACTGAGCGTCCGCAATTGCGGCATCGAGGTGGACGATGACCGGACAGTTGGATCTGTACTAGTTCCTGTAGTTCCGAGTCCCTGAATGTGTAACGGAAGGGCAATTCAATCCAGCAGCACGTGGCAGAGAAGTGGGAAATCGTAGCCAGCTCGGTGGGGGTAAGTAACTCAGTAGAGGTGAATCCACCAACGCACAGGAAGCCCGATGACCGGTTCGAAACAGTGCGGTTCTAAATAGTGAGTTATTCCACGAGTTCGAGGCCCGTTATCTCAAATCGTGTCCCACCCATCGAACTCTCAGTTGCACAGATATCCCAGCCATGTGCGTCAGCGACTCGTTTGACGATGTTGAGACCCAGCCCAGTCCCTGATTCGGAAGTCGAGTAGCCAGCCTCGAACACCTTTTCGCGGTCCTCGGCAGGGATTCCAGGGCCATCGTCTTCGATGTAGAATCCGGTGGCGTCAGCGAAAATCCCGCCCACAACGACAGTGACATCCCGGCCTGCGTGGTCAATCGTGTTCCTGAACAGATTTTCGAGCAGATGCCGGAACTGATCGGTGTCAGCTTTGACCAGTGGCTGGGTATCGGCCCCGCAATCACAGTACAGTTCGGCTTCGTCTGCAGGGTCAGAGACGAGCTTCCACGCGGCCTCAGCGGCTGTGTCGATCGAGACAGGTTCCAGTGACCCGATTTCTTGTTGCTCTCGCGCTAGCCAGAGGAGGTCCTCGACAATGCGTTCCATCCGATCGGTCGCTGTCTCGATCACAGCGAGATGCTCGTTTGACTGTTCGGCCTGCAGGAGCGCCAGGCGACCTTGTATGACCGTTAACGGGTTCCGAAGGTCGTGGCTGACAGTTGCAGCAAACTGCTCTAGCTGTTCTTTTTGATCCTGCAGTTCCCGTTCACGTCTTGTCCGTTCGGAGATGTCTCGACCGGTGCCGACGAGCCCTATCAGGTCACCGTCCTGATCAGTTAGCCGGTCAGCAGTGAACTCGTGGGGAACGCGCTTTCCCGCTGCGGTACGGAACTCCGCTTCGATGGTTGATTGCCCCGTTGTGAGCGCCTCCTCAATCGCCTCGGAGACTCCCTCTCGTTCTTCTTCCGGAAAAAGACTGAGTGCGTCGAGATCAGAGATCTTCTCGTCGGCGTACCCGGCCAGTGTTGCGAATTGTTCATTACAGCGCTGGACAGTGCCCGCAGAATCGATGACGTAGAATATGTCAGCAAGCGAATCGAGTGCCTGGTCGATAAAGGTCCGCTCGGCACGCAGTTCGTCTCGGATCTTCAGCGAATGCATGGCGTGTGAGATGCTATTCCCAAGTTCGCTGAGTAATGCCTGTTCGTCCTCAGCAAAGGCAAACGAACGGGATGAATAGACGCACAGGAGACCATACAGCGTGTCATTGTATTCTAGCGGAACCGCAGCGGTGCTTCGATAGCCGCGGTCGAGTGCTTCCTCTCGCCAGACCTCGAACGCCGGGTCAGCTTGAATATTCTGCGACGTCGCAATACGTCGTTTGCGGACGGCCGTGCCTGCAGGACCCTGTCCAGTCGGAGAGTTATCCGCAGTGACAACAATAGTATCGAGATACGCGTCCTCGACGCCGGCCCAGGCCTGTGGCTCGATTCGGTCTGTCTCAGGGTCACGCTCGCCGATCCATGCGAAACGGTAGGGCTCAGAGTCGCTAATGGTCTCACAGACCCGAGTTTTGATTTCCGATAGCGAACTCGCCCGGATGAGCGCCTGGTCGATGTTGCTGACGAGCGCGCGAACCCGTTCAAGTTCGGCAGCGCGCTGATTGGTGCGGTACTGTTCGACGGCGTTTTCGATACGATTTGCGAGGAGTGCGTATCGTTCCGTTCCGTGCCCTTTTCGGAGATAATCGGTTGCACCGGCGGCAATTGCGTCGCTGGCGACCGCTTCACTCCCCTCCCCAGTGAAGAGGATAAACGGTAGGTCAGGGTACTCTGCACGGACAGCTTTGAGGAGTTCGATACCGTCTTTCTCAGGCATCCGGTAGTCACTGATAATACAGTCAACAGAACGTGTAGCAAGTTTATCGAGCCCTTCAGCAGCACTCGCTGCGGTTATTATCTTGAGTTGATCGGATTGCTGTGCAAGTATTTCCGATGCCACGTCCAGAAAATCGGGTTCATCATCAATATGAAGCACAAGGATACTCGTCATCTCTGACACAATATCGGATGTACCTAACTTCGAACGATAAACTTGCTGACCCAAGTATCAGATTATATACTTTGATGGTGTCATAGTGTGACTCAGTAGCGGTATGAGCCGGTGGCATGCTGGACGCCGAATATCCAACTAAACCGGGCAGTACAGAGCTATATGGGGCACCCGAATATCATATATAAAAACTGGCGCGGTTGATTCATAAAATCTCGATGCATAGTTGTAATAATGGCTTATGCCGGTGACGGGACTCCCGATACCATTCACGTTTTGTATGTAAACGACGATGGCGACTTTGCTGAGTTAGCGCAGACGAAACTCCGGAATATCTCATCTGACTTTGACGTCACAGCAGTCGGGACTATAGAGGCTGCTCTCGACCTGCTTGCAACTTCGGCTATCGATTGTGTGGTCACATCGTACTCATTGCCGGACGGGACGGGAATTGATCTTCTGGACCGGTTACAAGCGGAACAGGACGAACGACCGACGATCCTGTTTACCGGCCGTGGGAGCGAGCGAATCGCCAGCGAAGCGACACAGGCGGGTGTCTCCGATTACGTTCCGGTCCGCGCAGGCCAGAACAGTTTCGAGTTGCTCGCGAGCCGTATCCAGACGCTCACCGAGGCCGCTCGCAAGCAAGCGGCCGCCGAGCGACTGTCAGACCGCTTCCAGCGAACGCTTGAGCGGGCAACTGACGGGATTTATGCTGTCGACAACGAATGGCGTATCGAATATATAAACGAGAAGATGGCAAAGCGCGTCGACCGCGACCCCGACGCTGTCGTCGGTGCAGTCATCTGGGAAGAGTTTCCCTCCATAGTTGGAACGGAACTCGAAGAGAAATACCGAACCGCAATGGAGACCGGCGACCCGGTGTCGTTCGAACAGTACCTTGGCGAGCCGTTGGATTACTGGGTTGAAATACGAGCCTTTCCCGACGATGACGGTCTGACCGTCTTTTCACAAGAGACCACGGCGGAGCGGGAACGAGAACTGGAGTTAGAGCGCAGTGAAGCCATCCTCGAAAATATCCACGACGTTGTGTTCGTTCTCGATGACGAAGGGACAATCGAGTTCGCGAACACCGCTTCGAGACGACTGGTTAGCGGAGACAGAGCGACCAAAATAACGGGACAACAGCTGGAAGCGGTCGTTGGAGACCGGATGTCCAAATCCGATACGGAGCGGTTCACAACGGCGGTCGAATCAACGGTCGATGATATCGAGACCGACGGTGGCGTGACAGGATTGTACGACACGGACCTGCAACTCGATGTGACGACCGACGGCGGCAAGCGGACGTTAGATGTCCGCGTCACACCGTTCCGGGGCAACGCTGACCGGCAGGTGCTCGTCGTTGCCCGAGACATTACCGAACAGAGCAGGGCGAAACGACAGTTAGAGCAGGAGCGGGATGCACTGCGGGAACTCCAGACCGTCATGGCAAGGGGTGATATCTCGGCCGAGACGCGCCTCGAAGAACTGCTCGATCTGGGCTGTCAGACACTCGGGCTCGACATCGGAATCGTCTCACACGTTCAGGGCGACGATTACACAGTCAGAGCAGTACACGCCCCAGATGCGGAAATCGAATCCGGGGACCAGTTCGACCTCGAATCGACGTACTGCGCGGAGGTGGTCGGAACAGATGCGGTCTGTTCGTTCGCAGACGCTGTCACTGAAGGGAAAGAGACCCACCCTGCGTATCGTGAGCTGGAGTTGGAATCGTATATCGGCGTGCCACTCATCGTCGATGGGGTCCGGTACGGGACAGTCAACTTTTCCAGTCCGGCAACACGAGTCGCACCCTTCGGGGCGCTTGAGCGAACGTTTGTGAAGCTACTCTCAGAGCTTGTAAGCGCCGAAATATCCCGGATGCAGGACCAGACCGATCTTAAGCGCCAGGAGTTCCTGTTCGAGCGGGTGCAGAACATCGCGGATATCGGTGTGTGGGAGTATTTCCCGGCCACGGACAGCCTCGACTGGTCTGACGGCGTCCGTCGGATTCACGGTGTTGCCGACGAGTACGAGCCGTCACTTGATGACGCACTTGGTTTTTATCATCCTGACGACAGAGACAAGATTTCGAAGGCAGTGGAACAGACGATTGCGGACCGGGAACCGTATGACATCGATCTCCGGATCGTTCGGACCGACGGCGACGTGCGCGACGTTCGGGCGTGGGGAGAACGCGTCGACGACCCACAAGACGATGAGCCCGTTCTTCGAGGCGTTTTTCAGGATATTACGGAGCGGAAAGCCCGGGAACGAGCGCACCAGGAACTTGCTGAAGAGTACGAGGCACTGCTCAACAGTTCCGGTGACGCCATATTCATGCTTGACGTCGATACGGCGGGTGACGAGCGAGCGTTCGAGTTTGCTCGACTCAGCCCCGGCTACGAGTCACAGACAGGACTCACAACCGAGGACGTTCGAGGACGGACGCCACGAGACATCTTCGGTGATGAACGTGGTGCTGAACTCGCGGCGAACTACACGCGCTGTGTCGAGGAGCGTGCGCCGATTTCGTATCGGGAAGAACTGGATATCGCTGACGACGCACGGTTCTGGGACACGAGCCTCGCGCCAGTTATCCTTGACGATGAGATCGTCCGGATCGTCGGTATCGCCCGCAACGTAACTGAACAGGTCGAGCGGGAACGTAAACTTGAGACGACGAACCAGCGACTTGAATCACTCATCGAGGCGACGCCACTCACTGTCATGGAAATCGACACGGACGGAACGGTCACCCGCTGGAACGACGGGGCCGAGAATATGTTCGGCTGGTCACGGGCGGAGGTGCTTGGCGAGTTCAATCCGATTGTCCCGGACGAGCAGCAAGCTGAGTTTGAATCCCACCGAGAGCGCGTATTGAGCGGCGAGCCGATTCGGGGCAAGGAGGTTCGACGGAAGACGAAAGCCGGTGAGGAACTAGATCTGCTCCTGTCGGTTGCCCCGATCGCTGCTCCCGACGGGGAAATAACGAACGTACTAGCTGTTCTAGAGGATATCACTGAACAGAAGCAATTAGAGTCGAAGCTCCGCTCACTGCAGGAAACAGCACAGCGGCTCAGTGCCGCACAGTCGAGTGCGGAAATCGGCGACATCGCTATCGAGGCTGCTGTCGAGACGCTCGGATTCGAACTCACCGGGATCTGGGAGTACGCCGACCAGACAGACGAGCTTGTTCCACTGACGGCGAGTGCTGCCACGAGCGAACGGTTCGGTGAACTGCCACGGTTGCAGTCCGATGAGTCGCTTGCCTGGGAGGCGTTTGCGGCGTCAGAAATGCGTCGCTACGACGACATCCAGTCCGTGGCGTCGGTCGGCGAAGCTGACAGGAGCCTCAGAAGTGGCCTGTTCGTGCCACTGGGAGAGTTTGGGCTTATTTGTGTCGGAACGCCACAGGAACAGATCTTCTCTGAAGCAGACGTAGACCTGTTCCAGATACTGGGCGCGACCGTCGAGGCGGCATTCACCCGCGCAAGCCGGGAAACCGAACTACAGCGACAGAACGAGCGGCTCGATGAGTTCGCCAGTGTCGTCGCCCACGACCTCCGGAATCCGCTATCCATCGCCATCGGATTTCTCGACATCATCGAGGAGTCGGGCGACCTCAGTCACGTAGACCGGATCGAGGCGGCACATGACCGCATGGAGCGGCTGATCGACGACCTCCTGACGCTGGCGCGTGGTGAGACCACGGTTACGGATACGAAACAGATCGACCTTGCGACCGTGACGACGGAGGCCTGGGGATACGTCGACACCGTCGAAGCAACGCTGACGGTTGCTGAGACGGTCCCGACAGTGGCTGGTGACGCCGGCCGGCTGACGCAGCTGTTCGAGAACCTCTTCAGAAACGCTATCGAGCATGGCGGGGAAGCCGTCACGGTAACCGTCGGGCAGCTAGACGGCGGTGAGGGGTTCTACGTCGCGGACGACGGCGATGGGATCCCCCCGGCAAAGCGTGGGGACGTACTGGAACACGGCGTTACGTCTACCAAGGGAGGCACTGGCTTTGGGCTCTCGATCGTAGAGGACATCGCCAAAGCGCACGGCTGGACCGTCCGTGTGACGGAAGGGGCTGCTGGCGGGGCACGGTTCGAGTTTTGCTACTGAGGGAAGCGCCGGTAGCGGTTTCTCGCCCCCGACTGACGGTGTGGCCCCCGTATGAAATCAGCGGACCCAGTGTTACGGCCAGAGCCCCCGTGCTTCGTGGGCCTCCGCGATGCGGGACAGGGCGACGATGTACGCCGCATCGCGCCACGTGATATCGCGGTTTTCGAACTCCGTTCGGACTGCGTCCCAGGCCGCTCGCATCTCTTCGTCGAGTTCGTCGTTCACTCGCTCGAGAGACCACGACCGGCGGTTGATGTCCTGTAGCCACTCGAAGTAGCTCACCGTGACGCCGCCGGCGTTCGCCAGAATGTCCGGAATCACGACGACGTCCCGGTCAGCGAGGATCGAATCAGCGGTAGACGTAGTCGGGCCGTTCGCCCCTTCAACGACGTACTCCGCAGCGATGTCGTCCGCGTTTGCCTCGGTGATGACGTTCCCGAGCGCTGCCGGAATGAGGACGTCGACATCCAGCGTCAGCAGTTCGTCGTTCGAAATCACGGTGTCGGCGTACTCGGTGACCGCCTCCGGTTCCTCGTCGTGTGATGGCACTGTCGCCGTATCGATACCGGCGGGGTCGTACATTGCCCCGTTCACGTCGCTGATCGCGACGACAGTCGCGCCCTGTTCGTCGAGCAACCGTGCGGCATTCGCACCGACACTGCCGTAGCCCTGTACTGCGACCGTGGTCTCAGACAGCGGCTGGTCGTAGTACTCACAGACCTGCTGTGTGATAATCGCGACGCTCCGGCCGGGCGCGTCTTCACGCCCCTCACTCCCACCGACAATCGGTGGCTTACCGGTGACGACCCCCGGTATCGTCTCACCCTCCTGCATGGAGTAGGCGTCCATCAGCCAGGCCATCGTCTGTGGGTCTGTTCCCATATCCGGGGCTGGTATGTCCCGGTTTGGCCCGATGACCGCACGGAGTTCCTGTGCGAACCGGCGAGTGAGCCGTTCTTTTTCGTCTCGGCTCAGCGTTTTCGGATTGACCGCGATACCCCCTTTTGCGCCGCCGAAGGGGAGATCCATCACCGCACATTTCCAGGTCATCCAGATCCCGAGGCCGACGCATTCGTCCCTCGTCACGTCGGGGTGATAGCGAAGCCCGCCTTTGTACGGTCCCCTGACGCTATCGTGCTGGGCTCGATAGCCGGTGAACACTTCCACTGTGCCATCGTCCCGCTCGATCGGGACAGTGACCTCGTGGACGTTTTGCGGATGATTGAGTCGTTCGACGATGTTCGGGTCGATATCGAGGTGGTCCGCGGCCCGGTGGAGCTGCAGACGGGCTGTTTCGAGCGCTGATTCGGGCTCGGACGGCGTCGACGAATTGTCCGACGAAGAGGCGGAGCTCAGTTCTGGTCCCATCGTTATTCAAGTGGTGTCAGTCGGTTGCGCATTTCGCCGCCACAGTCCTGACAGTTCTCCGGTTGGCTCACTGCAGTGATGACTTTGCCACACGCAAAGCACTCGTACGGTGTCTTCTCGCCGTGGTCTTGCTCTACATCTCTCATATGTATTCACGAGTGGCGGTGTCCGACCGCCAGTACTCGATTAAGGAATAGAAGGACATCAAAGGAATATTCAGAGGTTAAACAAAGGGGCAGGGGTAGAGTTGGTTGTTTATTATTGAACCCCTCTAGGACTCCCGGCCCGAAACGCTCCGTTCTTCGAACAGTGCTGTGAACAGTTTCCGCTGGACGGTCCGCACGTGCTGATAGAACGCTGGTGGCGAAATCGCAAGCATCGATGCGATGTCCTCACCGGAGTTTGTGCGCGGTGACTCGAAGTAGCCGCTGTAGTAGGCGGTCTGAATCACTTCGAGCTGTCGCTCCGTGAGGTCCGTGAGAAACTCCGAACTGCGGTCCTGCTCGATACCCCGTTCAAGCGTTTGTTTGCGCTTGAGTTTGACGCCGGAGAACGTGCTGTCGACCAACTGTGCGATGTTTCGAACGTCAACGCTCTGGGGCACATCGACGACGAGTGTCGTTCCCTCCGGGTCTGCGGTCGCTTCCCGGAAGATAGCGCCGTGGTCGGCGAGTTCCAGCGCGAGGAACGGCTGTGACAGCTCCAGCCGCAGGACGCCGCTGTCAGTGTCGTCGTCACTTATCTGTGTCACGTCGTCGATCGTCGTCATGTCAGCCGCAGCCGCCGCGACCGCTTGCACGTCAGCGTCTTCGACCGTCACAAACACGCTGTTACCGGCCGGTGCGTGCTGGATGCCGCCTTCGTAGGCAATAGTACATCCCGTTGACTGGGCGAGTCGCGACAGGAGGAACCGCTCGTCATCGATGACGAACTCGACGCGGGCCACCGACGTCGTGAGCAGCGCGTGTTTCCGTTCGATGCCGCTGAGTGCCGAGGCGATCGTCTCGCCGAGTTCGTGTAACACTGTGCGCGTTGTCTCATCGAACGCGTCTTTCGTGTCCGCATAGATGGTGAGAATCCCGTGCCTGAGGTCGTTGTACACCAGCGGGATACTCAGGACAGAAAGGAAATCACGCGTGAGCGCGTCCGACCGCCACGGCGCGTTCCGAAGATCGGCGGCGACGTTGGATATCATCGTCACGTCGCCGGTCGCAGCCGTCTGGCCCGCGGGGTCGGTTTCGGAGGCCGCGACCGCGATTGACTGACTGTCGAGATACCCCTGTTCGGTGCCGGCCCACGCTCGCGGTTCGACGGTAGTACCGCCCGGGTTGACGCTCCCGATCCACGCGAATTTGAATCGGTCTGTGTCAGTGAGCCGTTCACAGACAGTGTGGGTGATCTCTTCCTTCGTTTCGGCGCTGACAATCGTCTGGTCGATCTCCCGAATCGTATTGTTGATCTGATTCAGAGCAGTCAGCTGCTCGTTCTGTCGCTGAAGTTCGCGGTCCTGTTTCCGAAGCTGGGATTCCCGGGCGACCCGGTCGAGGGCAGCCTCGGCGGTGGCGGCAAGCAGGTCGGTGAGTTCCTGTGTCACGTCGTCGAACGCCCCGACGGCCGTCGACCCAGCAACGAACACGCCGTGGTTGCCGAGCGGAATGAACATGACACTACGGAGGTCGGTTGCCCGGTTTTCCAGTCGGTCCGACGTGTGGACATCGTCGAACACGAGTGTCTCATCCTTGACGAAGCTGTGGCTTGGAAGTGTGTCGGCATTCGTTCGGACGGCCGGGAGCGGCCCGTGGTGTTCGGTCATCGCCTGTGACTGTGCGACCGGGCGGAGTTCGTTCGTCTCGGCGTCGTGCAGATAGATGGCACTCGCGGAAACGTCGAACACACTGAGGACGTCATCGACAATGTGCTGGGCGATTTCCTGATTGGTTTCCGTGTAGAGGAACTCCCGTGCGGTCTCCTGTAGCGTCGTCAACGCTTCCTCACGCCGTTTCCGTTTCGTGATATCCCGACAGCTATACAGCAGTGTGCCGTCCTGAATGGAGACTTCGCGGACGTTGACCAGCAACGTGTGCTCGTGACCCGCTTTGTCGGTGACGGTACACTCGATGTTTTTGAGAACGCCCTTCTCGGCGAGTTCCGCTCGGTCGAACAGGTTCTCACCAAGGAGCGTGTCGATCGTTCCCTGCTGGCGGATCTCTTCGTCGGTGTAGCCGAAAATGAAGTGCACGTTCGGGCAGACGTAGGTGTAGTCCCCGGCCTCGTTCGTCATGAGGACGGTGTCGGTCATATTGCTGAGCGTGACCCGGTGGAGTTCCTCAGATTGACGGAGGTCACGGTCGAGGGTGACCTGCTCCGTGATGTCGATCCCTTCAATCACGATCGAGGTGACCTCGCCGAAGTCGTTCTCGACCGGCCGGACTGAAAGCTCGATAACGCGATTCGTAGCCGTGGCCGGCCGGTGAACGACTGCGTTACCGAACTGCCCGTCGCGTGCAGCCGCGACGAGGTTCCGGATGTCGCGTTCTGTCGCGTCGGACTGTGACCACCACGGCAGCGTCCAGAACAGGTCACCGATGACCGTGTCTGCGTCCGCATCAAGCATTGCTCGTCCCGTCTGATTCACACGGGTGAGCGAGCCGTCCGGATCGAGGACCCACGTGGCCGTCTGTGTGTCGTGAAAGACGGCGTCGAACTGCCGTGCCCGTTCGCGCTGCGTGATCGCTTGCCGAGCGGACTGGAGCGCCTTCCCGGTTCGCTCAATCAACTCGTCTATCCGCAGGCCGTCCGTTCCTGTGAGGGGAACGTAGTCGGAAACGCCGGCCTCGATTGCCTCACTCGCTAGGGCTTCGCTTCCATCCGTGGTCCCGAGAACGACTGGGAGGGCCGGAGCCGACTCTTGGAGCTGTCGGACCAGCCCAATCCCACTTTCGTCATCGAGTGACGCTCCCGTGACGAGACAATCGACCGAGCGCTGCCGAACGGTATCGAGGGCTTCCGATGTCGTCTCAACAGTGCGGATAGTGGCCTCGGTGCTTGCTGTGAGAGCTTCTGAGAACGGCTCGCTCCAGGTCGTCGAACCGACAACAAGAACCTGAGCCGTGTCGAGTGGACTCCCGGCGTCTCTCATCTGCTGCTCCCGGGCGCGAAGCTATCGCTATGAACGGTGGCGCTAAGCGTGGCCGCTCGTTCGGGACGTCGACACCTGTCGGGAAAGGTATGGTTCAGTTGCCGCGTGCTGGATGAATGGTTCAATAATAAACACCAGATTTCTGAACTCATTTGTTGGTGAATGATTTAATATTTACTTATTTCTGCGCTGATTTCGGGTGAGCGCCATGGGCCGGCGGCTGGGCCTCACGAAGACACATCACGGACATCCCGCAGGCACTGACGCACTGGTCTCGCTGCCATGCTTGAGAGCGCTCTGTCACCAAACAACACGATATTAAGGCCATCCAGTGAGGAGGGGCACTATGCCAACCGACCGCGTCACCGTCTCTCTCGACGAGGAGACCAAGGCGACGTTAGAGGGGCTGACCGACCGAACTGGGGAAAGCCAGAGCCAGCTGATCCGCGAGGCAATCGCATTCTACGCGGCAAACTTCGACTCGGCACACGCGAGTGACAGCGACCACCTCCAGACGTACTACGAGATGCTCTCGACGGGCGAGCACGTCTTGCTGGACGTCGACTTGCTTCACGCACTCCTGAGTCAGTTTAGCGATCCGGCAGAACAGGACGAGGAGGTTCTCGAGATGATCGATCAGGTGGCACAGTACCACGCTCAGGAATACGCTGAGCGGTTCGATTCGCTCGAAGATGTTCTCGAATGGCTCTCGCTGTGTGGGTTCCTGACCGTTCGGCGGGACGAAAAAGGGAGTTTCCACGTGGTGTTCCCATCCGAGTCGGTGCGGTGGTTGATGATTCGGTTCATCCGTGGTAGCATCGCCGACCTCCCGTTCGAAATTGAAGTCGACGAGAGTGTTTCGAAAGTTCTACTGAGAGAGCGAGAACCGTGAATACCCCCGGCACGGGACGTAAACAGACTCAAATCGGTGGGTGTGGGGGTTCTTACTAGTTCACACACTTGGTGACACAGACACAGGGTTCATACGACCGATGTTCCGGCCACACACAGGTCTTAACAATGTTTTTCATTACCTGCTGGGACCGTGACAGTGGCTATCAAAACTAACAATCATGAGCATTACAAAACGACTCAAAGCCGTCGGCCCGGGAGCGATGGTCGCCGCCGCGTTCATCGGCCCAGGCACGGTCACGACTGCGAGTGTTACCGGGGCGGAGTTTGGCTACGCACTCCTGTGGACAATGGTCTTCTCAATTGTTGCAACGATCGTTCTCCAGGAAATGAGTGCGCGACTGGGTCTTGTCTCGGGGGAGGGGCTCGGCGAAGCACTTCGAGAGCGGTTCGACAATCAGATCGTCGAGTACGTGAGTATATTCCTCGTTGTCGGCGCGATCGGCGTCGGGACCGCCGCCTACGAGGCCGGGAATATCCTCGGCGGTGCCGCAGGGCTCGCGACGATTACTGGTATCGACTCGACGGTGTGGGGGGTCGTGATGGGACTCGTGGCCGGACTCCTGCTCTACACTGGGCGCTACAAGCTGATCGAGCGAGCGCTCATTGGTCTGGTTGCCGTGATGGCGTTCTCGTTCGTAGCATCGGCGATCCTCATCGGTCCCGATCCCGGTGCGATTGCGATGGGGTTCGTCCCCGGTATCCCCTCGGGGTCGCTGTACCTCATCACCGGCCTCATCGGAACGACCATCGTCGGGTACAACCTGTTCCTGCATGCGAGTAACGTCCAGGAGCGGTGGAGCGGTCCCGACGATATCGGCCACTCCCGCATCGACACGGTGCTCTCGATCGTCGCAGGCGGCGTCATCACGATTACGATTATGGTCACCGCGGCTGCAGCGTTCGAGCCAGGAACCCAGATCAGCGATATCGGCCGGATGGCCGAACAGCTGCGACCCATCGCGGGTCCGTACGCCGAACTGTTCTTCAGCATCGGCATCTTTGCCGCCGGGTTCACGAGCGCGACGACAGCACCACTCGCGGGCGCGTGGGCGACCACAGGTGCACTCGGCTGGGATTCGGATATGCAGAGCACACAGTTCCGTGCGGTCTGGGGGACGATCCTCAGTGTCGGGGTTCTTTCGGTGTTGCTGGGCGGCAGCCCCGTCCAGATCATCGTGTTTGCACAGGTGGTCAACGGGATTTTATTGCCGATCGTCGCGGTATTCCTGATATACGCGATGAACCAGCGGGACCTCCTCGGCGAGTACACGAACGGGTCGATTGCGAACGCCCTCGGCGCGATTGTGACGCTCATCGTCGTGTGGCTCGGCGTTCGGACGCTGCTCAGCGTCGCGGGGGTGCTGTAGATGGGAGACCGGCGGATCGGCGTCGACGTCGGTGGAACGTTCACCGATGTGACGCTGTCGCTCGACGGCGAACTCGTGACCGCGAAAGTCCCGAGCACTGAAGACCAGAGCGAGGGCGTTATCGCCGGGATCGAGAAGGCCTGTGACGCGGCCGACATCGACCCGGAGACTGTGAGCGAGTTCTCTCATGCGATGACCGTCTCAGTCAACGCGCTCCTCGAAGAGAACGGCGCAAAGACGGCACTCGTCACAACCGATGGATTCCGGGATGTTCTGGAAATCGGCCGCCAAGACCGCCCGTCGCTGTACGACCTATCCGCCGAAAAGCCAACACCGCTGGTTCCCAGACGCCGACGCTTCGAAGTGTCCGAGCGGACGACCACCGACGGCGTCGAACAGCCCGTCAACGAGGACGAAGTGCGGTCAATCGCCGAGCAGTTGCGCGAAATAGATATCGAGTCCGTTGCCGTCTCGCTCTTGCATGCATACGCGCACCCGGAAAACGAAAGCCAGGTGGCAGAAATCCTGCGCGACGAACTCGATGTTCCCGTCTCAGCCTCCCACGAAGTCCTCGCTGAGTTCCGCGAGTACGAACGAACGTCAACGACGGCCGTCGACGCATACGTACGCCCGGCGATTGACCACTACGTCAGTCGCCTCACCGACCGAGCGCGGGAACTCGGAGTCCCACAGCCCCGAATTATGCAGGCCAACGGCGGCATCACCGATGCCGACACTGTCAGGCGGAACGCCGTGACGACCGTCCTCTCGGGCCCTGCCGCCGGGGTCGTTGGGGCAGGGTCGATGGCGGCCGACGAACAGGACGGGCTCGTTACGTTCGATATGGGCGGGACCTCCAGCGACGTGAGTCTCGTCCGCGATGGCGAAGCCGAACGGACGACGGAGGGCGTCATCAACGAGCGGCCGATCAAGACGCCGATGGTCGACGTCGAAACAGTCGGTGCAGGTGGCGGGTCCATCGCCTGGGTCGACGCCGGGGGCGCACTCCGCATCGGACCGCGCTCTGCCGGAGCCGACCCCGGCCCTGCCTGCTACGGGAAGGGCGGAACTGAGCCGACGGTCACCGACGCGAATCTCGTGCTGGGCTATATTGGTGAGAGCACGAGTCTGGGTGGCGAACTCTCGCTCGATTCGGATGCGGCCTACGACGCGCTTGCAGATCTCGCCGACGAGGCGGGTTTCGACGGGCCCGTAGAAGCCGCCCGTGGCGTCTACCGCGTCGCAAACGCGAACATGACCAGGGCCATCCGTTCTGTGACCGTCGAGCGCGGGTACGACCCGCGGAAGTTCGAGCTCGCCGCGTTCGGGGGTGCCGGGCCGATGCACGCGGTATCCATCGCGGATAGCCTCGATATCGACCGGGTGGTGATTCCACGCGCCTCAGGTGTGCTGTCGGCATACGGTCTGCTCGCGGCCGACGAGAAGCGCGACGCAGTACGGACGTATCAGCGGTCACTCGACGCGGTCGACCCAGAGGATGTTGACACAGTCTACGAGGAGTTGTCCGAAGAACTGCTGGCTGAGGTCAGTGACCGCGAGGCGGCGACAGTACGGTACTCCGCCGACTTCCGGTACGCCGGCCAGAGTTTCGAGCTTACCGTGGATGTCGACCGACCGTTTGACACCGCGGACGCCCGCGAGCGGTTCGCCGAAGCCCACGAGTCTGCCTACGGCTATCGAGCGGACGAGTCGGTCGACCTGGTGAACTGTCGCGTGACGACGACCGTCGAACGGAGCGCGCCGCCGGTCAAGTACACTGCCGAAGGCGACCCACAGAAGGGCCCTCGAGAGGCGGTGTTCGCCGACGAGGTCCGCGAAACCCCGGTCTACGAGCGAGCGAAACTGCAACCACAGGATAGCATCGACGGCCCCGCGATTGTCGAGGGCGATGAGAGCACAATCGTCATCCCACCGGCGTGGAACGTCCGGGTGCGCGATGACGGGACACTGACAGCGGCGGTGAGCGACACATGAACGACGAAGCTACGACATCGAGTGACGGACAGGAGACAATCGACCCTGTAACGCTGGAAATCCTCAGGAACCAGCTAGAAAGCGTTGCAACCGAGATGGGCCACGTGCTCATCCGCGGGGCGTACTCCCCGAACATCAAGGAGCGACAGGACTGTTCGACGGCGCTCTTCGACGCGTCGGGTCGGATGGTCGCACAGGCGGAACACATCCCGGTCCACCTCGGCGCGATGCCCGATGCGGTGGATATTGTCCTCGAAAAAGACCCGAAACCGGGCGACGTGTTCATCGTCAACGACCCGTTCGCCGGCGGGACGCACCTTCCGGACATCACGCTCGTCTCGACGATCGCACCAAACGACGAGGTGATTGGATACGCTGTCTCGCGGGCTCATCACGCCGACGTGGGCGGAAGTTCGCCGGGGAGTATGCCACCGGGCGCACAGGAGATTTACGAGGAGGGACTCCGACTGCCGGCAGTTCGGCTCGTCGACGGCGGCGAACCCAACGAGGCGGTCCACGACCTCATCCGTGCCAACGTCCGGACGCCAGACGAGCGTGAGGCGGACCTCCGGGCCCAGCGCGCCGCCAACGCCCGGGCCGAGGAACGCATCGGTGAACTCCTCGAAGAACACGGGCCGACGCTGCTCGACGCATTCAATGCCGTCATCGAGTACTCCCGCGAGCGGGTCAAGGCTGAACTCGATGCTCTCCCGGACGGAACGTATCGCGCGAAGGATATCCTCGAAGGTGACGGTGTGACCGATACCGACATCCCGATTGACGTGGCCGTCACCATCGATGGGGCCTCGATAGCTGTCGACTTCACCGGGACTGCCGACCAGGTGGCGGGCAACCTGAACGCGCCGCTTTCAGTCGCGAAGAGCGCGGTCTACTTCGTCGTCCGAGCTATCACCGACCCGGAGATTCCGCCGAACCACGGCTGTTACGAGCCGGTGTCCGTATCCGCACCCGAAGGGTCAGTGCTCAATCCGAACCCGCCAGCCGCGGTCGTCGGCGGCAACGTCGAGACCAGCCAGCGCGTCATGGATGTCACGCTGGCGGCGCTCGCCACGGCAGTCCCCGACAAAGTCCCTGCCGGTGGACAGGGAACGATGAACAACCTCATCATCGGCGACCGAACTGGTGAGTTTACTTACTACGAGACCATCGGCGGTGGGTTCGGTGCCCGACCCGAGAAAGACGGGATGGACGGCGTGCAGGTCGGCATGACGAACACGCTCAATACGCCCGTCGAGGCGATGGAGACAGAGTATCCGCTCCGGGTCGAGCGGTACGCGCTGCGTCCGTCAAGCGGCGGCGACGGTCGATACCGCGGCGGGCTGGGGCTCGAACGCACCGTCACCGTCGAGACCGACGCCACCGTGTCACTGCTGACGGAGCGCCGGCGGACGGCCCCTGCTGGAATCGCTGGCGGCGAGGACGGCACGACAGGGGAGAATCTGGTCGACGGCGAGCCAGTCCCTGCCAAGGCCTCCATTGATATCGAGGCTGGGACGACCGTCTCCGTCCGAACGCCTGGCGGCGGCGGACACGGCAACCCAGCAGAGCGGGACCCGGAAGCGAGAGAGCGTGACCGACGCGATGGGAAGGCAGACGAGGGGTAGCGTCTCGATTCGGTTGCTCCCTGATAGAACGCGACCGGGCTGTGGAGTGGCGTGTTTCGAGCGCTACGCTCATACGAGTGGGATACAATACTGTGTATTGATATGAAGGTCTCGGTCGGAATCACGACCCTCCACCTTTCACAGAAGAGCGCACTTTTGCTGCTCCTTGCCACCGGTCTGCTCGGGTTCGGCGGGTACGACTACGTCCAGCAGTCACAGGCGGTCGACAACGCCGTTGCCGTCCAGGCAACCATCACCGATTCCAGTGTCGATCGAATGGACGGCGGGCGAGGAATCGATTACGAACCGGAAATTCAGTACACGTACAAATATCAGGGGGAGACCTACACCAGCGAGCAGGTGTTCCCGAGCACAGGCGTCCGGACGTACTCCGACCGATCGAGGGCGGAGTCGGTGGTCGAGTCCTACGAGCCGGGAACGACGGCCCGCGCATACGTCTCACCAGCCGACCCGGACGACGCGTTCCTGATTCGAGAGCGGACGCCGTTCCCACTGCGGGCCATCACCATTGGCGGTTTTCTCTCCGTCATCGGCGTGCTGGCCGGGCTGGGGCCCAAGAATCCGGGCCAACAGGAACTACGGCCCGCGAACGAAATGCAGTCAGCACAACACGAGACGTGGGTTGACAGTCACGGCGAGACACTCCACCGGCTATCGAAACAGGGACTCGGTGTCTGTTTCGTCGGGTTCTGGCTCTCGATGGTCGCGCTGGTGTTCGGCCTTCTCAACACCCCCGGTGAATTTGGAGGCCCGCCACAGGAGATTCAGGCAGAACTTCTGGGGCCGATCGGGCTCCCGATGCTCGCGGGGTTCAGCTTCTGGGTCGGGATGATCCTCTCACTGTGCCTGTACGGCGGCTGGTCGTTCGCCGAGTACCAGCAACTCCGGCGGCGACTCCCAGACCCGAAGCCGCCGAGTCCATTCAGGCATCCGAGTCGGCTCATCACGATACTCGGAACTGAAGACAACGACCTAAGCGAGTACGGGCGGCGTGTCCGGCGGACTGGATGGGCGTTGATGATTGCTGCCGGGATGACAGCTGTGCTGGTGCATCTCCTCTACATCGCAAGCTGACCGGCCAACCGGTCAGAGACGCGTTCTGAGCGGTGCCACCGACAGTCAGGTGTCCGGCGTGTCGATAGCTTTCTGCACCCCGAGCCAGTTCGTGATGGAACCATCGGGGCCGGTAAGCGGCACTATCGTCACTCGGTTTCTGAAGCGTTTCCCGTCCGCTCGGTAGTTCCACAGTTCGACGGTCCGCTGTTCCCAGATATCGATCCCTTCCTGAAGCGTTGCGATTGCATCGGCGTCAGTTGCTGGCCCCTGCAGCAATCGAAGGTTCTCGCCGCGAAGCGCTGCTAGCGAGTACCCGGTCATCTCCTGAAACGTCTGTGTCGCGTATCGGACTGGATTATCCTGATACGCCGGGCCAGTGAGCGTCAGACCCAGCGGGACCGTCCCGAGTCGCACCATTCTGGCGATGCGTTCCCGCTCAGACGCCGTCACAGAGCTGGGCTCGAACCCATCGAGGTCTTGGAGGATGTCAGTCGGTGACTCGTCAGCGAGTTCCAGGTCAACACTCTGGAGATTGTGTGTTTCGACAATGTCTGGAAGCCGACGGCGAAATCTCTCCTCATCTAGCAGCATACAGTCGATAAGTGCGTCCCTGAGTGGGGCCATGTTCGCAGTTGGCTGTTGTAGTTAGCGGTAACACAAACTCCCGTCGATGTCCGGCCTATGGCTGCTCAGGCGTGCCATTCATGCTGATACAGCACCTGTTGCAGGTACGCGCTCGTCCCTACGATACCAATGTCTGAACGCGAATATCCGGTGGCCGACCTTCCGACGCCTCGTGAGACGTACAGCCCCGGCGACGCCGTTTCCCTGCAGCTTGACGCGCTGGAAACAAATGACGACCCGTTTGAGAACGCGGGAATCATGACGGCGTACAACTTCGCCTCCCCGGCCAACCGCCGCTCTACTGGCCCGCTTGACCGGTTCATAGCCATGGTCCAGTCACCACAGTACCGGCCGATGATCGACTTTGAGGAGGCTGTGCGGGGCCCTGTCGAGCGGGATGAGAACTATGCTGAACAGCGGGTGACGGTGACAGGGCCGGATGGCCGAACAACCACGTACGAGTTCGGTCTGTCAGTGCAGTCCGTCGGTGAGTTTCGAGGCTGCTGGCAGACCGACCGTGTTGTGGTGGTCTGAACGGGGCAGCAACTGAACCAGTGCCCGGTAACGTGTTGTGAACTGGGTTGCAGTAGCTACTGTCAGTGCGGCCCATTCAAGTGCTACTGCCACCTATTTCAGGCGTTTTCACGCGGCGAACACTTTACAGGTGTCGACCCACCAGCCACGAAGCAGTGGCATAAGTAAAACACAGCCTCCTTCAAGCAGCACGTTCCATTCTGTAGTCGTGTAATATTCCAATATAAGTAAGATATGTTATTATTTGGAGAACAGTTCCGTTCATTGTGCCGTCTCCGTAACGCGACGAGACACTAACTCAAGTTCAACTGGTCTATCAGCACCGAATGAGATTGCGTCATTCAGTTCGTTTAGCGCTCCTCGTGCTCTTTTTATACAGATTTGCTCACAACGTTACTTTTCCACTATACCTAGTGGCATTGTACTATTGAGTTGCTTAAATCGGCATACTGAGCGTAAAACTCGTAATAGTTGGCAGTAGGACGCTAGATTGTGAGATGCTGCGGTTTTAATCTTCAAAGAATAGCCGCTTAATTCTACACGTCGAAGGCGTGTTTAGTGCATTTCTCAATTAATCAGATATAGTATCAAAACCTATATTTTCAGTTTTTCCAACCTTTTCGATCAGGCTGTGTCAGTTACTGTATTTCACTCACTGCTACACTCGACCCAGTAGGCAGCAGGTTGCGAGACCGGAGGTGCACTGTGTATTCCAGATAGGATCTGGGTTCTCACATGGTCACTCTTCGAATAGTGTGATCAGTCACTATCTGCCGGTGCAGCCACGTTACTCGTCATATGGTCGTCAGCCTCGGCCTCAGTGTATGTGATCTGCCAGCCGGTAACTCCCATGAGGATGAGGATGAGCGGCGAGAGGAAGCCCAGGAAGTAATACGGCGCATACTGGAACGTGCTGACACCAAGCGTGCCAGCCATGAACACTGCGCCGCTATTCCATGGAATGAGCGCACTTGTGACGGTCCCGGAGGACTCAATCGCCCGCGAAAGGTTCTCTGTCTTGAGCCCCTTCTCCTCGTAGAGACTGCCCAGCGTCACGCCGGGAACAACGATACTGATGTACTGTTCTGCCGCAAGGACGTTCATCGAGACTGACGACAGGACCGTAATACCAGTGAGACTACCAACGCTCTTGCTGAGCTGGCCGAGGTGATGGGCTAGAACGGCGATAATTCCAGTACACTCAAACAGCCCACCCAGTGCGAGTGCGGCGATGGCAATTGTTACGGCCCATGCACCGCCAACCATGCCACCGCTTGCGAGGAGGCCGTTTACGAGTTCCATCCCTGTTTCCGGGCTTGTCCCACTCTGTGCGACGGTCCAGACCGACGTGAACGAGTTGCCCTGAAGCACGGCCGAGGTTATCGCGCCGGCAAAGACACCAGCACCGAGAGCTGGAATTGCAGAGATGCCGTAGATGGCCAGTCCGAATGTCACGAGAAGCGGGAAGAAGGCAAGCGGTGAGATCGTGAACGAGCCCGTAAGCGCCGTCTGGATCTCAGCGATCCGGTCAACAGGAATAGCCCCTGATGCGCGGATGCCGAGGCCGGCGTATAGGACGACAGCGATGGAGAAGGCAAGGAACGTCCCTGCCCGCATCGCATTGATATGATCGTACAGATCAGTGTTCGTCACCGCCGAAGCGAGGTTTGTCGTGTCCGAGAGCGGTGACTGCTTGTCACCCGTGTATGCGCCGGTGAGGATTGCCCCTGCAGTCATCGGTTCAGGGAGTCCAAGTCCAGAACCGATTCCGATGAAGGCAACGCCGAGCGTCCCCGCCGCGGTCCACGATGACCCGATAGCAAACGTTATCGCCGCAGTAATGATCGCTGTGAGCGGGAGGAACACTATCGGGTGCAGCAGGTCAAGGCCATAGTACATGAGCGTCGGAATCGTTCCGGCCTGTATCCAGGTCGAGATGAGCGCATAGACAATAAACAGGATGAACACGACCTGAATGCCCATCAGCAACGTGTGTGTGATCCCGGAGTACATCTCGTCCCAGGAGATGTCGAATCGGAAGTAACTGAACAGGCCAGTGAAGGCAATCCCCCAGAGGAGGGGGAACTGCGGGTCAAGCCCGTAAATTCCGATACCTATCCCCAGTGCGGTTAGCATCCCAATAATCGGTATCAGCGCCTCTACCAGAGAGGGTCGGTCTTCGGGGTCAATGTCGTCGTACAGCTTGATGTCGAATTCAGAACTCATTCTTATTGATTCGGTTACGTATCGCCATTCCGCTCGTTGCGCAATGCTGTATCTGCATCAAAATCTGTTCCTGCCGATGAGGTCCGTATCGGCTTTTCAGTCGCTATACGGCCAGTTTGGCGACTACACCGACTATGGCAACAGCGCATGTCGTTTGCTCCATCGACATCATCATTAATAAAAGTTCATGTAGGGGAGTGCTGCTGACAGTCGATATATCCGGGTCGGATTGGATTGTGCTTCAAGATCCAGTCCACTGAGGCGGACCATCCCAATCTGGCGCATATATCTTAGACGAAGAGGGCTACAGCAACAGACTGTGCATTCGATATACCAAAATCATATAACCATGATAAACGAGAATCAGCACATGACTGAACGCGAGCCATCGACCCGACGAATCAAGTCAATGCAGACTGCCAGTGAGGTCCTGCGTGAACTTCAGTCACAGTCTGAGGCGACGCTTTCCGATCTCTGTGGGAATATAGATGTTGCCAAAAGTACACTACATACGTACCTACAGACACTCGTTGCTGAGGGCTTTATCGATAAGTCAGACGGGGTATATCGGTTGGGGCTGCGGTTCATACCACTCGGTGAAAGCGTTCGGAATCGGATCGACCTCTATCAGCTCGGAAAAGAGGAAGTGAAGCGCCTAGCCGAAGAGACAAACGAATGGGTCCATCTCACAGTTGCGTACCGGAGCAGGGAGGTGACGCTGTACGAGCATAATGGGGGCGAAACTGTCGCTGTGGATTATCAACGGCGAACCAGGGAATCCCCACAGTACCTCCACTGTACTGCGACCGGAAAAGCGCTGCTGGCATATTTCGATGACGATCGGGTCACTGAAACAGTGGCTACCGAAGGACTTGTTCAGCAGACAGAGCAGACAATCACTGACCCCGACGAGCTACGGGAAGAACTCGAAGAAATTCGAGCGCGGGGGTACGCGGTAAACGATGAGGAGGAAATTCGGGGCATGCGGTCTGTAGGCGCTCCGATTCAAGACGTGGACGGTACGGTCTGTGGAGCAATCAGTGTGACCGCACCGAAAACGCGGCTCTCCGGTGACTACCTCTACAATGACCTTCCAGAATTGGTAATGGAGGCAGCAAACATCATCGAGATCAATTTGGAGTCCGCAGCCGCCAGCGGTGAGTAGTATTCACATATCTCAAATACTATGGGCACCTTTGCAGAGCGTTGTTACAGGTATATGTCCCAGAGACAGCACCGGCGACTCACCGATGTGGAGTCGCGTTTCAGACGCCCTCTACCTGAGTCAACCGGTCGTGGCGAGTGCTGTGAATCCCCCTGAAACCCCTTCGAGCGACTTGAATTTTAGCTATGTTCGTTAATTCCGAATCGGGCTTGCTTGCTAGCGCGGGGAATACTCCTGACGACAACAACATACCCTCTGCGCTCTGTCCGTAGGCCTCAGCCACGCACCGGCCAGCGCGTCAGGAACCAGAGTAACCGAGATTTTGTTCGGTATAGTCAATATACAAGAGTGAGCAGAGTGTGATCGGTTCCCTGCTCGATAGTATCGTCGATAGGTTGTCTCCAATCCACCGGATCAGCCAGTCACAACCTGATTGCGCAGATACCACTCATAGACCATACCAGTCGCTTCTGTGCCGTTCGTCAACAACCACGCTTCCGGCCTCTCAGTCGGTTCCAGTGATTACATCGAAGGAACGTGACTCTAGTGGGAACTAGGTATTCGGAAGCAACAGATTAGCACGTCCGCAAGACAATAACAGTGGTACATTCGTTATACTCCCGCACGGTATAATTTGAATGCGAAGATAGCAATTCGATATCCTCGCGGCATTTCAATGTCCACTGCTACACTCTAGACAACGGCTATAAGTTTTAACATTATATTTTCTCATCTACTGTCTTATGTGGGTATCTTACTAACGAATATCGCATATTTGGTCATCGTATTTCTGAAATAGGTAGACAGTTGGGCTCTTCAATTATAATACTGTCAGTGAATAACCAATCTGCCCCATTCATGAGTTAGCTACTCGATCTGGATGGGTTCTTCTGGGTAGCTGCTGCTAAGTTTCCGGTCCGATATCCCGCAGGTGAAGACGTGACCGAATTGCCGACACGATCCGGCACTACGCTTGTCACATGGTTTGTTAGACCTCGGCCATCGGGTCCCACCCCATCCACCATAGCAGCCATTCTGGTAGACATCGGTTCTGGAGTTCTAAGATGCAAACAGTGCCGCCAAAGCAGGATAGCAGGCGAATACCCCGTTCAACGGACAGCGTAGCCGTTCACGGCGTTCGGAAACCGGCGCGAAAGACATGCGGGCAATAGGGTATGTTTGAAATAGCTACCGCCAAAGTGGACAATATGAGGGTTTCTATTGTCGGCGGGGGCTTCGCCGGATTAGCAGCAGCGCAACTGGCAGAAGAGGTTACATCAGACGTACATCTCTACGATAAGGGCACATACAGCGGTGACCGAAGAGGCGCCTGGGGAGAGATGGTCTGGGACTACTCACAATTGCCACTAGATCGGCACGTTCCGGGCTACGTCAGGGAAGCTACAACCGGGATATTTATCGGTTCCGACGGGAAGACTGCGATAAATGTCCCTGATGGTGTAATACTGAATAGAGGGGAATTAGAGAAACACTGGGCAAGCACGCTCGAAGAAACAGAGATTATAGCGGACGCAGAAGTTGACGAAGCGGAGTTTCGGAAGCTGTCTGCGGAATCAGATCTGCTAATTGATGCCACCGGGCAGTTCCCGATCTCAAGGCGGTTCACGTCCCTGTCATATGACGTGGCGTGTCCGACGCTGAGCGGGAGGATAGAAGCCGACTTCTCACACCTGTATCCAGAACCAAGAGCGCTTGCGTACGAGAATTACTTCCTCTGGATCGTGCCACAATCGCCAGACGAAGCAACTATCGGGCTTGGTTGCCAGGAGGACAAGTCTCCTGCCGAACTGTATGAGGATATGCGACAGTTGCTTGCAGAAGTCGACATTGAGCCCCCGGAACGTGAGACCCTGTACAGCGGAACCGACGTTTCAAACGGCCTACGAAGTCTCTCAGACTGCTCGTACGAGCTAAACGACTGTACAGTACATATCGCGGGCGATGCAATCGGACTGGCGAACCGCCTGACGGGCTTTGGAATGGTACATGCGGCACAGTCCGGCCAAGCTGCGGTGAGGTCCTTTGTGCAGGGGGAGTCGTATACACGCAGGTTGTTGTGCCAGAACTTCTGGACGAAAGCTGTCACTGGTGTGGTTTCGCCCGTCCATCACACCATCGGGTTGGACGGAATAGCTCGTCTGGCAAAGTCTGATATTGAGTATCAGGAGAGTTTCGAGCCCCAGCAGCCGACAGATATTCTGAGTGCTGTTCGAATCTTCATTTAACCCCGCAAGTCAATGTTAAACACTCAGTTGGCCTGAGACGGGTGGTCGGTCAGGAGCGGTTGATACTGGGGTCGTCACATCATTGGTTACTCTATGGATGAGTACCCCCAGCGGATAGCTCTGCTCTTGGTTTCGCACCTGACGCAACCTGCTTCATATCCCGGCGACGGCAACCGTCTGAGTGGTTGAGTGGCTCGGATAGAGATTATTCGCATCAGCTCGCCGCAACACCTACAAAGGCTAACGAGGGTCTTCAGCTATTAGGCCCGACTGCCTTTTTATAGCCAGAAAGTATAGCTAATCAAAATAGCTAGTCAACATATCTAGATAGTATAGCTAGCTATTGTAGCTGCATTAAGTAGTCAAGGAGACCAGCGAACAGGCACTGTCTAGTTCTGAATCTCCTCAGCTGGCGTTCGTCCGTTGAGCGCTTGGTTCGGTCGTTCGTGGTTGTAGTGGTGTCTGAAGCGTCGTAACCACTGTTTCGCGCTGGATTGACTGCCCCGCCAGTAAGAGTGAAAGCGGTCGATGCGCATGGTCACAGTCTGGAACCACTTTTCGATATGGTTCCGGATTCGGTAGTCAAGCCGACCGCTCAAATCATGACGTGAGAGGGCAGTCAGATAGCCGCCAGCATCGACGAGAAACACTGTATCATCGACATCATGTTTCTGAGTGAGTCGATGCAGGAACGCCGCCGCGGGGTCAGTCCCGCGGCGGCTGAACACGTCCACTTCGAGCAGCAACTTTGATTCGGTGTCAACAGCGGCGTACAACCACTTCTTTTCTCCGTCAATCTCGATTTGTTTCTCATCGACCGCGACCCGCGACGGCTCCGCCGTCGGCGGGTCGCTCTGTGCTTCAGACAGTGTATGCACCCAATTCCAGACTGCTCCGTGAGAGCGATCGACACCCAGCAGGTCTAGGACAGCAACCGTCTCCCTAATCGATAGCCCCGCAGTATGGAGACGCACCCCAAACCGCCGGACGGGTGTCGGGGTGCGCTCATTCTCCCAAACGTCTTGACTGTCCTCATCCAACGTTTCTCTGAGGAGGTCTGCGAGTTGCATAGGCACTTCTCGCTACGACCTCCTCGCTTCTCAAACTCGCTCAACTAGACAGTGCCAGCGAACAGGAATAGTCAGCTAACACAACTATCAGTTCCAGTTTTGTTCGATAGCCTACCGAGTCAGGGCTAGGGGCACATCAAACGGAGCGACAAGTAAGGCGCAAAGACAAGGCTTCGTCGACAATTGTGCTTACGAACAAAAATCAAAGCAGATCTTATCGGGAAGCCGCTGACTGCTCCCAGTCGTACCCCCATTCACGGAGCTCTTCTGCCACAAGGTCCGGGTTGTCCATGGCAACGACGAGGGCAGCCTCCAGCGCGTCAGTCTTGTACACGTCCTCTCCAACTTCATCCTCCAGATTGCGGAGGAACGTGGACTCGCGTTCCGCAACTTCGGGCCGGATGAAAATCGGTCGCTGCTTGCGGTCCTGTTTGACCGAGTCACGACGGAATTTATATGGAATGTCGGGTTGGGTCGTAGCTTCTACGTCGGTGGACTCGGTTTCGACAGCCATCTCATCCTGCTGGTCGTCTGATTCTGGCTCTGGATCTGCGTCCGTCTCTGCAAACGGATCGTCGCCGGAGCCGGATTTCATGCTGTTGCCTCCTGTTCGCGGGTCTGGCGGAGGTGTGCCGCCAGTTCCTCGAACTGTTCCAGCGTTTCGATTTCGTAGTCACGTTCCCGACTCCGATGTTCTTCGATATATTTGAACGCCGAACACTGCTTGCGCCAACACCCTTCGAGCAAGGACGTTCGTTCACGAAACACTACCGGGATGTCGTACGATTCCGCCTGGAGTCGTTTGAGCATCTCTTCTTGATCGTTCGTTCCTTTGAATCGGTTCGGTACTGCAGCTAACACGCCCACGTTAATGTCCAGCGTGTCTTCAAGGCCGGTAACGAGGTCTGCAAGTCCCGCAACGGACTGCTGTCCCTTCCCACTCGGCTCGAACGGAATGACGAGGTTCCGCGTCGCGTGCAATGCGTTGTACAGTTTCACGTCCGCAGTCGCCGGTGGATCGATGATGACGGTGTCATACTCGGACGGAACGCCCGCGTCTTTTAGCACACGTAGGAGCTGGACGTTGGGGTTCCAGTTCTCGCCGAAGTCCGCTGCTTCCTCCTCGCGACGCCGGAGGTGTTTCGAGAGCACTTCCAGAGAATTGTGTGCGGGAAGGACATCGACACCCTCTGAGGTTTCAATGAGGTCAGAGAAGGGACCGCGTGGCCGCTCGACAAGATGCCGAACTAGGCTATCGGCCTCTGAGTCAGTTCGGTGGTCCGCAACGTCAAACAGGAATGAGAGGCTCCCCTCCTGTGGGTCCATATCGATTGCGAGTACGTCGTGACCAGCACGGGCGTCGGCGACAGCGAGATTCGCCGCCATCGTTGTCTTGCCGACACCGCCGGCCTCGCTGTACACGGTGTAGGTCAGCATACCTTACCGAATACACTGCACAGATATAAGGATTAGTCAGACGGTATAGCTATACAGTATAGTCATTTTATTTTACTTAACTACCAGCCCGGCGAGGCCAGCTACTCATCAAACAACCCCGCGAGCGCCTCTCGCATCTCTGCCCGACGGTGCGACCGTGCTTCAGACTCCGACAGATAGTTGTCGAGCACAACTTGCGCAGACGCCGACCCCTGCTCAGCTGCGACGTCTTCAAACCGCTCTGCAACCCGCCGGACAGCGGCGCCGTACGTCGTGTACCAGAATCGACGACCCGTTTTCGGCGTCGGCCTGTCACCATCAACGGTGATATCCGCGACTTCTGCCACTGACTTGAACCGTCGGCGAACGGTTTCAGCGGTCAGGTGGCCAGTGGTGGCAGCCGATGAAGGGAGCAAATAGCCGTTCCAATCCGGATCAGAGAGTGCTTCAATACGCTCAGTAACCGTCTTCAGACCGGCAAGCAAAGCTACGGTCCCAGGACCGTTTTTCCGCTCGCCGTCGGCGAATTCTATGTACGAATGAGAGTTATCATCCGGATCAAGGTTGAGCTGCCGGATATGGAGCGAGGCCACTTCGCTCGGTCGAAGCCCCCACCCGCAACATGCGACCACGATAAATCGGTCGCGTAGCTCAGTCGCCGCTGCATAGAGACGCTGAACGGCGTCTCTATCGAGTGCCTTGTTGTCCCAGGATGGAGTCGTATCCCACCCAAATCGGATTTCGAGGTCAGCAAGCGGATTGTACGCGGCACCGCCAAACATCACCAAGTGCTTGTAGAACTGCCGTGTGTCCTGAACGTATTTACGCCGTGATGCAAGCGTCGTCAGGGCTTCGTCCAGTTGGTCAAGTGCGTCGAAGGTCGCTGCAACCCGATCCATTTCAGCAACGCGTTCATCGGGATTCTCCAGCGGTGCGAGCAAATCTTTTGTATCGTGGATATTGGTATATACTTTTGCGTACCGTCGCAAAATCGACCGACGTGTGTCGATTGTCGCATCAGCACGCCCACGTCGAGTCGAAAGCTCGGCGAGGTACTCCTCAATGGCTCGCTGTGTGTTATCAGAGAGAAAATCGAATGGCTCCGACGCCTTCTCGTCTTCCGGCACTTCGATCTCGTCGTAGAACTGCCCCGGAGACAGGTCGAATCGGCGCTGGAGGTGCTTGACAAGTCCCGGAAACCGTCCGTTCAGCCACGCATATGTGGGGGTTTCAGTGGTTGGATTGAGGCCGTCGTCTTTCATCGCCGGCACAACAGTCTCACGGTAGAATGCTTTGCAGTCAGCCAAGTCCATCGTCGAATAGCGGGTTTCAGTCATTGATCTGAGTGTGTGGACAGCGTAACCGACGTACTGTCCCTGCTGGTACTCTAAACCGCCGTAATTTCGTATGTAGCGTATTTTAATCGTACTACTAATAGTTTGTCTTGTATTGTTTTCTCATGCAGAAACCCACAACAAGACAGGTACTGGCAAATTTATTACTGCAACACATAAATCATATGTTGCTATACCAAATTGACGTGGACCACAGTTTCGGAGGATGAGTTAGTTTCGGAGAAGATTGGCGACTAATTGGGGTATTTCGTGTGGTTAGTCACCGAGACCAACACCTGATAACATCGACACCAGAACGTGTATCGATAAATGCGCGGATTTTGACGACTCTGGACAGCGTTCCCACTCATCCCCAGTAAGCGTTCGAGTGTCTAGACGCTCAGTCGGGCAGGATCAGCACCGAGGCGACGAGTTCGACACACTCACCAGCGGTCAGGACCGGTGCGACCAGTTTGAGAGCTGTTTCGAGCGCTGCTTCTGTACCCATACATCTCTCGCAAGACTCGGTGTCGAGATAGAGGAAATCGAAATGCAGTACAACGACGCCTGTGACACTGGCGGTTCTTATTAAAGACTGGTAGCGATATCAGTAAGTTCTCACTCCGCACTTAGACAGTATCGGCTTCAGACGTAGCCGATGAGAGCTTTGAACTTCGTTCTGGAGGTTAGTACGATTTTAGATAATTGTATAGAAGGCACGCATCAAGCCTATCCGCCGAGGTTGTGTAGTTCGGGGAAGTCCGTTTTATGCGGTTTAGATCTTAGATGCACTGAATCCGGATAACGTGCGGTAGCTCCCGCAGTTGCGACCGTAGTGAGTCTATCAAGAATTTTGCCATGTGGAATAGGAATCTGTGCAGTAGTATATCCAACAGCATAGAATCGGATTCAGCAGTTCTGAAGGGTGACTTTACTTAGAGGTCACCGATGTTATTCACGGGGACCAAACTCTTGACAGCCGAATCTATCCCTGTTCTCTGGCTGTGCACAGAGGTAATCAAGCCGTTTTTCCATTTCGGATCGCGGCATGCCCGCTTGATCTTTTCGGGACTCCGCAAGCCGGGCTTGACTGGCGTTTAGCATCTTTTCTTTCCTTTCTAGTTCCGAAACAAGTGTGTCTACGTCCTCGTTACGTGTTTCTAACTGTTTGTTGAGTTCTTCAGCGCGGGCTTTTGCGGCCTGTCGATCTTCCCGAGTCTCGTTCAGTTGTTCACGCAATTCCTCGTTTTCAGCGCGAAGGGCTTCGTTCTCTGTCTGGATGTCCTGTGCAGAATCCTGGAATGCAACCGTTGTCCCGACTGTCCCACTAGTGGCGACCACGGTGGCAACAAGTAGCCAAGAGCTGATGTTACGTGCAAGAGTGCTCACCAGTGAACCACCTCCGACGTAACCGGAGTACTGTACAGATTTCTGCCCCGGTAGTGCAGTAGTGAGGGTTGAGTCATCATGTTCCAGCTTGATTGGTATGTGCTACTAATCGTAGTTTCTAGTTGCCTACGATTAGGCTACGAATGACCTCTAATAGGCAACTAGTACTAATGTAGAGTGTAGCTGAACTAACCGATTAGATCAGGTCCGATGGCGAAGTTGTACATTGCCGCAAATTGCTGCGTGGGTTCTGTGAGTTCCGGTCGCTACCTGCTGCTGGAAGCCGTCAAGCAAACGGATGGATAGGTAACAGCTTTTCTTACTAGTTCAGCGACAGGGTACCTATTCTCTCAAACAGTTCGTCGAGCGTCTACACCGATTTGGTACCAGCGATCCACTATCTTGCCGACGGACCACTGGCCGCCCCTCACCCCGGGTTCGTAATTCGACAATACGGCGATCCAGAGTAAACTTTTTTTGTGTTGTTCATCATCCAGATATGTGACTTCAGTATCGACGCTTCGTGCGGTGAGTCGCGCTGCGAGCAAATACTTCGTCGTCTGGGTCGTCATTCTGGCAGGGCTCGCTCTCGTCAGGCCGGACCCGTTCATCCCAGTTTTGGACTACGTGTCCCCACTACTCGGGCTAATTATGCTTGGGATGGGGTTGACGCTCCAGCCGGCGGACTTTCAGCGACTGATCAAGGAACCAGTGGATATCGGTATCGGCGCTGTCACGCAGTGGCTGGTGATGCCCGCCGCTGCGTACGGGCTGTATGTCCTGCTCGATCTTCCAGATGCTGTCGGTATCGGTCTCATTCTGGTTGGTGCCGCCCCCGGTGGGACCGCATCGAACGTGATGGCGTATCTCGGTCGGGGCGACGTGGCCCTCTCCGTCGCAATCACGACCCTTACGACCCTTGCAGCACCGATCGTGATGCCGGCCTGGGTGGTGTTTACCCTCGGTGAACAGATAAACGTCACCTTCGCAGAGATGTTCCAGAGCATCATTCAGATCGTCATTATTCCGGTGTTTCTCGGGTTCACGATCCGGTATCTGCTGGACCGCTATTCACCGAAAGCTGCTGAAATCGGTACCGATGTGTTCCCGGTTATCAGTGTTGCCGCCATTGTCGCGATCGTCGCTGGCGTCGTTGGCGCAAACGTGGATAATATTCTCACTGCCGGTCTACTCGTGCTGGTGGCAGTCGTTACTCACAACGCTATCGGGCTTGGCTCGGGGTACGGTGTCGGTCGGGCAACTGGGATGTCAACAGACCGCGTTCGGACCTGTGCGTTCGAGGTCGGCCTCCAGAACAGCGGGCTGGCCGTTGCGCTGGCAACGACCCTGTTTGAGCCTGCGGCCGCACTCATTCCCGCGCTGTTCAGCGTCTGGCATAACATCACAGGGCCGGCGCTGGCAAGCTTCTTTAGCTGGCAGGACAGCGGGCAGAAATCCGTTGAGGCTGTGCCAAGCGACGACTGATACAAGATTCCCAGCGGTACGGTTTTTCAGTATTACCGGACGTACAATCCGTCCACGTCCACCATACTCTGCTTATGCGTTACCGGCGATTGGAAACGCCAAACGAGTGCTGGCATCGCGGGCAGTGATATCGGGTCGTATATCCGGTGGTCGAAACGTCCCAGTCTCCTCCGACCATCCCGCTCTCAAAATCACAGTCCGGACAGAACAGGACCATCTTCGAGGGTGTTCCAGTAGTGTCTGTAGTTTCCTTCCGTGCCATTTGCATTGATAGTGTAACATGATGAATGGAGAGCAATATATGCTACCCCCCGGTTTTCAGCAATTGATATCACAGCCGCCCCGTGCTGTTTCCGGACAGAGGCGAGTCCGACCACATCGGGGTGGGAGATTCTGAAGCCCAGAAACCATGTTCACAGAGTTTCTATCCGCACATTACATCCTATCTGAGGGTGGAGTATCACCGATGTAACTACCTGACACCGGTGTCCGCGAGCACTTTTGGGCTAGCTACGCCTTCGTGTTGATGCTGATACACCTACCGACAAAATATGTCTCAACAGAAATCAGATTTCGCTGACGACGCGGATATCGACGAATCACTGGACGAACTGGCCTCCGAAGAAACCATTGAGGAGACCGTCGAGAACTTGGAGGCAAACGGATTCGAGGTCATCGTCGTTAACTCGGCCGACGATGCACTCGCGGAACTGCAGTCACTCATCCCGGCAGAAGCGTCTGTGATGAACGGCCACTCGACGACACTCGAAGAGATCGGGTTCGACGAGTACCTGAGTGATGGGGATCACGGGTGGGAGAGCCTTCCCGAGGAAATCTGGAGTATCGACGACGACGCAAAGCGCCAAGCTGCTCGGCGAGAGTCACAGACGGCCGATTACTTCCTCGGCGGCATCAACGGCATTTCCCAGACCGGCGAACTCGTCGCGGCGGACCGTTCGGGAAGCCGCATCGGTGCGTATCCGTTTGCGGCCAGTAACGTCGTTATCGTCAGTGGTGTGAATAAAATCGTGCCGACGCTTGAGGACGCGCTTGACCGACTGGAAACCGTCGCGTACCCCCTCGAAAACGAGCGTGCAAAGGAGGCCTACGGCGTCGACTCTGCGATCGCCAAGCAACTCATCCTCCGCCAAGAACTCGAAGAGGGTCGCACTACCGTTGTCCTCATCCGCGAACACCTCGGTTATTAACTGAAAGACACTCAGAAGCTAAGCGGTGGTCGGCCCCGCTGCCCTGCCTTTCCGGGCAGAAGCACACTATCAAAAAAACAGCAATCCTCGGTAATTTCCCACCCTCGGTAGTTCTGCAGGCGGATAGCCTGTGATTGACTTGCTCCGGACCGTGTAGCAGAGAGAGTGCACCGTGACCCAGACTGGCAGGAACTACGAAATCAGATGCGAATCGATATACGAGAACAGAGACGCTTTCGCTGCGGCCGTCGCGGCTTCACGGTTGGTCGTGAGGCGGCTATACATGGTTCCTTTAATCGTTGCCAGAATGTGTTCGGCCGCGTGTGTCGGATCGACATCGCGAAACACATCCGCATCAACGCCTCGCCGAACAGTTTTTTCGATGATTGTAGCAAGTCGAGTATCGATTTCGGTGAACTGCTCGCGAAACACCGCCCGCTCAAGTGCTTGCGGGGAGAGCGTGACTAAAACGCTGTGTAGCTGGCGTTTCTCTTCCGGTAGTTGACACGGGAGAAGTGTGCTAATAATGTGGTTGAGATCTTCTTTCGGGTTGTCACCGATGCTGGTGTTGATTGTCGCCTCGAATCGGTCAACGGTGAATCTGAGGAACCGGAGTAGGAGCGCGTCTTTTGAGTCGTAATAGTGGTATATCGTCGACTTGGCCTTGTCAAGCTCATCAGAGATACGCGATATCGAGAGCTCAGCGTACCCGCTGTTAACAAGCGCCCGGTGAGTTGCGTGCATAATTTCTTTTTCAGTTGCACACAGGGCATCGCTCTCGTCAGTCATACAGACAGTCGTCCCTCCTGACTTCGGCTGGGGTGGCAGTACGGTGCCGCTTGCTCAAGCGCGGTATCTGAGCGATCCTGACTAACTCGTTCAATTGGGACACGATGAGTCTCAAGTGAGCAGGAACCGAGGTGAGTGGACCGCATTAATTCACACTCCGTGATTGGCTCGACGAGAGCAGTGTCCCAAGCGTTCCACGGCTATGGTCCCAGATAACGATCGAGGTCGGAAGGACCAGTATGGACGCTACGAACGAATAGAGGACGCTGAGGGCGATCAGCAACCCGAACTGACCCAGGATCGGGACGACTGCGAGGACGAGTACTCCGGTGCCAGATGTTGTGGTGACCATACTGCCCGCCAATGCGCCACCTGTTCCCCGGACGCTAATGTCGAGTGCTTCGAGCAAGCCGACGTCGCCCCGGTACTCCTCGGAGAACCGATGGACGAGGTGGGCAGAGTAATCGATACCGAGCCCAATTCCGATCGATAACGTCGTTCCGGTGAGGACATTAAATGGGATGTCCAGATACCGCATTGTCGCAGCCAAGGCAGCAATGGTAAGCAGTATCGGGATGAGGTTCGCAGCCCCGAGCCCGGGACGGCGTTCGAGTAGCCAGTAGGCGAAGAACAGGAACGCTGCAGACGCGAGAATTGCGAGACCCAGGCTTATGTACGCCGACTCTGCGATTACATCCGAGACGGCTTTTAATACCACAACGCTACCGGTTGCGGTCGCCTCCATCCGGAACTCATCAGCAACGGCTCTCGTGTCATCTGTCACTTCCTGTTGACTCGCATCGGACTCAACAGAATATACAACTCGCGTGCGCGTGAAGTCGTCAGTCATGTACGATGCCGCGCGGTCACCGTACGGTGAGTCATACAGCGCGTTGTAGATAGTCGGAAGGTTCTGGTCGGGAACGCCGTTCCCGTTCTGGTCGTTCTGGGCGACGAGTTGTCGGAACTCCGGCGAAGCACGCTCGTAGCGGTTAATCACCGTCAGGATACTTGTCGTATCTGCACTTCCGCCGGCTGTGACAAATGAGTCAGGCGGGTCCTGATTCGCCCGGTAGATTTCCTCTAACGCTGTTCCATCCTGTAACGATCCTTCGACGTATATTGTTACTGTGTCACTCTCACCACTCTCGAAGGTGTCCTCAAGATAGTTTATTTGTTTCGTGACTGTGTACTCGCTCGGAGCCACAGCTTCCGGCAGAACCTCGACGTATCCGGGGTTCTCCTCCGGTGGGAGGAAGTCCTCAGTGGTGAACCGGGTATCGATTCCAGTTCCATACGCCCCCATGGCTGCCGTAGACACCAGCACAAGAGCGAAGAATACGTACGGGGCCCGGCGGGCGATTGTGACACCGATAGTGAGGGATTTGCCGACTGCGGAGTCCTCAGAGCCGATCGGAGCGATACTGAATTCGGGGAGGTCGTATCGCACCCGCTGCCGGTCCGTGAAGTGTTTGAGCGACGGCAGGAAGATACCGAAAATAAGGAACGTGAATATGATTCCGACACTGGCGACAAACCCAAGGTCGCGGATCGGACCAAGCTGACTGGTCCCGTTGGCCGCGAATCCCAGAACTGTCGTGCCTGTCACGATGAAGAAGGCCGGGAGCAACTGGTCTGTTGCGGTCCGCATTGCGGGCGTCGGCTCGACATCCTCGACGCGCTCTTCACGATATCGGTTCACGGCGTGAATCCCAAAGTCGATTCCAATGGCGAGGAGCAACGGCGGGACTGTGATCAACATCTGCGTGAAGGGGATACCGGCCCAGCCCATGAACCCGAATGTCCAGACAATCGCCATCGCAAGGGAGACAAGGCCAATGAGCAGATCAAACGGGTCCCGGTACGCGATAATGAGGAAGAACAGAATCAGGACCACAGCAGCCGGGACAACGAGTCCCAGCGAATCGGAGATAACACTGCTCAGTTCTGCAGAAATGAGCCCACTGCCGAAGACAGAGATATCACCGTCGACCGAACTGACGATAAACTCCGCTTCCTGCTGAATGGGCGTCAGTGGTGATGACCCCTCTGTCCCGGCACTGCTTGAGACACCTGACACCTCGTGGGTAACAGTCGTCAGTGTTGCCGATGCAGACGGCTCTTCTCGGTTCAGGTCGTTGCTGAGAAGTCCTGCAACTGCCGGCTGGCGCTCGAGCGTCGTTCGAGTGGCGGATTTGATTTCCGACTGTGAGGCTGCTTCTACGGCATCGATCTGTTCGGGCAGTGTCTCCGCGTCCGGGTCAAGCGTCTGTGCGACGGCCTGTGCAACACTCGTCGTTCCGACAACGTCCTGTGATTCGCGCTGTGTCAACCGGTTCTGGGCTTCCAGCATATTGAGGATGGCCGGCTTCGACAGGACGTTCTGGTCTTTCTGGATTAGCGTCGTGGAGCCAGTCCCCTCACCGAACGGTTCGCGTTCGAAGTTGTCGTTCACCTCGTCGAACGCTTCCTGTGCAGGAACGCCGTCGGTGAACTGTGATGTCCCCGAGTCGGTCGCAGTCATGCCGAACCCCGCCGACAGAATGAGGGTTGTGACGATGAACACAGCGACGACTGTCTTGTCACGGTTGACAATCCAATCGTCTAGGATGTCGATATATTTCTGGTAGTCTAACATTGTGTCATATACGTTAGCCTCGGAGAGTTACTGTCGGCTGTACCAGACCACGCCGCCAACGACTGCGAGAAGTCCAACACCACCGATAAGCCACAGTGGCGTCCCGCCGCTTCCGGACTGGTCCGTAACTTCTATTGGCAGACTGTAGGTGTCTGAAACCCGTTTGTCCCCGTCTGGCGTCTCATACTGGAAGTCAAGATTGAGCGGATACGTCTTGTCCAGCGCATTGCTTCCCGCTGAGAGCTGGACGGAAACCGTTTCTGACTCTCTGGGTCCCAGCTCAGCGATAAACGTTTCATCGTCACTGCTGCTGAGCGGATCATTGACGAACGCCTTGCCCTCAATGCTGGTCAGCGTCTTGTCTTTCGTATTCGTTATCGTAAACGTAATTGAGCGGTCTTGTCCGACGCCGAGCGTCGAATTCTGCATTTCGATGTCGAATTCGTCCTGACTGCCATCCACTGTTGAGCGAACTTCAAGTGTCTCTGCGACAACCCTGTCATCGTTGTCGTCGCGATAGCTCACTCCGAAGTCAAACTGCCGAGCGCCTGCCTCTGCGCTGTTGGACACGTCAACACCAAAGCTGAAGTTGGCTGATTCGCCTGCATCGAGATTTCCGACAGCGTACTGCGTCTCTTTTGGCGATAGTGTCGACTGCTGGCTTTCCCAAGCGATAACAACGTTCTCAACATCACGCGTTCCAGTGTTTGTGAGGGTTGCACTCAGTGATCCGTCTTCACCGGCTTGGAGTGAGGTGTCAATATTGGACACGCCAAAGTTCTGTTCAGGTGCCGGACTGAGGCTCAACTGTACATCGTCATAGGTGCTGGTGTCGCCCTCGTGATCATCATACTGGACGTTGGCCGACAGCGCGTAGCTTCGGTCCTCGGCATCGGGGCTGGCTGTTGCATCAACTCGGACGGTCCGAACTTCACCGGGTTCCCAGTTGCCAACATATGCTGTTGTCGAGGAACTCTTGCCGAACGTTATATCGGCGTTCCGTGAAGCAAACGTAACAGATGCGTCATCAACAGTCAACGGGCCTGTGTTGCGGAGCTGAACCTCGTACGTTCCCGTGTTGCTGACGGCGACAGAGCTGCTTGAATTGACGACTGAGAACCGCTGTTCAGGATCAGGTTCGACTGCAATGGATTGTCCTGCTGATTGCGTTCGGAGGCCGTCCTCGTTGTCAAATGCGACCGACAGCTCAAACCCGTACGGCTCCGGCTCGGCGGCTTCAGCGGCACTCACACGATAATTGAACGTCCGGACTTCGCCCGGTTCCCACTTATCAACGAATCGTGAAGTGGCAGCGCCGCCGCTCACTGTGAGGTCCTGACTCTGGGATTCCAGCGTTACCGCGGAGTCCCGTGCGGAACTGCTTCCGGTATTTTCAACAGTAACCGCTACTGTGCCCGTAGAGTCAACGCGGGCATTCGAATCAATATCAGTCACATTAAACGTGGCGTCATTGGTGACATCGATTTCAACGTCGACAGTCCGAGTGTTCTCGTTCTCGTCTCGAGCCCCCGTCTCTTCAGAGATGAAGCTCGCGTGCTTGTACCTCAATTTCAGTTGTGCTTCGTGTGTTCCAGAGTCCGCGTCTTCATCCACGCTGATCTCAAACGGGACTGTAACCTTTGGGCCGACTTGGAGGGTCCCGAGGCTTCGTTTCGAGTTCTTGACGGATATTGGTGCGTCGCCAGAGCTAAGTGACACGGTGAGTCCCTTAGCAGCGGTTACCTCGCTGTTTAACGCCGGATTTTGAGCTGAACCACTTTGCAAATCCCCGGTGTTGACTAGGGAAATTTCTACAGTCTTTTGCTCACCAGGGGCGACACCGTCGTCTTCAAGCGTTGCAACGATATCGGGGCTCCCAACGACCGCAGCGGTTGCCGTTCCGCTAGTTACGACAATGCCAACTACGGCCAGGAGTAGCAGCTTCTGTGCCTTCGGTGCCATATTAGTAAGGCTTCCATTCAATCCGCGGTTCGTTGGTAGTCATAAACGGCTTCGAAATTCTTCGGTTACCAGTCGTCATGTTCCTGTAGTTGACTAAACGTTCAATCACATATAGTGCTTTCGTCTCTTCTGAAGTCAGATAGGACAACCAATCGATCAAAACCCGCGCTGTTTGATTTTTGGGACCTCAGAGTGTTGGCGTTAGAAGGGTCTGAGAGCACACCAAATGGGCAGATACGTGCGATACACTCGGATGAGTGTGTGAATACAAAGAACTAGAATGCAGTCCAATTCACTCCGTGATACAGGGGCCAACAATACGCTTAAGTTTATTGAATGTATAGTCAAGAATATAGCTATCTACCAACAACTGCCCTTACTCAATCCAGTGATGAAAACGAGACCCCAGATTGGCCACGTGGTCAACAGCGAGCGAACAGCAAAACCGTGAGTGATTTGAACCGTACCGCTCAAGCACGGAACGGTCAATGTAAAGATGACTAACGAGATAACCTTTTTTCAGAACCCGGAGGGAACCCGCGAGGAGATCCTCGAGGCAACCTTCTATGCACTGCGTCAGCACGGCTACGCGGATCTAACTATTTCAAAGATAGGTGATGAGTTCGGGAAGAGTCAATCGCTCATATATCATCATTACGATAATAAAGACGAGTTGCTGGTAGATCTTCTTGATTACATGCTTGAGCAGGTCGAAAACCAAGTTCCGCTTCCCAACCAATCCCCTGAAGCATACATTGACGTGATCGTCGACGAAATATTTGGGACAAGCAACAACAGTGATATCGAATTTTCCCAGGCTGTGATTGAGTTGCGAGCGCAGGCAGCGCACGACGACGATTACAACCGTCTCTTTCGCAGGAGTGATGACTTTATTCGAAAGCAGATCGCCCGTGTCATCCAAGCGGGTGTTGACGCCGGCGCATTTACTGTTGAAGACCCATCGCAGACAGCCGCACTGTTCCACACAGTTTTAGTCGGGATTCAGGCGGAACGGATTACCAGCGACGAGGACACAATCGACGACGTGAGAGCCGAATTTCGACGGTACGTCGAGAACTGTTTGCTCTCGGAGTAGCCCCATCAAGTCACGTCTAGCTGAGCGATTAACTGCCACCGTCAGCCATCGTGCCGCCACCGGGCATCGACTGACAGTCTCCTTCGGGCTTCTGGATCGGGTCAACCACACCCCACGAGTGGAAGTCCCACCGCATTGACTCGCCTTCAATACGTCGCGGATATCCGGAGTCCGCCAGAATGTAGTATGTCAGCGGCTTCTGGGACTCAGCCTGAGAGATTTCATACACCAGCACCTCCTCACCATCGATGGTATCCCGACCGACCGGCGTGACTTCCGGGTTTTCCTCCGGCTGATCGGAGAAACGGCCTGGATCAACCTCGTCACGACCCATCCCCTGTTGCATCGTTCCCCGGACACACTGCCCTCCAACAACGGTGTACGTACTGTTCCCAATGTGATACATCTCCATCTGTTGTCCCTGCTGGTCGAATGACCAGTACATATCTCCCCGGTAGAAACGGCCAGACATCTCCACGGTCCGCCCTCCGGACTGCACTGTGGCTGTCATCGCATACGATTTAGGGAACCGTGTAACCTGACCGAACTGTGTTGATCTGTCGTCGTTACCGCTGAGCGTCGATTTATTCGTAGCAGTTACCGCAGCTGAGTCCGGCGTTGGTTCGGCACCGCCACCAGTCTCAGTCTCACTCGAATTACCGCTTTGATCGCTGCCACAACCGGCGAGTACAGTCAAGCCCGAACACACGACTCCGAGTAGCTGCCGTCTATGTAGTTGGTGCATGGGGACGGATATCCTCGGCTGACACACACTACACAGACGATTATGGTTATTGTTACCATGTATATTCCATCCTGGCTACGAATGGGGTGATCGTACGCGTATGGACTAACCAGCGCAAGCCGAATAGCTATACGGTATAGCTTATCTAATTAGACGTGAATTAACCCAAGTCGGATTGGAGGGGGTAATTATCATGCCCGAATATTCATACATATATTATACGTGCGTTCCAGTTATTTGCTAGATAGATGACCGACGACAGCCGGAGCGATGAGGCTGATGGGGATACGGGCCTCTTTGCGGCAACGAGCGGCACCCTCACTGAAGTTCGGTACGACCCAACTAGCGATCAGGAGCTTGCCGCGGTTATTGTTCAGGCCATCGCCGACCAGACGGGAACAGAAGCAGGAACGTATCGTGAGTCGCCATTGCACGACTACATTGATGTCGGTGCAATTGAGACACTGCTGTTCGGCACACAGCCGGGCCAGTCAACCGGACCAGCGACTCAGACCATCACATTTCAGTACCGGAACTTTCTGGTGACAGTGCGCGCTGACGGAGTGATCCAGTTGTCGAATACCGACAACAACAGGTCAGGTAGGTACTAGTGGCAAGCATACAGATCAGGGTATCTAGCCCAATAGCGTCCTTATGTGAATATTTTACTGACAATCAATCTCAGAATTTCCCATCATTGGGTTGGAAAGTTGCCACCCATCAAGCAACCGTACGTGGACAGGTTGCAATAGTCTGGCCTGTGATACTGTGCAAGGAGAGGCTTTACGCGATGATTTAGATGAGAGGTCCGATTCACGTGATAGGCGGATTGTCTCTGGTTTTCGAGGAAGCAATCACTTGACGTAGAAAACCACTATTCAGCCATTCTTGCCTGAAAGATGGTGTTAATTACAACTATCACACGTATTTGATTCTCAAAAGCAATATCAGTAGATTTCACAGGAAATATTATCCCATCAACAGAAGAGTCGTCACTGTTGAACACCACTGTGTCCGGAGTTCTTCGCGCTACTGAGGTAAATACAGAAGAGTCGTCACTGTTGAACACCACTGTGTCCGCTGTTCTATATCCTGAGAACCATCCCGTATCGGTCGGTTCCGACACCACCATGTCCGCCGTTCCTACGTAGACTGGAAGTCCGAAAGCGTCGCTTCGGCATCGACAAGGTTAGTGACAGATTTGTGGATTCCAACATCGTCAACAGTCTTCTCAAGCGCTGCAAGAATCATTTCCGGGTCCATCTCGAGAGAGTACTCGCGATAGGTCCCACCACGCCGTCCCTCGTTCCGTTCGATTGCCGAAATAATACCTAACATCGACAGTTCACCGAGGTGGTCACGCATCCGGCGTGGAACAAGCGGGTCAATCCCTGCCTTTTCGGCGAAGTTCGTGTATCGAGGTCTGATATCCCGTGTCCGGGCCGGCGTCTTCCCTTCCTGGTCAAGTGTAACCATAGCATATACCACCAGATGACCGTGTTGGGTCAGTCCCGAAATACCCTCTTGAATCCGACCCCGTTCCAGAACGTCACGTGCCTCTCGAACAAGGTCTTCCGAGATCGTGTCTGTGTCTTTGTCGCGGGCCAGGTCGCCCGTTTTCATGAGCAGGTCAAGTGACTGTCGTGCGTCACCGGCGTCTTTCGCGCCGTAAGCAGCGCACAGTTCGATGACACCGTCTTCGAGGACGCCGTCGTGAAACGCTACATCAGCGCGTTGTTGCAGGATCTGTATCAACTCCTTCGCGTCGTATGCGGGGAACTGGATTTCCTCTTCACAGAGTGAGCTCTTGACCTTCGGGGAGAGGTCATCGCGGAAAGAGAAATCGTTCGAGATACCGATGATACCGATCTTCGCAGAGCTCAGGTTGTCGTTTGCTCGCGCACGTGGGAGTTGATAGAGGATACTGTCGTCTTCGATGTGATCGACTTCGTCGAGAACGATATAGATAGTGCCACCACAGGAGTCGAGTTCGGTCCAGAGCATATCATACACTGTCGCGCGCGGATATCCCGTCGTACTGATCTGGCTCGTTTCGTCCCTGAATTCGTTGACGAGTCGGGTAGCGATTTGATAGCTACTGGAGAGGCCGTCACAATTTAACATTTTCACCGTGAGATCGATATCCTCGTACTTTGCTGCGTCTTCTTCGAGATGGTCGATTAGATACCGCGTACCAGCAGTCTTCCCGACCCCCGTTTTACCGTACAAGAAGATATTGTTGGGCTGCTCACCGTTGATTACGGGTTGAAGCGCAGCTCGATACCGGTTTAGCTCAGTATCACGCCCGACAAGGTTCTCAGGCTGGTAATCCTCTCGGAGGGCATCCCGATCCAAGTAGATCTCGGTGTCACGTTCGAACATCCCCATAGTCGTTGCTTGACGTATTGGAAGGAATCTATATAAAACCACCCCTGTCCGCAGTGTCCGGAGTGTCCGCTGTTCTTTTTATTATAAACGATTGGGGGGACCCTCCCACCCCACTATGTCCGCAGTAACTAGAGAAGGGCGAGAGGGGTGAGAGAGAACCTATATATTAGGGAAAGGTTTATTATGGTCTGCAGAGAGCTAGACCGTAATGTAATTTGATAGCTGTAGAAGAGAGCACTATAGTATTACTTGAGAACATACCTAGTCTAGACAAACAAGATTTCAATTCAAATGTTGCCGTTTCTGCTTTCCCTTCCCGTCCTGCCTGAAGAACAGCGGACAAAGTGGGGTGGGAGTGTTATCTCCTATTATTGATCTGGTTTGCAGCTTCCAGCCTCTCCCTGAGTAATTCATAGCACTTCTACTGTCTGAGTACACACCACTGTGTCCGCTGTTCTCCTCTCCGGCCCACAAGAACAGCGGACATCGTGGTGTGACTACGATGGAATAACACCACGATGTCCGCAGTAATTGACTCCTGATTTCTCAAACGCTCAGTAGAACAGCGGACATCGTGGTGTCGATTTAGTATTATGCCTATCTTTTTTCGGTCAGACGCCACGATGTCCGCAGTAATCTGGCAATAGAGACCATCTGATACGATGTTACTGCAGACACCGTGGTGTTCTCTGTGACACACTGCTTGCTCGATGATCTGGGAAGGGCCTCCGTGAGACGTACAGTTCTGACCCCTTTCTGTAATCTCCTCTCAGATTGGTCGACCCCAGAACGCTCGACAGTGTCGTCATCATAATTGCAATAGCAAATACAGAATCCACCATGGCTCTAGCTTCCGGTTCCAGCGTCAATGTTGGCGTCATATTGGTCGCGCTAGACGCTGCAGCGTTCCTGTTCATCCGCCGGGACCGCTGCTGAGCTCAGAATGTCACTGAATGGTGCATTCTATATAGCTTTCAATAACCCACTTGCCAGTCATCGTGATAACCAATAATCCACCCGCGACGTTCTACTACTTTCACTCATTCAAGTAATTCAAACACGGGAGTGGTGCACCGATATCTAACCATCTCTGTGGTAGCTGTCATTTGAACGTCCGTTCAACAAGCCGTGCCTCTGCTTTTCTGAGATGGTTCGATGCAGTGCTCGGGGCACAACCGAGTTCTTTGGCAACGTCCTCGACGCTCCCATTTCGTGGGACGTCGTAGTACCCGACTTCTCGTCCCACGGTGAGTGCCTCGCGCTGGCGTGAAGTGAGGCCGGTGGCAAATGTTCCGGGACTGGCATCGTATTCGCCGATTTTCCGGACATTTACCGAAATTCCATCGGGAAGCGCACTCCGGACCTGTTCGAGCGCGGCAGGCTCCCCGACGACGTCGAACAACACGATCCCATGCGGCCGGTAGGCAACCGGTGGGACTATCATTAGGGTCGGCTGTTCGAACGCCGTGTAGAACTGTCGTGATCGGTCAGTCTCTTGGCCACGGATGAACGCATAGAACGCCTCGTCCCGAACGGGTGTAATATCGTAGCTTTCCATGGTTTCAACCCCAGAAAGCGCCGATTCGTACGGCTCGCGATCGCCGACGACATAGAACAACGTATAGGCAATTCCGTCTTCGACGCCGACTTTCCATGTGACGAGCCATTCGCGCTTGATTGCATCGCTTTCGGTCATAAGGCGGTGCATCGGACGCTGATACTCCAGTGCATACTGGATCTCCAAGCGGAGATATCTCACAGGCGAGTTCTGAAAGCGGCTTCCGAATAAAGACACTAGTGTGTACGACAGTTCGTGCATCCGGCCCCACTATCTATCACCATCTGGCCATGAGTAGTGATCGGCGGAATGTGGACGACGCACAGTCAGATGATCGGATATGCCCCGGCAGAAGAGCAAACGACCGATTTAATTCTACACTTCGGGAGGTGCTTGGGTCATCTCCGTTCATACTCACGAAATTCGACACGTTCCTGAACTGGGTTCGGGGGTCTTCCATGTTCGTGCTGCAGTTCGGCATCGCCTGTTGCACTATTGAGATGATGGGTACTCTCGCGACGAAACACGACCTCGACCGCTTTGCTGCCGGAGTCCCTCGGGCATCACCGCGACAGGCAGATCTGATTATCGTTCCAGGCACAATTGTTTCGAAGTTCGCACCGCGGATGAAGCGCGTCTACGACCAGATGCCCGAGCCGAAGTTCGTCGTCTCGATGGGGTCCTGTACCATTTCCGGTGGCCCATTTCAGGAAGGATACAACGTGATCAAAGGTGCAGAGCAAGTCATTCCGGTTGACATCCACGTCCCGGGCTGTCCACCACGCCCCGAGGCACTCATCTACGGCATCGCCAAACTGCAAGAGCGCATCGCTGAGGGTGAGTCCTCACCGGTAACGGTCAAACCCTACGAACTAGAACAGTTCGGCGATCTTGAACGGGATGAACTCGTAGACAAACTCGCCAGCGAAATCGATGAGGACGACCTCGTCATGCGGTACGACTGGAGTTCGCCATAGGCTCTGGAAGCCGCCTCGACTACACTACCCGTCCGTAATGATATTGGCAACGCGGTCGCGGCTGAAAAGCTGTTCAGCCGATGGGATCTCTGGATAGTGATCCCCGTTTTCGTAGGTTGGCCACTCACCAAAGATATCTGGGTAGAGTTGTTTCGCGGTCATCTCGATCTGGAACAGATTCATGATAGGGCCGTGGTATCGCATTCCGTGTGCGTACACACGGTCGGTTTGGACTGCGGCGAGCTCTTTCCCAACGCTGTGTGACTCGAGTCGCCCGCGGATATCATCCATGTCGTAGCGCGGTGTCATTCCCCAGAGGTGGAGGATTACGTCAGGGTCCGCCTCCAGCATCGTTTCATAGCCAACTGAACCCCAGAGACCGTCCCACGTTTCATCCCCGAAAGCGTCGTTGGCTCCAAGTGGACGCGTGTCGGCGAGCCAAAATCCCGGACGGTTCAGATGATACGTCCAAAACTGGTCATCGCCAAGTGTAACCCGAATCGCTGTCGGTCGTTCTTCTTCTGGCGGAAGGTTCGTTTGGATGGTATTGATGAGCTCATCGTAAACGGCTCTGAGCTGTTCGTAACGCCTTCGCTCCTGAAATACGGTGGCGACACGACTGAAAAGCTCCCACAGCGTGTAATACTGGTAGTCCCCACTGTAGGGTCCCTGCGGGTCACTGTGTGTTCCGCTGTAGAAATTTCCGAAAAAGGGGCCGATGTTGTCGATAATTTCCTCGATATCGCTCATATCCCAGTTCTCCTGGGTAATCGCCCATGCGGGGTCAAGGAAGTGAACGTCGCTACCGAGGCTATAAAAGAACTCCTTGCTGAAATTATCGTAGGGGTTGGGAAGGTCTTCCCACTCAAAAGAGACGCCGGAAAGTCGCTCGTAGTAGTGGTTCATCGATGGCCCAGCCATGTCTGGCACGAACATCGAATTGACCGCGTCACCGTGATTGAGCGCAACTAACATATCTGCATACTGATTGTACATCGTGAAGACGTTCTCCGGGACGGAGTCGAACTCGACTTCCCCGACGGGAGAAAGTGAGGCAGTGTAGGGGCCATTATCTGATGGGGTCGATGTGTCCGTTCCGCTATCGCGCGATGTAGCGGTACTGGGCGATTCGCCACCGTCACCGGAACAGCCAGCAACGATCGACGTGCCAAGCAGCACACTACCGCCGGAGAGGTAGTCGCGCCGGGTGAGACCATTTGAATCGTCTGCCTTGTCCATGTTTTAGGTTGGCCTAATATGGTGTATATGGCTTTCGGATTAACTGGCCATCTGTGGCGCAGGGATGCTAGAAGATCTTCGCGATGAGGAAGAAATCAAGTCCGAACATGGCGAAATTCTAGTACCCCACCGACGACAACGCTCATTATTGACAGGGCGATCCAGAACACCCAGATAGCATCACTTCTCACCGGGAACGTTTCATGAATACTCCTGAACGGTGGATCGTGCATTGTCTGCCCCAGTTAGTCTACGACAGGTCATCGGCCTCACTGAAGCCATTCTGTGCCTTGCTTGCAGTGCGAGTGACTGACCACGCCATTACTGCAGTGTATGTTGCACAACTTCACTCTGTGACGGAATACCTCGATATTTTCTGTCCTTACTATACATATGCACTTTCTAGTGATAAATTCGCTATAATATAGCCATAACAAGCCAAGTACGACAATAAGAAAGATACTAGTAAAAACTCAAATATATAAACAAAAATATGGGGTAGGAATTGTGGGCCTTTGTTTTTATACTCGACATTCTAGTCACAAGAATACACCAGACTCACCAAATAGTGATATATTGTGGCTAGATCGCCTTAGACGGTAAGACCTGGTTTAGCTTCAACTGTATATGATCTCTGCGACAGCAAGTCCGTAAGCTGCTATACCGAACACAGGTGTCCGATACTAGTGGCCAACAGGCCTGTTGAGTTCGCTGGGACCTCTCACATAACATCTGTACAGATGTTATTGCCTTTCGGCTTCAGCTCTAGGCCATAGCTTTTTAAACGAAACTTGGTACGATGGATTGTAAATCTTCGTTGGGGCTTTCAGCTAACTATGGCTCCGAAAACAGATCTTCAATCTTGGAGGGTGAGCGGAGTGGAACCTCACCCGGAAACTTCCTCGAAATACGATACTGTGATTGCGCTGTGCACCGTCTTGACTGGAATAACACGACAGCCGCTATTGGCACATAACTGAGCTTCAAGACAATATATCAGCGACAGAATTAGAAAAGCCGAACGACTCAGTTACAGTTCGACGACATCGCTGCTCTCCGCAGCCTCGTGAATTGCTCGGATGATCCGCATATCTTGGAGGCCATGGCGACCGTCCGGGACAATCTCAGCATCAGTCAAAACGCGGTCAGCGAAGTAATCGAACTCCTCTCGCATTTCATCCTCCGCGTCGAAGTTCTCGTGTTCGACAGTTACTGTGGTCTCGTTCCGAGACAGATGGAGTTTCGCTTTCCCGTGGAACGCTGGACGGAGTTCGATCTGCCCGTCCGTTCCAGTTATTTTCAGTTGCGTATCACGGTGGGCGTTCTGGCTATCGGTCGTGACCATTTTCACACCGTCTTCCAGCGCAAGCAATGCTCCGGAGCGTTCATCAGGCACGTCCTCGAAGGCCTCCCCATGAGAATCCATCTGTGACTGCACCGCCAGCGGTTCTCTTTCGAGCAAGAACCGAGTCGTGTTAATCGAGTAAATCCCGAGGTCCATCACTGAGGTGCCATATCCTGACAGGTCCGGATCGAGCCGCCACTGGTCTGTGTTCGGATTCATCTCAAGCAACGGCTGGCTATTGTTGCCGTATACGGATACTGGCTCACCGATGAATCCGTCTTCGATGAGTTGCTTTGCACGCCTGACGGCGGGGTCAGTTTGCATTCGATAGGCGATCATCAGCGGCACGGCGGCGTCCTCACAGACCTCAACCATCTCCTCTGCCCGTTCGACTGTTGACTCCATTGGTTTCTCACACAGGATCGCTTTGTCTAACTCCGCGGCTGTTTTGGCGTACTCTAAATGGAAAGCGTTCGGTGTCCCGATGTAGATGGCATCAAACGCGTCGGACGCCTTCCCGTCGTGGAACTCTTCGTAACTTATCCCGTGGTCTACACCGTTTTCGTCGGCGAGACGTTTGGCTTTCTCCGAGGAACTACTGACAAACGTCGTGACTTCACCTAGATCAGAGTCTTGAATCGCGGGGAGTGCCAGGTCGATTGTCCACCAACCGAGGCCCAACAGTGCGTACCGAACCGTTCCGTCCGTTGTGGTTTGCCAGTCACGTCCGTTATAGGCATCAATCCAATCTTTCATACGAATCCATTTTAAACGCCGGCGGTAAAAACTTCGGATTCTGGGGACGCAAACACCACGCTGGTGGGAGGAACATGGGGACTCTCGTTACAACTTCGACCGAACGCGTGTTTCCCAACGGCGGTGCTTGATGGTGTATAAGCTCTGGTCGTTTTCCCGCCTGTTCTACTGGTGAGTGGGGCGATGTCGCCGCAGTCAGTCATTATTCGATACTGCGATAGCATTACAAACAACCTGTTGTTACTCAGGTGCTATTATGACCTTTTTGACTGTGAGAAAAATAGAGAGAAATCACAGGTTGAACCTTCTCGTTCAGCAGTTAATACAGTATTATATGAGTAGGTGTAACCTAATAAATATGAATGCACCAGAATTATCGGTATCTTGTTCGCTCTGTGAAGGCATCACCTAAATATAGTTCAGAATATATGTTAGTCTGACATATGAATTAATACGTGGACTATTACGTGGGTGTCGGATTCTGTGAGTTGTGTCTCCATTCAAACTCTGATACATTGCTAGTGATCTATATCGGCCGGTCTGAATTGATAGTTGGGTTGAGGAGGTCGATTCCGATTATTTCGTGCCGGATAAATCTCAGCTACAGCTGCCTATCTCATATAAATATAAACTCTATATTCGACCGTGGTGTAGCCGTAGCGAGCGCATATTCATGTTTCGAGGAAGTGGAGCATTATGACATTGGTACATCTTACAGGGAGTTACAGCGCATGAACAATAATGAAAACCAGACATTGATATCAGGAGGAACTGTTGTTACGCCTACTACTGAAATAGAGAAGGGGACAGTAGCATTCTCTAACGGGAAAATCGTCTCAGTGGAAGCAGAATCTCATGACAACCCTGATATTGATGCGACGGGTAAATACGTTCTTCCTGGATTGGTAGATCTCCACGGTGATGACATCGAACGGCACCTTTTTCCAAGAGCGGAAGAGCGTGTCGACACAACTATCGCTCTGGATCGATGCGATATAGCCAATGCCAGTGCGGGAGTTACGACAAAATATCACGCTATCTCATTCGAGGACGTTCCAGATGATAACCGGAGTATCGAATTAGCCCGTCGCCTCGCCGAGCAGATACGAAATTTCAACTACGAAACTGGCGCCCGAGTCGACAACAGACTCCATATGCGGTGTGAGCTCACCAATGAAGCGTCAGTTGACGCTGTCTCGGAAGAAATCAAATCGGGGGGCGACCTCGTATCTCTTGTCACACACGTTCCTGGAACAGGTCAATTCACCGGCGAAAACACACTTGCACAGCGCTATGACCGCTCTGACGGGGAATTAGAAACAGGGCTTCAATCCCTCAAAACACGTCGCAGTGGTGTCCCCGAAGCAGAGTTGCTCGCGCGCGCACGAGAGGTCACAGAATTAGCGAGCAATAGAAATATGACGGTCGCTTCACACGACGATGAAACTGTTGCGAGTGTAGATAACGCTGCTGCCATCGGGGTAGACATCAGTGAGTATCCGCTTTCCCACCGTGTTGCGCAGCGTGCAACCGAGCTAAACTTGACCGTTGCAATGGGTGCTCCGAATGTGGTGCGTGGCGGGAGCCTGTGGGACGGGCCCGATGCGTCTCAGGCAATCAAAGACGGCGTTGTTGACATCCTTTGTAGCGACTTTCGTCCGCAATCACTGCTTAGTTCTGTGTTCATTGAAAACGATGAGCCGCTCAAAGACCGGGTGTTTCGTGTTTCTACTGCACCAGCTGCTGCTGCCGGCCTGTACGACAGAGGGCGGTTGGAGTGCGGGGCAAGGGCCGACATTATCATCGTCGATCCAGATCCGTCTCCATCTATAGCACGAACATATGTTGCCGGCGACCAAGTGTATTGCTCGGCATAGCCTACTCAGTACGTGTACTGCGTGAAAATTGGGTGCGGAACCAAACCGTTCTTATCCGGCTACTCGCTGTCCGGTGCTTCCCGCTCAACTGACCAGTGATAGACGGAACACGCGCCTGCAACACCTACGACCAGGGAGAACAGTCCGAAAACCATGGTCCCGGAAAGTGAGAAGGCGACAGAAGCAGCGAGGACCATTGCGCCCAGCACCGAGACAGCTGCATAATACCGATACCACTGTCGATTCTCCGCCTCCTCCTCAGAGCGGTTGAGGTACTTTTCGAAGTCGTCGGCCTTCTCGGTAAGGGTGATATGCCCACGGTCTTGGTTGAAATCGATGACACCGATATCGTCCATCTTCGGTAGATGGCACTGGTACAGTCCGACGTACACGCGCTTGCGCTCACTTGATGTCAACGCATCAGTCGTGGTTTCGTTTTCGATGGCCGCGACGTGTTCCGCAAGTTCTCCAAGAGATACCTGTTCGTCCCGTTCTCGAAGAAAATGGAGGACCTCTCTACGGCGGCTGTTTTTCAGTATTTCAAAAATAACGTCCAGAGATGCACCGTGGCCGTCCTGCTCCTGCGGCGCTGCTTGGTCGGCACTGCTTTCGTTCCCTTTTGACGCTGGGACGGATTCATCGCTCAGTTCATTATTCGGTTCTGCCTTCGTTTGTGCGGTGTCTTTGACTCCCATATTTACCCACTTCCTGTGTGCTGCGACATCGTCCACCCGTCTGGAATCGCGCTCACACAGCCCCCCGGCTGTATCGACGGAGCGTTACGCTGTCAGCCAGCATTTCAAATCAACATCACCTTGCCACTTAATACTTTGTTATGTAATATATTAGATAGTTTTTCTTTGATTACCGCCAAGGATAGTAAGTAGTTGATTCGGTATTCTGGGAGTAACAGTGCTCTTCGAATCAATATCCGGTGATCCACGGTACGGGGGTGTTTTGGCGTGCGTTGGAACACGATAAATACATAGAATGACCGTTTCATTTGCTGAGGCGCAGATATATTGTACTTATACGTAATTGCACTCTCTATGATTGTACAAGATAAATCATCGCGTATACTGTCTGTTTCCGTTGGCTGTACAAGTAACGTAATCCTATGAACCCCAATTGAAGGGCTACCTGCACCGGTACAATGACGTTGCACGTACGAAACCATTGATGGAACTTTCCTTGGGATGGTCGTCAGGAATTGGAACCGTACGAGCTCTGCAGTATCGGTTGTTGACTGGTGGCCGAACAAGTAGGTGGAACGCGCGATCTGTGAATCAGATGGAAGAGCGATATTACTCACCATATACTCAGTATGTGGGGTAATCAACCGGAATGGTGTATGGTTACGAAGCGAGAGCAAGCGACACGAGCGAAACAATTAACCATAGGCACATGGAATATCATTGTACACGAGTTTGTGTCCAAGAAAAGTAGTTGGTACACTCGTGCATACGAATAGATACGATGGCAGACTTTGATCAGTGGGACGAAGTGAGCTACGTAATCAGTTCACGGTATCGAGTCGAGACTCTCCGCCGGTTGTCAGAAGGCCCTGCGACACCGTCGTTAATCGCGGACGATAGAGAAATGAGTATTGCTCACGTTTCACGTGCCTTGCAAGAGCTTCGTGAGTCGGAACTGGTCGATCTACTAGTTTCGGAAGATCGGAAAAAAGGCCGTGTGTACGACATTACTAAGAAGGGTGTCGATATTTGGGAAACAATCGAACGGAAGAATATGGCATAACTGCCGCGTCTCGGCCTTGAACTGACATGATCGTACAGGCGCGTCGACTTAGAATTATCTCCGCCTTTCTTCGGTTTGAATTGAACTATGTCTAGACCTGGATATCTCGCGTATACGCGACTCCGTAACAGCAACTCCGGTACTAGGTCATAATTTGGTGCGCTTTCCACAGGCCCAATTACGGTTAATTGAGACGCCAACAAACGGTATCGACTTACTACGACTGTGGCTGTCAGTTCATCGTTTGACGGACGCGTCTGGTGGTAAACGAATGCTACCCATTCCGAGACATCGTCTAAGGAAACCCGGTTTCGGATATTGAATGCAAAGAGTGTCTACTGACTAGTATAGCGGTCGTAACAATAATGATTTGTAACCTACCCGCGTACGCATGTTGTCAATAGGCTCCGGAAAATTACTGATTGGATGCGTCGCTGGACTCTTAGTCCTTGGCGGCGCTACGCTAGGGCTTGGAATCGGTGGCTTCGCTGATGTGCCGGCAGATTCTGAGACCACTGTGGGCGAGGACGAACTGGAGATACGCGCTGTGCAGACGCCAACTGAAATTCGGCCGGACGAGCCGTTACGTGTGCAACTTCGACTTACAAACGCAGGGTCGGAGACGACAACGAAACAAGTAGCGCTACAATTGAGTGGGGATGGAGACCAACAGTCTCTCGAAACGGTAGCGACAAAACAAGTCGAGGTTTCGGCAGCTGAACCGACGAACGTGACCCTGACTGTCGAGCCTGAGCAACTCAGTTCTGGAGAGTACACGTACGCCGTTGCTGTCGGTGAGTCTTCCTCCCCGGAGACAACTGGGAGTGTGGCTGTCCTCACTCCGCCTACGTTTGTACTCGACGATACCACTGAAAACGCTACTATCGTCCGTGGAACGAACGTCTCGATCCGAGCAAACCTGACCAATGCCGGTGCATATCGCGGCGTCCAGACCGTTCGAATCGCTGTCGATGAGGACCAGAACGGCCAATACACCGATGCTGAAAGGCTGGACGAGAGCGTATACTCGCTTGCGGGCGGCCAGAGTCAAGTGAGCACTGCCACGGCCCACACCACTGATATGGAACCCGGTCGATACCAATACAAGATCGCCACGGAAAACACAACAGCGACTGGCACCCTCTCTGTCCAGCAACCGGCGACGTTCCGAGTGCAGAACACGACAGCACCGGTCAACGTAACGAAAGGCGAAACTGCCAATGTCTCCGTAGTCGTCAAGAACGTTGGTGATGTGGACGGTACCGACAATGTCACAATCCGCAGTGATTCCCTGAACACCACCTATTCGCGCTCTGTTTCACTTGCTGCCAACGAAACGACAACGGTGTCTATTGGAGTGAATACGACAAATTTGAGCAGCGGGACACACAACCATTCCCTTGGAACTAGTACTGACACAGACCCTGTCTCGATGACGGTTCAGGACAGTCATTTCGAGGTATCGGATCTGGATGGACCAAATGTTCTGTACGTCGGTGATATGGCTGTGTTCTCCGCAGACGTAACGAACACCGGTAACATCACCGGAACCCAATCGATCCAGCATCGCATCGACAGCGATGACGACGATCGACCGGAGGCCTACGGCGTCGACAGAAACGTCACGCTTGCACCCGGCGAGTCGACTCGCGTTCGGTTCGAGATTGACTACACGGTAACTGACTCGACAGAGTACCCCGTAGAACCACTGAGACTGCAGACGTACGTCCATGGAATCTATTCAGAAGACGCGCGTGCGTCAACAGCGATGTCGGTCAAGCCGTCATGGGCAAAAGACGGAGGATCAAGCAGTTATAGCGGGAGTACCAGCGTCTCTGAGGGTGATCGCGCTTCGCTTGATGAAATAACTCAAGATAAGTACGGACGCCACTATGATGAGGTGAGCGGTGAAACGAAGCGCCAGGTCGAAGAGATTCACGAACGCCAACCGTTCGCAGACGGCCTTGCGGCCGCAGAGGTACGAACGCGTGAGGAAATCGCCCGGCAAGAGTATGATGCCGATGTGAAAGCTGGCGAGAAGTTTAATTTCACTGGATTAGATATTGAAACTCAACAGAAGGTTGAATCAGACTTTGATGCACAGTTTGAGACTGATTCCGGTGACCGAATTGAGTCATGGGACGAACTGGCCAACGACACATACGAAACGTCGTATGAAAATCTAACTACTAGTCGCCAGGCAGACATCAGGACGACGTATCAGGATCAATTCGAATAACCACTCTTTCTGTCAGGAGTAATCGCCGTACATGGGCCCTTCTCGGAATCGTTCTAACGAGATATTTATGCATCTAACAGTTCACTGTATATGACCGCTAACCCTGGAAAGTAAGGAATAACAATAGATTGATTTGTCCAACATGGTGACAGAGAGGGGCCCTACTGGTGGCCGGTGAGTGGCCCCACAACCTACCATGACTATCACTGAACCAGAGGTTGCTATTGGCGCGTGGGTCTGGCATGAAAGCCGACCCGGGATGAGTAGCTCCCTTTTCGGTAACTCTGTGCGTACCGTAGCGGACTCACTCCACTCACCAACAGGGGGGACACAGAGTGTATAAAGGCTCTACCGTCGGTGTCGTCGTTCCGGCACACAACGAAGAGGGGTTCATCGGTGAGGTCATCGACTCACTTCCGGAGTACGTCGATCAGGTGTTCGTTATCGACGACTGCTCGACAGATGGCACATGGACCGAAATCAAGGAATACGTGGATACTGAGGTGAAACCCGCAAGTGTGACCGGGGACTCCGCACAACAAATAGTTGTCGCCGACGGGGCCGGGACAACGGTATCTGAAAGCCAGACGTTTCTCGATAAGCGGATCGTCCCAGTCCGTCATCAGACTAACGGCGGTCGCGGGGCTGCCGTACAAACCGGATACGAGCTAGCGCTTATGAGCGACATGGATACGGTTGCAGTCCTTGATGGCGACGGCCAGATGGACCCGAACATCCTCGATGAGATACTCGACCCAGTCGTTGAGGGGGATGCGGATTACGCGAAAGGCAACCGCCTCATATCGCGACGCCACTGTACTCAGATGTCCAACTGGCGGCTGTTCGGGAATGCGCTCCTCACGATGCTGACCAAGATTGCCAGCGGACACTGGCAAATGCGCGACCCACAGAACGGATACACCGCGATTTCCGCGACGGCGCTTGACCAGCTCTCGCTGAACGATCTGTTTGACGACTACGGATTTCTGAACGATATGCTCATTCAGTTAGACGCCAATGGACTGACTGTTCAGGATGTGCCGATGGAGGCGCTTTATGGCGACGAGTCGAGCGGAATCAGATACAGTTCGTTCGTTCCGAAGCTCTCTATGCTGCTCCTGCGACGGTTCTTCTGGCGAATCGGTAAGAAGTTCTTCAGACTGTGACCAGTTCTCCAGATGATACGTCGTCCGATTATGTAGTTCCTACTTATATCGGACCAGTGGAGACAGTATCGCATGGTTGGATGGTCCTCATCTCTGTTGCGAGTGGCCGATTTGGTGGCCGTCATTCTGCTTACCATGCTGGCGATCGCGGCAACTTTCGTGTCGGAGTCACTGCTGCGAACCGTGGTGACGATACCGTTTCTGTTCTTCGCCCCTGGATACTCGGTGGTGGTGGCCATGTTCCCACACCGGCGCTCGTCACTCGACGGCGAGCGGTTGTTCGGCTCCGAGGCGCTTCTGTTGGGTATAGCTACCAGCATTGGCCTAGCGATTATCGTCGGGGTGAATCTCGAGTACACGGTCTGGGATATCGCCGCAGTCCCAGTGATGGTTGCCCTGTCGTCAATAGCGCTTCTATCGGCCACTGTCGCGATGTATCGCCGACTGTCGCCTCTCAACGAGACCTCACCTACTACGTTTGGTGGCTCATCGGACCGAGCCAAGACCCCGAATATAGGCGACTCGATACAGCTCAGCTCGGTCATCGTTGCTGTCTCTGTCCTCGTCGCAGTACTCAGCGTCGGCGTTGTCGCACTGGACCCGCCCCGCGGTGAGCGGTATACGGAGTTTGGTCTCCTTACCGAGGCGGAGAACGGAACCCTCGTCGCTGACAACTATCCGTCCGAGATATCGGCTGGCGACCAGGAAACACTGTATTTCACGGTCACGAACCGTGAGATGCAAACCAAACAGTACACCGTTGTGATTACGCTCGTCGCGACGAACGAGGACGGAGACGCAATCCAGCGTGCGCGATTGGATTCTTTCAGAAACGAAGTCGCTGCCGAAGAGACGTGGCGGCAAGAACACACGGTTGAACCCCTGCTGAGCGGTGAGCGGTTACGGCTTACGTATCTGCTTTACGACGGGACTATCCCCGAACAGCCCACGGCCCAGAACAGCTACCGGGAACTCCACGTCTGGCTTGACGTGTCGTAGCGAAGGCTCTAGCGAGGCGCAATCCCGCTTGAGTCAGGCAGTTCTGTGAGCAGGGGCTGCGGTAGGCAAGTGTGCTTGAATGAACGCCTCGTAATCCCGAAGCACGGCCTCCGGGGCGAAATCGCGCGCCCGCTCGATTAATCTCTCTTTCTGCGGTGGGTCGGCCAGAGTGGTATGTATCCCGTCTGCGAGGGCGCTTTCGTCCCCGACCGGCACTAGCGGTCCGACCTCTCCACCTTCTAAAATTTCGTAGGGACCGCTAGGGCAGTCCGTCGAGACGACCGGGCAGCCACACGCTAGCGCTTCGATGATAACTGTCGGGAGCCCTTCGTGTACTGACGACATGGCTAGCACGGATGCACCGGCCATGTAGCCGTAGGGGTTGTCGACGTAGCCCGGAAACGAGACTCTATCACTGATGCCGAGGTCCCGTACCAACTGCCTGAGTTCGCCACGCTCGGACCCCCGACCGACGATGATTGCTCGCGTTTGCGGGCGCGCTTCGTGAACCCGTTTGAACGCTTTGAGGAATGAGCCGAAGTTTTTCTGTGGTTCGAGGCGGCCGACGCCGAGCACGACCTCGTACTCTGGAACGCCGACCCATTCGTGATCTACCGGCTCTCGGGACCGCATACGGACCTCTTCGACGGGAATCGGGTTGTGCAGTACGGTTACGTCCTCCGGACTGACTCCTACGTGCTCGACGATGCTCTCGGCGGCACCATCGGAAACGGCAACGAACTGATCCGCCCGGTCGGAAAGCCGGCCCGCGAGCCACTCAACGAACTTCTCTTTCGGCGATTCCTGCACTCCGAGGGTATTGTGGACCGTCGGAACCGCGACCGCATCGGAGCCGACCAATCCGTGTGCGAAGAGACAGACATCGTTGGCGTACGTCATCTGCGAGAAGATCATGCTCGGTGATTCGGTCCTGAGATACCTGCGGAGTGCCGGGACAGCGGCACCGATACCGATTCCCGGGATAGACGGGGTCTCCAGATCGATGAGGCGAACGTCGCTTCGCACTTCTTTCTTGAACTCGCCTTCACAAAACGAGACGAGGAGGTCGACGTTGTACTCCTGCTCGGCCAACCCGTTCGCGATTGTCACTGTCACTCGTTCAGCCCCCCCGACTGTTAGGGACGGAACGTAGAACGCCAGCGGTCTCTGCCCTGTCATATCGACATTGTCTCGGTCAGTAGGCTTTTTTTATTATCTTCCTACCCGAGGCGTATCACGTATTTTTGCCGTATCGCACGTCGCGGGACGGTCCGCAAACTGGCTCGGAGACTACGGCAGAATTTGGCGACAAACTCGCCAACGCACAAATTCCGCTCCGGAGCAGATATCTGGTTAGGACTGTGATACCCTAGAAAGCACAGGCTTAACAATAAGTATCGGACAGCAAGCGTCCTGCACAGAATGCGCATCCTACGTGTCGCCCAAGATATCTTTCCAGACAAAGTTGGGGGAGCACCTTATCACATACACGCTCTAAGCCGCGACCAAGCCGAGATGGGACACGATGTGACGGTCCTGACCGTCTCGAACGACCAATCCAAGCCACAGACAGAACAGAGAGCCGGGTACACCCTTGTCCGTCTGTCGCCGCGCATCGAACTGTTCGGTAACGCGCTGTTCGCCGGGACGGTGAAGTACCTCCGCAACGCTCGGGAGTACGACGTGGTACACGCTCACTCACACCTGTTCTTTTCGAGCAACCTCACGGCGGCTTACAGTCGGGTAACCGACATCCCGCTTGCCGTTACGTGTCATGGACTTATGTCTCAACGAGTCCCCGAATGGTTTTCTCGGTTCCATCTCAACACTGTCGGACGGTTCACATACAACGCGGCGGACGTGCTCTTCTCTTACACTGCGCCCGAACGCGAGCGACTTCGGGACCTCGGTGTCTCCTCCGATATCCGCGTCATCCACAACGGGATAGACGTCGACCGATTCACGCCAGTCGGCGCAACGTACGACCGGATAACCGATGCCACTGGTCCGGCAGTCGTTTTTGTCGGTCGTCTGGTCGAAGGGAAACGGCCCCGGGACGTTCTGAAAGCCTTTCAGACGGTACAAAATAATATACCTGAGGCCAAACTGTTTTTTTGCGGTGACGGGCCGCTCCGGGACAAGCTAGAACAGATTGTCGAGCGAGAAAACATGCGCGAGTCGATACGTTTTCTTGAACGGGTTCCGTATCAGGAGATGCCGGCGGTATATCGTGCCGCGGACCTGTTCGTGCTCGCTAGTAGAACAGAGGGGTTCCCACGAAGCGTCATGGAATCGATGGCGTGTGCCACACCCATTCTCAGCACCCGACTGGAACAGACAGAACAGGTAATCGAGCAGGCTGGCCGGACGGTGCCGGTCGGGGACACGACGGCACTAGCTGATGCCATGTCTTCGATGCTCGACGATAGAGCCGCGTTACGAAAGCTCGGCCAAGCAGGCAGGGAGATCGTTATGCGAGAATACGACTGGTCCGAAACGGTAGAACAGACGACACAGACCCTCGGTACTATTTCTACGTCTACGCCCTCCCAGCAACAGGTCGACAGTGGCCAGGCCGAAGAGCAAGTGATACCCGCCGGCTCGAACACGGAGCATGAGCAATGAACCGCTCAGACACGGCACACGAAGCTCCCACGACGGGTACCGACAGCTACGATGGAACCTCCCGCCAATCTCCGGACGAGACCTTACGCGTCTGCTTTCTCATCAACAAACTCGCACCTGATGGCGCACCGACTATCGTCCTGAACCTCGTCGAGCAAACGCGAGACCAACAGTTCGATTTCACGGTCTGTTTCTTCGGCGGTGACGACACGCTCCAGAAAGATTTTGAGGACGCAGGCGCGCGCGTTGTCGACTTTGGAGCGGTCGGGGAGTTCCCGCAGTTCGACCCACGCTCGCTCCCGCGCATGCTCCGTTTCTTCCACCGGGCATCGTTCGACATCCTCCACTGCCACTTGCCGTACTCACAATCGCTCGGACGACTCGTCGGCTCCGTAGCCGACATCGACCAAATCGTGAGCACACAGCACAACGTCCCGGCGAACTATCATCCCATAGAGCGGGTAGCGGAACGTATCACCCGACCGCTCGATTCTCGGACCATTGCCGTCTCAGAGGGCGTTCAGACGGCTTTCACCGGTGAGAGCGAGGTCTTTCACCACGATGCTGGTAGGCAGTGGACCACGATTCCCAACGGGATTGACGCGGACGCCTTCGCTGGCTCCGTGGACGCGGCTGACGGAAGTGTCGTCCGCCAGGAGTGGAACCTTTCGGGCTCTGACCCGCTCTATCTCAACGTGGCCCGATACGAACCCCAGAAGCGACAGGAGACGCTCATCGAGGCGATGGAAGAAGTTGTCGACAGCGTGCCGTCGGCACATCTTCTCATCGTCGGGTGGGGCTCGCTCGAAGCATCGCTCCGAGAGAAGGTCCAGAACGCGGGCTTGTCCCAGGCTGTGACGGTCACCGGACGCGTTCCGGAGATTCACGGGTATTACGCGGCTGCTGATGCCTTCGTCTCTGCATCGGCCTTTGAGGGACTGCCGGTGACTATCCTCGAAGCCATGGCCGCCGAATGCCCAGTTGTTGCCACAGACATTGACGGCGTGAGAGAAGTCGTCCTTGACGGTGAGACCGGACGATTGGTTACACCCGAGGAGCCCACACAGATGGCAGCGGCGATGCGAGCGCTCGCGGACCACACGATCCGGGAGCGCTACGGGGAGAAGGGATACGACCGTGTTCGAAACATGTTCACCGTCGAACAGATGGTCTCTCGCTACACCCGGTTGTATCGCTCTCTCGACAGCCGACAGAGACGGGACAATAACACCGGATAATACGAAAACGATACCTGACTCCGATATGCACGATACTGTCGTCCGCGGCACTGCCAACCCTGTCCGACTCGCGTCGGCGGCCCGTTATGCCGCATTTACTTATTGTTACAAAACCGAACAAGCGGACGTGAACCGTGTCACAGGTAGTAACTTCATCTTTCTCCATCGGCGATGAGTATCGTAAATAATCTCGAACGCCGCCTCGACAACTGGGTCGGGTTTACTGATAGCCATCTGCAAACGACTCTCGCCGTCATTCTATCGGGCCTCCTCCTCGCCGAGTGTTTCCTGTTTCTTCGAATCCAACTGGCAACGGGATACGAAACCTCGATCGTCGAGTCACTCCCGTCGACGTACTGGCTCCTCTTTTATACGATATTAGCCGGTAGCATCGTACTGCTGTTTTTCGCCGGTGCTACCGGCACCACGTTCTGGCGACACGGACTGGCCCTCTTGCTGGCGAACTATCTCATATACATGTTCCTGCCAGTTGCCCGAGGGTACAAGCTATATGGACGCGGTGAGGCTGATAAACTCCGGCATCTCGGGGACGTCCAGGCCATCGTCGAAACCGGGGGACTCCCCGGCATCTGGTATCCCGGCGAACACGTTCTGATGGCGGAACTACACATGCTCGGCCTTCCGCTGACGAGCACCCAATACGGCATCAATTTCGCGTTCACTCTACTACATATCGTGGCCATCGGTGCCGTCGTCCGTCTGTTCAGTCAGCGGCGGGAAAGCATTGCAGCCGGACTAGCGGTCGGCGCGCCGCTCCTGTACACCACGTTCCACCTTTCGGCACATCCTGCCATCTTGTCCTTTATGCTACTCCCGGTTGTTCTGCTCGTACTCGAACGGTACCGCCAGACGAACGAGAAGACGTACCTCTTACTTCTCGTTACGCTGGGTCTCGCGGTCATTTACATGCACCCGATGACGACGCTGTTCATGATCGGGATGATTACGGTGACGGCGGCGTATTCAATCCTGTACCGAGGCATCTTCGATAGCTCAATCAAGACGCTCAGTCTCCGTCTGGGTGCGCTCTTCCTGCCGCTTCAGTTTATCTGGTTACAGGGCTTCCGGCAAACGGAGGTGTCTATGTACAATATGTTCGGACCGGACAAAGGGTCGAGCCCGGCGGCTCAGGAACTGGCGAAAGCCACATCGGTTTCGTTCACTCCGGTGCAGCTAGCCTGGAAATTCGTCGACCTCTACGGTAGCGTGTTCCTTTACTTTTTGACCGCGGGCCTCTTTCTCGTAATCATTCTCGTCGCCTTCCTCCGCAGAAACAACCGCTACGACTGGGGCCTCAGCGCGACCCATTTCATGGCCGGTGTAACACTGGCAGTGCTCTTCTTGCTTCGTGACCTCGTCGTCAAGGGCCACATCCGTCTGTCACGCTACGCTATCCTCTTTGCCGCAGTGGCTATTGGGATGCTCATTCTACACATCTTCGAGCGACAGCGGTCATATCTGATAGTCTTATCCGCGCTCGTAGTGCTTCTCGCGGCTGGATTAGGTGCCCAGGCAGCATACGAACCGAACCGCCATCTCACCCACGCTGAGTACGACGGGACGCAGTATGTGTCGACGAAATATAACCTTGAAGAGCCCGTGTACTCGATGGATACGTCACACAAAATGAAGGAGTTCGTGCTGTCGAGCAACCACGACCGCCTATGGCCGAGAGGCATCACTACGGAGAACAACGTTCCGGATGGGTTGGGTTACACCGGACCAGATGTGAGGGCGGCAGATACGTACGGCAGTGCGTATCTCGTGACGAAGACGTACGACCGCAAACGACACACTGCCTCCCACTACACGCCGGAACAGCAAGAGTTCCTCTTCCGATATGGCGAGTCCCATTTGAATCAGTTAGAACGGGATTCGACGGCGAACAAAGTCTACGTGAATGGCGGGTACACGGCCTGGAGAGTGTCCCCACAAGTGGATGAGGATATCGCGGAATAATCTGGCTCGGCACTCTGCTTTCGGAGCGGTATTACTCGACTATATATCCTAGGTCGGAAAGTTGGTCTCTGATGTCGTCGCTGAACTCGACCTCTTCCCCATCGAGTTTCTGACTGTCGATTTCGCTTAGCCGCCTCTGGAGGCCCGCCTTGAGTTCGTCCCTGCGGTCGGGGTACGACATTGAGACGTCTGACTGTTCGTCGGGGAGTTCGAACAGCACGTCACCTTCCGCACTCTGCTGATATTTGAAGTCGTGGGTCCGGAGCGAACTAAGCGCCGCATCGTCGAAGTACCCGGTATCGAACGACGGGTCATGTTCTTGTATCGCCGAGAGCGGGCCCTGGATGTCAGCGGCACGCTGGCTGAGTGCAGCTGTCCGTCGTTCGTTCCGGAGGTCTATGCCATCGAAATCGGTCGTATCGCCGCCAGCAATCTCGACGAGCGTTCGAACGATGTCGATATGCTGGACGAGTTCGTCCTGTTTATCGGCCACTGAATCGAGCCCGTGTACGACGGCCGGGACGTGAATCAAACCATCGTGAAGGACGAATTTGTGACCGAGCAGGCCACACTCTCCGAGGAGGTCACCGTGGTCGGCGGTCACAACGAAAACGGTGTTCTCGAGGTCGAGCGCCTTCAGATGGTCGAAGAGTTCTCCGATCAGTGAGTCAGAGTACGCTACGAGCGTGTCGTACATCACGTTCAAAGCGTTCCAGTCCGCTTCGCCGAACTCACTGACATTGGCGATTCCTCGGTGAAGGTCGGCGGTGTGTTTGAAGGCCCGCTCGCTCGCTGCTCTTGGCGATTCGACGAGGTCCGACGAGAACCGGTCCTGCCATGCCGGCGGCGGATAGTACGGGAGGTGTGCGCCGTGGTAGTGTGCGGACAGAAAAAACGGTTCCTCCCTTTCGGTTCGGGACGAGACCTGCTTCTTTACGACTTCGTTGACGAAGAAGTCGGGCCGGTGTTTCGTCTTCTCCGTACTGAGGCCGCCTGAATGGGACCGCAAGTTGCTGAGGAAACGGAGCAGTGTACGCGGGCTAACCTCTCTGAATAGGTCGGTCGGATTGATGTGTTTGAACGTTTCGAACCCACGGGAAAGGCCGGTAGATTCGCTGAAGTAATGGTTCGCCGAGACACCAACCGTCTGATACCCTACCTCCTGAAGTCGCTCGGCGACGGTGTTGACGCTCTGTGGCAGCTTGTTCGTACCGTAGCCTGTCCGGTGGTGTTCGGGAAAGGTTCCGGTGTGTATCGATGCTGCCGACGGCAGTGACCAGTTCGCGGCGGCAATGCAACTACTGAAACTGACTCCGCCCGCCTGATTGGCGATACGCTCCATGTTCGGCGTCGTCGCTCGCGCGTGGCCATCTAACGTGGTACGGTCGTATCGAATACTGTCTAGAGTAATCCAGATGATATTAGACGGAGCAGTTGACTCGCTCATTACTGCGTTAGATTCGGCGTTGGCAGTTTGTTAATGACTACGTACACCGGCTGTTCATCGAACGTCTGCGAAGTCCAGCGATTCTTCCGCCGGTGGCCTGCAGACTCTATCGGCCGATAAAACACTGTACGCGAAGTAGCTGAAGATTGGTCAGTTTTAACTCGTATAACTATACCCGTCGGTGAAAAATTGGGTCCCAATGTCACTGAAGCAACGGCCAAACGTGCTGTTGATAGTTCTCGACACAGCACGTGCGCGCACGGTGCTCCCGGGTCTCGAATCCGGACTGATGCCGACGCTGTCACGTATTGCGAGTGACGGAACGACATTCACCGATGCGACGGCCACTGCGCCGTGGACTCTCCCTTCTCATGCCGGGATGTTCACCGGAAAGTACACGTCATCACACGGCGTCCACGCCGGAAACCACATCTTTGACCCGGACTCCGAGCCGCTCGCATCCCGAATCTCCAACGCAGGCTACCGAACGGCGGGCATCTCTGGAAACGTCTGGATAAGTCCGGAGTTCGGCTTCGATGCCGGCTTCGACGAGTTCTCGATGAAGTGGGACCTTTTTTGGGATGCCCCCGAGCTTTCGAGCGTCATCAGCAACCGGAACACGACGGCGACCGGCGACACCATTCTGGATGTGTTTCGGGGGCAGGGCCCGGTCGACCTCCTCAAAGGCACGCTTACTACCGGTTACGCGAAGTTCCTCGCGGAACGTCACGATGATGGGGCACACCACACTACCTCACGAACGGTCGAATGGTTGGAACAGAACGGCACGGAGGACGACCCGTTCTTCTATTTCCTGAACTACGTTGAACCACACCTTCCGTACGAACCGCCCGCGCCCTTTCTCGACGAGTACCTGCCTGACGGTGCCGACCCGTCACGCGTTTCGGACCTCAACCAGGACCCCTGGCAGTACGTCGCCGGCGACCAGGAGCTGACCGATGCGGACGTAGAAATATTCAAAGGCCTGTACGAGGCAGAGCTGGCGTATCTTGATACGCAACTCGAACGGCTCTACGATACACTTGCTGAACAGTGTATTCTCGACGAGACCGCCATCATTCTGGTCGGAGACCACGGGGAGAACATCGGCGAACACGGGCTGATGGACCACCAGTACTGCCTCTACGAGACACTGATTCACGTCCCTCTCGTCATACGATACCCGGAACTGTTTGACGAAGAGGAGGTTTCTGGACCCGTCGAACTCCGGGATCTGTATCCGACCGTTACAGACCTCGCGGGCGCTGAGCAGCCGGCCGATACGGACGTTTCGACACACAGTTTGGTTCCCCGGGACGGCACCGTTCCCGTACGGGACAGAGCAATCGCCGAGTATCTCGTCCCGCAGCCGTCGATGGATTCGCTCCGAGAGGCAGTGGAGTCGTTTGATGAGGCTGCGACGCGGTTCGATCGCCCGCTTCGAGCGATTAAAACAACCGACTGGAAATTCATCGAGGCACCGGACGACACTGAACTGTACGACCGCGATGACGACCCTATCGAATGGATTGACGTCGCATCGATACATCCGGACATCTGTGAGCTCCTCGGGACAGACCTCCGAGACGAACTCGGTCGCCTCGCTCGCGGAACGTCGGACAGCAATACCATCAGCGCGAATAAAAAAGAGCGCCTCGAAGACTTGGGGTACCTACAGTGACACTCGCCCGATTTATCATCCGCATAATAGAAGACTCACAATTACGCCGGACCACGACCTGGCAGCGGACGACACACTCGACCGAGTCTCCTGACACATCAGAAATCATACAATAGATATGAACGAGCCACCCGTCAGCGTTGTCCTCCCGACGTACGACCGCCCAGAAATCCTCCGAAACGCCGTCAAGAGCGTTCAGGAGCAGACGTACCGTCACATCGAACTTGTCGTCGTTGACGACCACTCACCGACCCCGGCGGCGGACACGCTCAGTCCGCTCTCGTTCGACGAACTGACCGTCGAGATAATCAGACACGAGGAAAACAGGGGCGCAAACGAGGCCCGAAACACGGGAATACGTGAATCGACGGGCGAGTACATCGCTTTCCTCGACGATGATGACGACTGGGCCCCGTCAAAAATTGAAAAGCAAGTGGCGGTGTTCCGCGAGGCCAGCCCGGAGGTCGGTGTCGTCTACACGGGTTCCGAGTACGTGTACGACGATTACGTTCGAACGGTCGTCTTCTCGCTGGAAGGGGACGTCACCGAAGAGATGCTCCGCGGTCGCTCCCTCGGCGAATTCACCACCCTAATGGTACGCCGGGATGTCGCTATGGCCGCTGGGCTCCCCGATACAGACTTTCCGAGTTGGCAGGACCGCGACTGGCTCCTGCGACTGTCCTGTCACTGCAAGTTCAAAACCGTCCCCGAGGCTCTCACCACTCGGCGTCGCAAGACCGGAGAAGACAGCATCAGCGATAACTTCGAGGAGAAGCGCGACATCTCGTACCCACTGTTTATCGAGAAACACAGGGACCTCGCCGCGGAGTACGGGTGGCGATGTGAGCGGGCGTTCATGGCCGCGACGACCGAATCACTTGGACAGGAGGCACTGAAAAACGGATACTACGCCGATGCGAAAAAATACTTCCTCAAAGCGCTCCGATACCATCCCCTCGATAGATCACGGCTCGTGTACGCTCTGGTCGCATATGGCGGGAAGTACACCTACGGGGCGGCACACACGCTAGCCAGTCTGCTCCACCGGGTCAGGACGGATACCATCCACAAGTAGGAACTGACTAGTAATACCGCCGGTCGGCTCGCTACAGTTGCAATCGTGGCTTGAACTCACCCCCTCGCGCGCACCGTCTGTACAATTGTTTAATAACTCTCTTACTTTGATTCCGATAGTCTTGGGGACAGATAGTATGAACTTGGATGTCGAAAACGTCCTCATTTACGTCGACGACGCTGTTAGATACGATGCGATTGCGGACACGCTGTCTGATTTCGGGCCGACGCACAAGACCATCGCAGCGTCGACTCATACCCCGACGTCGTTTGGGAGTCTGCTGACTGGACTATTACCGCCGCGGAGCGGAATCCACAGTTTCAAACACACAGTCCCCCCTGACGTGCGGTCTGTCTTCGATATCGAGACATACGAGACGTCGATGGGGTCTGAGGGAGGGATGAACGACGGCATCGCAGACATCTTCGGCTCTCCGGCACGGACGACTATCGAGGAAGCGAGGCCGCCATTCGTCCACGTTGTCCGCCGTCCCGGTGGACATGCGCCGTACAATGGGTTCGAGTGGGAGCAGTACGAGTACGCGGACGAGACTGCCGCCGAATATTTCGACAGGATTTCGAATCAACCAGAACAAGCACGAATCGATTACGAGCGGGGCGTGGAGCGCTCGTTCGAGGAATTCCAGCGCGTCCTCGGTGTCCTGAAAGAGCGCGGGCTCGCCGACGACACGTTAGTGGTCTACACGAGCGACCACGGTGAACTCCTCGGCGAGTACGGGTTTTTCGGACACACACACGCTGCCACGCCCGAAGTCGTCTACGTGCCGACGACGTTCATCCATCCCGAGCTCGAACCTGGACAGGTCGACGGTCTCTTCCACCACGTCGACTTGGTGCCGACCGTCGCCGACGCGATGGCACAAGACGTCGACATCGGAGAAACAGACGGGGTTATTGAGGGCGCCGACCGCAAAACCGGATACAATCACCTCCGGCACATCCGGTACGGGACCCTTGCCGACCCGCTCGAACGTCTGCTCCAGATGACCGGCGGATTCGAGCGGACCATCCAGAGTCTCTGGGATGCGAACGGTGGTCACGTTTTCGTCGACGGGTCACACGTCACTGCCTCGCTCATCTACCTCGTCCTGTTGCTACAGAAGCCGTTCGGGAAGCAAGTCCGATACGGGAACCGCGTCCTCGAATCGTACAAGATGTTCACGCCCGGACACGCGTCGTACGGGCTCCCCGGGTTCGACAAGTCCGAGGCCCAGTCGAAAATCGACTTGATTCTCGAAGGCGAGACCGCCGGCAACGAACACGACATAGATGCAGCCACTACGGAGCATCTCGAAGAGATGGGATATCTATAACGGGGACAGCGTTTCGGTAGCCATATTATAATTTTCACAGGGGGAGTCTTGCACACAGATATTGTGGCCGATAACACAGCGAACCACGCGTACAACCGACCGCCTCGGGGTGCACAAGATTGGGACGTACTGCTCAACGAGAACTTTTCGCGTATAGACGGCGACGTCGAGATTCGGGATACGGAGGAGAACCGCAGTCAGTACACACCGAAGACCGGTGCGAAGTACCTCGCGACGGATACCGGACAGGTCTATCTCGGCGACGGGAACGAGTGGCAGCGACGAGCCTCCGTCAACGTCGTCCGGAACGGTTTCACTCGGACGGCCGACGGAACAGTGATTGCTCCACCGGGCGAACTCCAAGCGGCAATCGATGCGACCGCGACGAACTCCAACTTCGGTCAGCAACCCACACAGACTATCAGTCTCGTTTCCGGACGAACGTATGAAATATCCGATACAATTACGCTCAAATCCGGTGTCCGGCTGGAGTGCAACGGCGCTAGAATCGTCCCATCCGGCGATTTCAATGTTTTTGAGCTTCACCGTGAGACACAGCTAGTCCGCCCCCACATTGACACGCGAAACATGGACTGGCAGTCGATTCAAGTCCTCATCGGTACCAAGGAGTCCGACAAGCTAGAACCGTCAAACCGAGCCTGGGTACAGGACGCCTATTTGCTCGGTGAGCCGGGACGGGGCACTGGCTTGCAGTTTCGCGGACAGGACGGACCGTGTTCAATGCAAGCAGCCAGCGGTATACTCAATGGATTCGACACCGCACTGGAGTTCTACGCGGCGGGCGGCGACACCAGCGGCCAGGGCGACTGGTCGAACGGCAACCACTTCGAGGGCACTATTCGGAACTACCGTGTCGCGATTAGCATGCGATCGGAAGGTGCAGCGGTCAGCGGGAACACGGTCAGGGCGCAAGTACAGGCAAACAGCAAGCGGAGCGAATGGCTCCTGTGGATGGCGGATGACCCCCGAAGCGAACGGGACAGCGAGAACTACCTGATGAAGGGCAACACCCTCTTCGTGTATCCGTGGGACGTCAACAACTACAGCGCGAACAACCCCTACAGCTCTGATGCGGACCGACGGGCTCCGATATGGTATCTCGGGCGAGGGACCCGCTACGGGAACTCCATATACGATTTCAGTGGCCTGCTGGGAAACGAGTTCATCGTGAACAACTCCGACAACCCCGACCGAAACGGGATCTTCACCGCACACGGCGGAGAGGTCACTGGAACGGCACAGCTCCGGTTCAACCCCGCATACGACCGAAACGATAGTCGAAGATGGCACCCGGAGTCCGAGAACAGCTGAAACCAGGGCCTTCTGGACAGCAGTCGCTACGAGTTACGTGATTCGTGGTGCCAGTTACGGCTGTCATTGCGCTGGTAGTTCGGCGGCTGGCTCCACTCCGTAGTCCCCGTCACATGCCCACCGTGGCCGGTGAGAATACCGTTCCTGTCAGGGGTGTCAGCGTTGTTGACGATGTACTGGTTGCCCATCAGGCCACCGAAATCGTACAGCGAATTCGCGTACTGCTTGCCCTTTCCGATGTACCACACCGGAGGCTTGCGGTCACTGCTATCGTAGTACGGGTTCTTTTCGTAATTGATGTTGTCCCAGGATTTCACCAGCATGGCGTTCCCCTTCTTGACGTAGGAAGAGTCTCCGCGCTGAGAGCTGGAGCGGGGGTCGTCTTCCATGTACCAGAGCCACTTACTGACTCGCGGGTTCGGCTGCGCCTGCAGACGGAAGGAGTTGCCAGTGACGGCCGCGCCTTCCGACCGCATCGAGACCCCGATTTCGTAGTTTCGGATGAGCCCCTCGAAGTGGTTGCCGTTCGACCAGTCGCCCTGGCCGCTGGTGTCGCCGCCCGCCGCGTACAGGTCTATCGCACGCTTGAACCCGTTGATAGTTCCGGTCGCCCACTGCATCGAGCAGGGGCCACCGCTTCCGCCGCGGAACTGGAGGCCCGTTCCAGCGCCCTTGTCGCCCATGAGGTAGGCGTCTCGGACCCAGGCCCGGTTCGCGGCCTCGAGTTTTGCAGCGTCGTCGGCACCGACGACGATTTGGGTCGAACTCCAGCCTTGGTTCCGGGAGTCGATATGTGGCTCTATGAGCTGGCTCTCCCGGTACATCTCAATGACGTCGAAGTCACCGGAGGGAACGATTCTGGCGCCGTTGCACTCCAGTCGGACGCCGCGCCGTATTTTAATTGTGTCCGAAACGGTGTAGTTCTCACCCGAAACCAACCGGACGGTCTGGGTCGGCCGCTTGCCCCATTCGGCTCCGTTCGAAGCGTCGTCGATCGCGGACTGGAGGTCGCCGGGCGACGCGATTATCGTCCCGTCGTCGGCGGTCTTCGACCCCGTAGACGAGGGTGTAATGTCCCCAATTGGGTTCCACATGTCACCGTCTCCGAGATACACTGTCCCCGTATCCGTCGCGAGGAACTTCGCACCGGCGTTGGGCGCATACTGGTCCATGTTGGATTCGGCGTCCCGGTGTTCGACGTGGTTGTCGAGCTTCTTGAAGTTCTCGTTGAGCGGTACGTGCCAATCTAGCGTGCCCTCCGCGGGCGTGTTGTATCGTTCTGACATTGTTTTACTGGGTACCCCCGTACCCACCCATCCCATAGCCTTCGCTGCCGAGGTCGTCGGTCGCGGTCTCGGTCTCCGTCGGTGTCGGCGTCGCCGTTTCAGTCGGTGTGGCCGTCTCGGTCTCCGTCGGTGTCGGCGTCGCCGTTTCAGTCGGTGTGGCCGTCTCGGTCTCCGTCGGCGTCGCGGTTTCGGTCTCCGTTTTGGCCGCGTCCCGGAACTCGAACCAGTTGAAGTCGATACCGGAACCGACCGCCTTGACCTGGATGACGTGTTCGCCACCGGAATCGACCGTCACATCCGGAAGCGTCGCCGTCTCCCAGGTAGTCCAGTCGCCCGTGTTCGGGACAGCCACCGTGCCGACCCGGTCGCCGTCGATCGACACCCGCAGTTGCCTGTCGTCACGGGTCGTCGCCACCCGGACGTCGATGATGTAGGTTCCGGTCGGCACCTCCACGGTGTATTCGAGCCACTCGCCGTCCTCGAAGTAGCCGACGTTGTACTCCCCGGAGACGTCCTGCGTCTGCCGGATGTCAACGTCGGAGTCGCGGTAGTCGAGGTCGTACTCGCTCCCGGCGGTGGTGTCGTGGTACGCCACGCCCTCGCCCCCGAGGTCGTAGTTCTGGGCCTGCACCCGACCCGGCAGAACCGGGACGCCATCGAACGGCTGGTTGCCGGCGACGACGAACTCGGCCCAGTTGAAGTCGATGCCGGAGCCGACGGCCTCGACCCGGAGAACCTGCTGCCCGTCGGCGTCGATGTTTACGTCCTCCAGGGTCGCGGTTGTCCACGCCGTCCAGTCGCCCGTGTTCGGGACGTCGAGTGTTCCGAGCGTCTGCTCGCCGAGCGTGAACCGGAGCTTTCTGTCGTCCCGGGTCGTCGCCACGCGGACCTTGATGTCGTACTGGCCCGGCGAGACGTCGGCGGAGTATTCGAGCCACTCGCCGTCCTCGAAGTAGCCGACGTTGTACTCCCCGGTGCTGTCTTGGGTTTCCCGGATGTCGACGTCGGTGTCGCGGTACCCGGTGTCGTACTCGTTGCTGGCCGTCGTGTCGGAGTACGCGATGCCCTCCCCACCCGTGTCGTAGTTCTGGGCCTGGATACGGCCGGGAATCGTGGCGGGCGTCCCGTTGTAGGGGTCTTGCCCATCGACTCTCTCAAACTCGACCCAGTTGAACTCCACGCCGGAGTCCAGCGCCTCGACCCGCAGCGTCGATTGCTGTTCGGTCGTTATTTCGATGTCCTCTACTGTGACGGTCTCCCACGAGGTCCAGTCGCCCGTCTTGGGAATGGTGATGGTCGCGAGGGCCCGGTCGCCAAGGAACAGTTCGAGTTGGCCGTCCGAGAGCGCCGACGCGACTCGCAGGCTGATATCGTACGTCCCCGGCGAGACAGTGGTCGTGTATTCGAGCCACTCTCCGGCCTGGAAGTAGCCGACGTTGTACTTCCCGGACTCGTCTCCCGTCGGTCGGATGTCCACGTCGGTGTCCCGGTTGGCGGACCCGTAGATGTTCCCGTTGGACGTGTCGTGATACGCCTCGCCTTCGCCGCCGATGTCGAAGTTCTGGGCCTGGATACGGCCCGGAATCGACCGGACTGTTCCCTCGTACGGAGACTGGGACTGCGTCGTGTTGCCGGTCGAGAGGGTCAGCGAGTAATCGCCACCGCTCCGACCGATGTCCATGACTTGCAGGTAATATGTCGCACTGGTAGAGAGCGATTCCGGGAGATACACGGGGGCCGCCGAACTCGCGTACGCCTGCGACACCAGTTCGCCGTCGGGGTTGAACACCCCAAGGGCAGCGGGCCCCGTGCCGGGGCCGGGTGTAAACTTGACCGTCACGTCCTCGGTGTCGGGCCGAAACGTGAAGAGGTCGGACGAGCTCGGAGACAGCGTCGTCGAGAGCGGAGACCCGACGTTGAGGCTGCTGACCGACTTCGCCACGCTGGCGTCTCCGGCCACATCCGAAACATCGACCGCGGCGAGCTGGGACGTCACTGCTGGCTCGCCGCCGTAGCCGAACTGTGCCGTCGAACTGACTGTGGTAGGACCACCTTTACCGGTACATCCCGCCAGGGACGCGGTGGCAATGCCTGCTAATTTCAGGCATGTGCGTCGGTCTACGACGGTCGTGTCCGTCGGCCTCCTGTCCTCCCGCGACACCTCTTCACTGTCGTGCGAGCGATTCTGTTCTTCGTTGGTCACACTCCGGTAATCTCTATTTACTATTTTATTCGTTGTTGCGGGTTGGGTGGCTTTTGAACTACTTGCCATCCCATTCAATATATCTTGCCATCCCATTCAATGTATCTTGCGTACCAGTACTGGAAGGAAATTACAAACGAAAATGACAGCCAAACTATCGAACGTCTGCCGATATTGCCGAATAGGTGCAGAAGTAGGAAGGAATTAACAGTAAGATATGGCAGAGTGCCCCGCTGGCAAATCCAGTTCCTGACTTGCTTACCGGGCCTCAGCCGCGTGGTTCCGGTCCGGCGACGACGCGACCTGTATTCCGAGTCAGTTCACGTAGCCGAGATGCTCGAGTCGCTTGCGGGCAGTCGCTCTATCCTGGTCGGTCGTGTCGGAACCAGCGGGATTCTCAGCGGTGATTTCCGGACGCTCGCCGCGCTCGTATGTCAACCACGGAACCGTGACCAGTCCGTCGGCGTACACCCCGCCCGGGTGTCCGTACTCCCGTATCGGCACGGGGAAACTCCGCTCACCGATGACCTGCCCGTGGTCCGCGGTGACGACTGTCTTTCCCGAGAACTCATCGAAGAGCCGTTCGACCTCGGGCAACACCACGTCGAGATTCTCCTTGAACGCACGCTCGACGATCTCGTCGGAGACGTCCAGTTCCCCGCTGAGGAGCTTGTACCACTCGAAATTGAGCCTGTCCAATTCGAAGTGCTCCTGTCCGGTCGGCCCGAGGAACGGGTAGTGCGGTTGGAGGTAGTGGACCAGCAGTCGCTTGTTGGGGTACCGCTCTTTCGCCTGTATCGCGGCTTCGGTCATCGTTTCTGGGAGGACCGTCCGGTACTCCTTGTCCCATCCGTCCTCCCTCCACACGTCGACGACGTCGTGAAACCGCGTCTCTACCTTGTCTCGATGCCTGTGCAACATCGGGCTTCCCGTTACGTACACCGTATCGAGGAACTCGCGCCCGTGAAAGTTCGCTCTGAGGAACTCCTTCGTGTCCGACGCCCTCGATTCCACCGACTCGAGTTTCCCGGGAAGCGAACTCTGCTCCTCGAACATGTCGTAGCGACACGCATCCAAAATGAGGAGGTGGTCCCAGTCCTTGGCAAAGACGTCGATGCCGTCACGGTTGTACGGCCACGTCCGTAGTCGGCGATAGTAAAGGCGGTTGACCTCTTGGAAAATCTTGTGTGGTTCATCGAGGCCGTGTTTCAACGACTCCAGCGTGTACATCTCTACTGGTGGGACCGCTGTCGGACGTATTGTTATACCGTCTAAAACCGGCTCACTTTGCTACCGTAATTCCGGTCCCACTACCAATCCGAATGCGATAGGCCGCCCCCAACCCGCCCTCGCCGTGCAGTGTCCGCGACCCGGAGGCGACGCCGCACGCTCCTGTCATTCCCCGGTCGGGTCGTCGATGCCGACCCGACACCGACGCTGCAGGGACTCCCTATCGCTTGCGAGACAGGACAGCGAGATGATGGTGTCACCGTTGAGGAGAGATGTCTGAAACGAAATGTGGTCACCCACCGCGGTCCCGCTGTAGAGCGCCCTCGATGTCCGGTAATCCACCGTTCCGGTCCGACTGAACAGCTCGAGACTGCTGCTGTGGTGGTTGACTGTGACGTGGAATTGTATAGCATCGTACGTTTCTCGAAGCGAAGTTGCATCCGCTGGCGATATCTCCTCCGGTGACTGTCCAAGCAGCCCCTTGTGCTCGGACGAAACAGTTGTCCCGTCATCGTCAACGACGACAATCTCAGTCGTCTCCCCTCCGGCGATGCCGACGAACCGCTTTTGAACTATCTCACCTTGATTGACGAGCAGCAACCGATCTAACCAACGCGTACCCTGTAAAAACGGGAGGACGCCAGCAAGCACTGTTCGTCGCTTCATCGCCCTTTCCTCTTCTGTTCGCCGGGTCGATTGATCTGGATTGTCTGTCTCATTTTGATCACGCTAACGCATCGAATATTGATTCGAGGTTCTGCTTGACTTCCCAATTGAAACTAAACATGAGAGCCAGAGCCAGAGCCACATAGACTCCGATACCTACGAGAATTAACAGAATAAACTCCAATACTGGCGCATTAAGAGTCACCGTCTGATAGACGTAGGTCACTGCGGCTGCCATCCCAAGACTTGCCACCAGTGGATACGAAACCTCTCTGAGGACCCGAACCGGAGACGTTCCGACAGTCCGGGCAATAAGGTAGGTGTCTATCGGCATCATCGGGAAGATATAGATGCCCGTAATGACGGCTGCGGTACCCTCAATACCATACATCATCGTGGTCGGGTAGATGAATATCGCAATAAGGGTCACGCGTACAGCGGAGAGCTTGGCGATATAGTCAGGTCGCCCGACCGCCTTCCAGACCGGTCCCATCGTTGCACCCATTGAACGCAATAGCCCATAGATAGCCAGCAACTGCATTACTGGTATCATCGGCTGCCATTCAGGGGTAAAAAACGCCTCGACGAACGCGGGTGCGACTGCTGCGATACCCATCGCTGCTGGGAATGAAGCCAATGTGGTCATTCTAAGCGTCTGGAAGTATCCGGACCGCAGCTTCTCGATATCATTCTGTACTTTCGAATACGCCGAAAACGTCACACTTGAGATTGTCTGTGTGATTTCGGTCGCTGGCGCGTTTGAAAGCCGGTAGGCGAGTTGGTAAAACCCCAGTGCACTTGCCATGAGCGCCCAGCCGACAAACGCATCATCCCCTCTACTGTACAGGAAATATAGGATCGAGTTGGCCGTAACCCATTTGCCGAAACTGTAACGTTTCTTTGCAACATCAAGGTCAAACGAAGGCCATGGCCGGTACCCGTCTGCGATATATGAGACGAGAAACCGGGCGGCGTCGCCGGCGATGAATCCGATTGCCAGTGCATAGACGGTTGGCTTATACAGAGCTATGCCTACGGTGACGACGAAGTATGCCACCGCGCCGCTAACTCTGTAGACGAACTCTTTGTGGAAATCTAGACTCTTCTGGAAATAGACGACAGCAGGGTTTCGTAACCCGACAATAAACGGCGAAAGGGCGATGACTCGAAACAGATCGGTCGCCGCAGGTTCGTTGAACAACGATGCAATAAATGGGGCCCCAAGGAACAGGATCACGGCGATTACGGTCCCCCTGGCTGTCTCGATTGTCCAGGCCGTGTTGAGTTCGTCGTCGACGTTGTCCTCCTCGGCCTGTATCAGAGCGGACTTGATGCCCAACTCGGAGAACTTTTTGAGTGAGGAGAGTGTTAACAGCGCTATCCCCATCAACCCGAATGCACGCGGGGACAACAGTGAAGCAACGATGACTAGCAATAGCAACTCTAGCCCCCGTTCAGTGACGTTCATTATGCCAACCCAAACGCCACTCTTCACAGCCTGCTCCATAACATCATCACTGGCCGGGAGCAGCCGCTTTATCAGTCGTTTCAGTTTATCTAGCATTGTCGCTTAAACTCTCTGCCACGTATGTGATGAGCCAGATCATCAGGCCGATTGACCGACACCAGTTCGTTCTTCCGACTCAATACTCTGTATTGCTGTGCCTGCATAGGCTCTCCGTTGCTACATACTTTGGATACCATCTGTTTGTTATGGGCGGGGTAACCGTGACGCAGCCGAACTATCAGGGTGTATCCCGACACCTCTTCTCAGTGTCCAACTGTTTGAGTGGACTGGGATTTACTGTTTGTCAGCAGTGAGTACTTGTCCGCTTTCGACCATCGATTCCAGCGGGTTGTCATCAATTTCCAGTGGGAAATCGACTTGTCCGCACCGCCGGGCGGACTCCCAGCACCCGAATATAAGCTCCGTTGCCTGCAGTGCGTTGTCAGCTGAGAGTTCAGGTTCACGGCCTGTGGCAAGTGCGTCGACGGTGTCCGCTATGGCACGGTCAATATAGCTTTCAGGCCTCGCGTTTTCTACAGTGGCTCCCGGTATGTGAGCGCTGATCTTCTGCTTTGCAGCGTCGAATATTGTCTCGTTGGGACCATGTACGTCCTCTCCATCAGTGTCGAGTGTTGTCCAGCTGTTGCCAGTCCGGACCCGTAGCGGAACCTCGCCACCGATTTCTATCATTCCGTCTGAGCCCAGCAGCCGCATATGACAGTCGACAATACCACCGTCCCCTGTCGATGCAAGCCCATTGACACCGTTCGTATACCGCCATTGTGCGATGGCCTGATTCTCGTTGTGGGCCCCAAACTGCACGTTTTCCTCGCTGTATTCGATCCCAGCCATCACCCATTTCGACATCGTCTGGTCAGTGAAGTACCCACAGAGGTCAAACAGGTGTGACCCATAGTCGAATAGATTTTTTCCACCGAGTTCAATTCGCTCCAACGAGCCTATTTTCCCGTCTTCAAGCAGCGACTTGGCCTTCCGGAACGGCTTTCCGAACCGCCGTTGATGATTAAACGTAAGCTGGATACCAGCCCGCTTACAGGCCGATGCCATTTTTTGACAGTCCTCCCATCTCGTTGCCATCGGCTTTTCGCAATGGATGGCGTCCATTACCCCACTCTCAGCACACGTCATCACGACAGGTGCGTGGATGTGGGGCGGCACGCAGACGCTGACAATGTCGGGCTTGACAGCATCGAGCATTTTCTCAGTGTCCGTGTAGACGTTCCCATCCGGGAGATTCCATCGTTCGCCGAAGTTCTCTGCATTCTCCGGGACGACGTCAGCACAGGCGGTGAGTTTACACGAATCTAGCCGTTTGTACGCGCCTGCGTGTCTGTATGCCATTGCGAACCCGTCGGTATCCGGGTCGTCCGGATCTGCACCGGTCCCAATGACTGCGACAGTGTAAGTCATCGATGGAAGGTGGGATAGTAGCCTCAATAGTAGTAACCTCGTACTGATTTACTCAGGCAGTCCCCACCGACTGCCTGCTCTCTCAATCCTACCGTGACAATCTATCCGAAACTTCGGTATCATTCTACCAGAGAAAGGTATAAGCGCCATCTCGTCTGGTTTTAGCACACGAACGGTGTATTATATGACTCTTAACCACTCCGATTCTGGTGAATTCCAAGCAGGACAACCGGATGTCCAACTAACTACCCATTCACCCGTGGACTGACCACAGTCGATGCTTGGCTGAATATACGAAGCCCGGCAAAACCAATTGAGATTTAATTTCGGGATGTCTTCATATCTACCGTCGGTGAGTTCGTACCCAAATCACAAGGAGGTCAATAGGTGGGATATGCTGCAGCATGATTGACGGTATGGCCTGTTTACTAAAACGGTCTCCGTCATTGGATTCCTGGTAACGATGGACCAAAATAGTCGCCGACAAAGCGTAGCTACGGTCGCGAAGAGGACTATCTCACTGTACTGATGTCTTCAGATGAAAAGACCAAGGAAATGCAGCCGGAGCAGGCGACTCGACGGACTATTCTGGCCCTCGTTGCGACTGGACTCTCGTTTGGTGCTGCAGTGCTGATGAAGCGGGAGATGCTGTATCGTGGGTACGGTGAGGATGGCTATGGTGAACAGGGCTTCGGCGAGTAACTAGTGAATCTCTGCCAACTTTCTCTAACGAAAGAGTTGTGACCAGCAGCTGCTAGCTTGTCTAAATTCGGAGCACCGAAGCAACACAGAGTAACGTTATCCTGATCGTTCTGGAGATTGTGAAGGTCGATCAATATCCGGTACCCCGCCCCTGCCTTCTTCGTGGTGGGTGTGATCGAGGAATCCTCGAAGACGCCCAGCTGTCTTTGCAACAGTACTACCCGCTTCTATCATGGTCGCTACTGGGGTTATTCTGACGTAATTCAGCGGGTCAAATGTCTCACAGAAAATGTTCTTGAGCTGATCCGCTCGTGAGACGTTACACTTTGACCAGTAGTACGGACTCTTCGTTTCGAGTTTATACTGTTTCTTCCAGTAGTCGGTAATAGATGACGCGTATGGATGGTCGACAACGAGTTCGGGATCGTATCGAATATCAAACTCGCTTCTGACTCGCCTGGCGAGTTCTTTTTCTTCGTGACCCCACCCCATTTCTTCGTCCCACCCACCGACGGTCTTGAACACGTCTCTATGGACGCCCATATTACACCCCCAGAAGTGATCGACGTAGCAAGGGTCGCCCCCCCAGTCGTAATGGGCGGTGAAATGGCGGGCAAACACATCATCTACCGGGTGGATGGTTCGACCGGCGTACGCCGCCTCTGTTTCGAGGACATCGTTGGCTTTTTCAAGATATCCTGGCTGGGGTCGAGAATCGTCATCGAGAAACACTATCTTGTCGCTTGAAGATTGTCTGATCCCCTCATTACGGGCTCTGGTCACCGGGCTCTTATCACATACGATAACCTCAAAGTCATCGAACGTCTGGTCTTCGAGGCACTGTATCGCTTCAATCTCATCTCGCGGCTTCAATGTCGCGATGACAACGCTGACCGATACCATGTAATTCCTTCTATCAACTTGCTCTTGCCTCGAAGATATTAGTATATCCCACCTGTCATTAGTAGGCAAGGCATTCACCCGTCTGGCCTACGTCGGCATGGCTGCAATGACTGCCTGTACCCACGATACAACTCCGTAAATGAACACCACAAACCCACCCATGGAAACCCAGCGTAGTCGCCTGTGATTTTTCGGTCGGGCGCCATCTGGTTTGCTGAGCTCGACCGCAAAAAGAAAGCCTGCGTAGCTGAGCAGGTAATACAACAACAGGTTCCAACGACCGATAAATATCATTCCTCCCAACGCTAACAATAGCCAGACGACAAAAATCCCCACAAACTGTCGGGCCCATCCAGCGCACATAGCCAAGTCAATACACGTCTTCCTGTTTTGTTATGCTACTACTAGAGCGTACTATCGGACGATAATCTGAATGGTGCTTGTAATGACAGTCACCGTATCGGCAACTGTCGACACACAATGTTCCAACCGGGAGCCCCGTCAATGAGCCACAGGAAGATTGCTACTGATAGGAGCAGTACTTCGAAAACAATTGCACAAATAGCGCTGGGATTCGCCATTGACTCACGGCCACTAAACAAGGAAGGTGGGGGGCAACGGGGTAGAAACCTATGCCTGGGGATGACTCAGATATGATTGTTCCACATACCCATTCTGTGGTAAGGTAATGTGTATCCAATGTTGAGAGCGCTATGTAGCTAGCTGACAGGTACTTTCATAGCCACATCAGTTATCATCCGTACTGATGGATCTATCGAGAGATGTTCCCACCACCAGAGGCTAGGGTGGCCGTTTCTTCTGCAAGACGCTGCTCTGCAGCATCCCTGTTTTCAGGATATCCAACGTCGACACGCCACCCATTGAGACGAACGGCGTCGATTGTTCTTCCGCTGTCCATCAGTAAATCAATGGCATCGCTGAGTTCGTACTCGCCGCGATCAGAGGGTTGAACAAGGCTACAAGCTTTGAATATTGCCGGCGAAAACGTGTAAAAGCCGGTCATGACCAGATTAGATGGCGGATCGTCCGGCTTCTCTACGACATCCGTTATTTCACCGTATTTATTGGTCACGCAAACGCCATATCTAGACGCTTCGTTTTTCGGAACCTCCTCTACCAGAAACGCGCAGTCGACGCGTTGTTCCTGTTGTCGTTGCACGACTGTGTCGAGGTTCCCCCGAAACACATTGTCTCCCAGCATCAACATAAAATCGTGTTCAATTTTCGGCTCGGCCTGTAACAAGGCGTGCGCTAGCCCAGCAGGCTCCTCCTGATGGACGTATGTTACCGGGACACCATCGTACGAGCTACCGTAATAGTCGATAATCTGCTGTTGACGATATCCGACGACGATAACAAACTCATCTGCATCAAGTGAAATAAGTTCGTCAAGGCAATGAGTCAGAAGCGGTTTTCCGTCTACCTCAACTAACGCTTTCGGGAGGTCATCAGTCAGTGGCTGAAGTCGTGTTCCCTTCCCGGCTGCGAGAACTACTGCTTTCATCACTCACACGCTTTCCCAGATGCCACATTGTAATATTGCTACTAATCGGAACCTGCCATCGGTAGGCGAACCGCACATTCTTTCGGCTAGTCACGCTGTTCAGCTATCGGCGTAGATCTCGAAGTGAATCCGAGTGAATAACAATGAACTCTTCTTCACCGAGTTGCGACTCATGCTCCGGCAAAAATATCAACTGTGAATCAGTCGAGGATTTGACAACGGTGAGTTCCTCCATCTCGTAGCCCAGGTCTGATTCCCAGTCTGGGTCCGTCGCTACTTCTTCCCACTCCTCTGAGGTCATCATTCAGCTGCCACTCCATTCAAACATCCTGACCTTGACAGACTCAACCACCTGTATGTAAACCACGAATTCTGACCCCGCCCCCAAAGCCCTAATCTCAGATTAAGACGATGTTTAAACTTCCTCTCTACTGCGCTGACATTGAGCATATCTCGGAAAGGAGTAATTACTATATTAAAGATTGCGCCCCTATACACAGCACTTCTTTGCCATTTACAATTAATTTACTTACCAACTCATTCTATGAATTTGTGCCTATCAAAATCTCTGAAAACAGACTAATTCCTGATGGTAGGGTTAAATTACTTTAATATTCGATAGGACTTCACTGGACAATGACATTGTTTTACGATGTATATGAGAAATGAACGCTGAGCGAAGCCACAGATTCACCATCGGAGCAGGATGAATCAAATACCTTCAGGCACATTTGCATCAATACCATCCTGTATCTGCGGCTCCCCGTCTACGATCCTATACTTACTTCTTGGATCGTTACGCCCGAAGCTCGAAACCGATGGAGCCCTCTCAAATGCCATTACGAACCTTAGCCCTCCTCGACATCTGAGCTATATGATCAGCTACCACCGTTCCACGTCCGTCTGGGGTGGTAAGCTCCGCCATGCCAGAATAACACGACTATAACAATACACCCCTGCGGTTTAGACACTGATGGAGAGGGCAGTTACCCGACACCCACAACACCGGCCCAATCCTTACCACCCCCCTCAGGGACGCTCGTGCCCTGTATAGTCGCTGTCGACTCGGATCGCTCTCTCCACTTTGACAGTGAGCCGGAGCGGCTTCGGTCACACCGTTCTTTCCGGCTCATTCCGGTCTCGACTTTTTAACTATGACAACTGGATTCTAACCCTTTGCTAATGATTCACTGATTCTCCTGACTAACTGTTGAGATACTGCTGACCCTTCTCGAGTTAAATTGTGTGATGGGAAAGCCTAGATGTCCAGTAGACACTGTACCAGAAGTCATGACCGAGAAACGGGCATTATGATATCATTCAGATATTCACCTAGAAGTTGGCTATAGGAGTGCTTATCGAGTAGCTATAATCATCGAAATTCTGGGAGTTTATAACAAATATATGATGGCTCGACACCAGTATCCCTCAGCACATGGATAACTAGCAGGTGTCCAGAAGAAGCCGACTACCTCATATATGAACTCAATTACTAAACTGTAACAGTTAGACGTAGCGGTGTATGCCGGAACATATCTCCGACAGCGAAATGGAACGGATTTCGGAATTCGCGAGCACTCCGATGTACAAACGGTCGCCCGACCAGTTACTGCCGGATGGTGCGGCCGACGACGAAGAATAACACACCCCTGGGGGGTGTTTCTCAGTCAGCATACAATCCCACTCACGGCTCACCGATATCAAAGGACTTGTTGTTTTCCCCTCGCCGTCTGGAGACCCCGTGAGTAATAGAAAGCACGAGAAACGAACTTATGACGACTAGTCCGATAATTAATGGACTAATCGCACTGAGTGGAGGCACACCGACGATTGCTGCTATGAGTAAAACGGCGTTCAACAGGGCCACAGCGCCATAGTACTGATACCATTTTGACTCGTTATCGCCATTGCTGATGAATGGTTCAACTTCTGGAGCATCCTCTCGAAGAGCTATCTCACCCGTATCAGCGTCATAGGTTATTAGCCCTGCCTCTTGGAGCTTTGGAGCATGAGTCTGATACAGCGAGACGTACACCCGCTTTCGCGCCTGTGAAGAGAGTTCTTCGACGGTTGTATCGTTTTCCCACGCAGCCAGCTCCTCAGCTAAATCGGTTAGCTGGACTGGCTCTATTTGCTGGCGTAGATAGTACAGTGTATATCGACGCCTAGAGCTGCTGAGGATATCGAACATTTGGTCGCGTGAGAGCTCTGGTTCTTCCTCTACCATCGATCCACTCATGACCTCGGTTGCTGCGTTGGTTTATGTTCAGGCCGCGAGAGCGACATATATACACGAAACCCGGGGTACCGTTTTGTTACACCCCCGTTACCCTCTAATTCCCGAGTAAGAAGTAGCTACTTGAATGGCGTACTGGGCTTTTGTCTTTCACCGTCGGGTCACAGTCGGTATCTAATCCCTGTGTTTCTGATGTGGAAGTATTGACAGTACTACACGAATCCCTCACAACAGCAGAGAATAAATAAAAATAGATATGCAGGCGAAAGCGCAGTACGGTGAGTTATTGTCCGATCCGATATAAGTCGCGGTGTCACACTACTAAACTCTGGGTCTACTTCTACTAGTATATGTACAAACATTAGCACTACGCTATCGGATTCTAATGAGGATAGACGGAAACTACGTAGTGTCTTATTAATAATATATCCTAGTTATACGATATTGGCTCTGTCAGTTGATTTACCAAGTCACCGAGTGGGGATTTGGCGAGGCCAGTCTGAAAGCACAGCCGCACCTGTGATAGTAATCTCAAGAATAGTCTGGCCTAACCTCTGTGAAATCTGGAGTAGTTCAGTCCGTAATAGGATATATCGCCAACTATCGAGCTAAGAGCGTGACTGCTCAATATTCTTTTTCAAATTCGGATATCCTCTTCTGCGGCTACTGTACTGCTCTCCCGCTCGTCTTGCTGGCGTGCTCTCTTGCCGGAGGCTCTTCATCATTTCCTCAATTAAGAACTAGTAGGAAGTTGATAGCCGATTACGTGGGCGTGATCTCGATTGTCTCGCTGTCTCGAATCCGAATGGTGTACCCACTGTATGTGAAACTGATCTGAATGTCGTCGGTGGACTGCCCTGCGACAAGTGTGTCGAGGGCATCCGGGTCGATTTGATTATACAGCGGCGGGAGACTAGTTTCCGTTACGGATTCTTTAGCTGCTATAGCGGTAACAATCGCTTCACTCGGTGATTCGTACTGGTTTGCCCAAAAGACCGTTTCTGTCTCGTTCCACTCCAAACTCATTGTTCTTTGTATGAACCACTCCCGTATCAGGATATACTCTATCAGACTAGCAAACTCAGATAACAGACGCTATCTATCTAGATGCTGTGCCGTTCTCTCTTCGCCAAACAACTCCTCAAGTAGTTTCCGGACAGCTACCCGAAGGTGGTGGCTGAACGTCGGCTGTGATATATCGAGTGTATCAGCGATTTCCTGACCGGTCTTGTCCCGGGGAGATTGATAGAATCCGCTATAAAAGGCTGCAAGCAGGACCTCAAACTGCCGAGGGGTTAGCTGTGCTGTCAGTTCTGAGTAGAATGACTCGCGGGTTTGGACACTACGTTCCCGCTTGTGACGGCTGACGAGTTCGATGTCCGGACATGAACGCCGTAACTCAGCAATGAGTTGGCGAATATCGACAGTCTGTGGAACCTCAATCTGAATCTTCAGCGTCTTCCCATCAGACTGGATCAATTGCGGGGCTCCTCCTTGCTCGGCGACTGTCAGTGCGAGTTGTGTACCCGAGACTGTCGCTTCGAACAAACTCGTATCTTCTGTGTCGGTTAGACACTCTATTCGCTCAATCCGAGGGAGGGTATCCAAGCACGCTTGTAGATCTTCTGAGGGAGCGTCAGTGCTGAAAAACACGATACAGCTGGCATCTCCCTGTGGGACGATCCCCTCGAATGATATCTCTGCATCGACGACGCCCGCGATCCGATGGAGGATATCATCGGATTCGGTTGCTTCCAGTTGAAGCTCGACAGCCCGATCCGCGACGAGCCCTTGCTTCGTCTCAATGCTGTTAATGGCGTATCCAACCGTCTCACTCACTTCCTCGAGTACTGACTGTGTCGGCAGATCGAAAACGTTCGGCGCTTTCGCGTACACAGTCAGGATCCCATATGAGAGCTGCTGATAGCTGAGTGGAATACTGACGACTGATTGGAACCCGCGTTCCAGTAGCCGCCGCTGCCACCCCTTCCCTCTGAGCCCGTCCGCGATGTTGTTGTTCAGCGTCTGCTCGTTCGTCCGGGCTGTCTGGACTGCTGGTGGAGGCGGTGTTTCATTCGAAGGTGTGCGGGATTCTTCGAGAAAGCCACGGTCGGTTCCTGCCCACGTCCGTGGCGTGACACGGTCAGTATCGGATTCGTATTCACCGATCCAGGCAAACGAACAGATGTCGGACGCGACTAACTGGTCACACACTGCCTGCTCTATCTCTGAGCGACTGTCTGCCCTGAGCACTCGCTCGTGAATTTTCTGACTCAACTCTGTCAACCGGTTCATCTGCTCAAGCTGCACCGTCTGTTGCTCCAGATCGCGTTGCCTATCTTCGAGTTCCGTCTCGTAGTTCAGCCTATCGAACGCCGTTCGAATAGTCGCCCCGAGGAGTTCGGTAATTCGACGAGTCTGGGTATCGAACTCGCCGCCGATTGTGTCGCCCGCTCGAAGTACCCCATGGTCACCCAGCGGGACAAAGACGGCTTTTCCATCAGTCGTCGTGCTCTCGCCCGATTCCGAGGCCGAGTTCTCGTCGCAGATTATAGTTTCCTCGGTAAAGAAGGCCGAACTTACGAAGCTATCACCGTCTGCTGGGATAGCTTGGTGTTCCTCGGTCTCCGTCGTCGAAAGCGGGCGAAAAGTGTTCGTCTCGCTGTCGAACGCGTACAGCACAACCTCAGGGAGACCGATGATATCACGGGTCCGCGAGACAACAATTTGCGCGGCTTCCTCCTCTGAAGTCACGCCCAGGAGGTCTGTTGCGGTTTCGTACAGCTGTGTAAAGCCCATCTCAGCCCGCTGTGTCTGTAATTCGTTTCCGATCCACTTGCTTAGCAGGTCCACGAGCGTTACGTCCCAGTCCGAAAACCCGGTCCCGCTCGTCCCGGACCCGTAGAAACAGAGCGTCCCATAGATACTCCCACCCACAGTGAGTGGCGTGCCGAGATACCGATCGACTTTGTCATCCCACATGTGGTCTCGACTATCGTCGCCGCAGTCGGCAGCAACGTCAGTCATCACGACCGTCTCCCCGTCTTTGATAGCTTTCGCGCAGGGGGTTTCCGACAACGGAATCGTTCCGCCTGAAAAAATCGTTTCCTCTGGTGTCTGGAGCACCTCGAAATCGTATTCCATTCCATTTATATGAGAAAGTGTCGCGTACTCGGTTCCAAGCACGCTACGGCCGACTTGCATGAGGTCCGCTATCTGTTCTTGTAGCGCCCCGTCCCGTGCTGTGAACACTTCGGTAATCGTCCGCAGGACTTCCTCCCGCATTTCGAGTTCGGCACGTGTTGCAGTTGAATGGAGCCCATCGGCGACAATCTCAGCAAGCTCTGTCAGTACTGTCTGCTCCGCCTCGTCAAACGCGAAGGGTGTGTCTGCGTATATCGAAATCACGCTCTGTACTGATCCTGTGTACTGGATCGGGAGAACGATCATCGACCGGAACCCGTACTCCGATGCGAGTTCCTGCCATGGCTGGACAGACGAACCAGTCCTGATATCAGACGCCACCTGCTGTTCGCCGGTTTCGATTGCGTGGCCGAACGGTCCGTCATCGAACACTGAGCGGTCATAGCGAGAGAGCATCGCTTCGACGTATTCGAGTGCGTCGCCACCGCCAGCGGTGGGAACGATGTCGCCTGACTCGTTTTTCTCACCGATCCAGGCAAACTGGTAGGCATCCGAACTGGTCAGAATTTCACAGACAGCCGCTTTGATCTCTTCGGCTGTTGACGCCCTCAGCACTTGGCGATTTATCTCCCGGAACAGGGAATTAATCCGAGATAACCGCGCCGTTTCCCGTCGGAATCGGTACGATTCGACTGCGTTCTCGATTCTGTTTGTGAGCACTGCGTACTGCTCCGGCCCACCACCTTTGACGAAGTAGTCGGTGACACCGGCCGAAACCGCTTCACTGGCGAGTTTCTCGCTTCCCTGGCCTGTCAGCAGAATAAATGGGAGGTCACCGTTAGACCGTCGTACCGTCTCTACGAATTCAATCCCGTCAGCTTCGGGCATCTCGTAGTCACTGACGATACAGTCGATCGACTCGGAATCGAAGTAGCTGAGGGCATCATCGACGCTTGCGGCCTCAATTACCTCGATACGGTCGTTCTCGTGTTCCAGCAGTTCTGCCGTGGTCTGCCGGAACTCCCCGTAGTCATCGACTAACAGCACCTTGATTTTCGGGGCTTCCGTCCCACTATCCGTTGGTGCCGGTCCGGTTTCACCGGCCAACTTCCGCATACTATACTACTTACGCGACAGCCCGTATAAACGTTTGACTTGGTTGCAACGCAGCCATTGTTCTGCCTCTGCTAGTCACTGTCTCCCTTGAAAAACTCGGTCCAACCCGAATCAGTAGGTAGTTCATATTCTTACAAGCATACAAACACTACGCTCTCCGAACCAATGGTTCCCGACCCGAGTTATTAGAAATTTATATATTCTAGTAGTGTTGAACTTTGAATATCTTCTCGTCGATATGCTATCGTACAGATATCAAATGTGGTAAGAAACGGTCCGTATTGAGATTAAATCAAACCTGGATTTAGCTCTGTAAATATCGACTACATAATAATATGGGAGAAATACCAGATAAGAATGATAACGCATTTACTAGCATATGTGTGATAATAATTCCATTTGCGAATAATTCTCTTCCCCCACTCACATTCGTCTATGACCAAAGTACACACTGAGGGTGTGTAGACTATCGGAGTTAGGGCTCACGTACACTGTGCGTACACCAGGCGTCAAAAACTATTACTGAACAGGCCGAAACGACTGAACAATGGCTGTTGACTCCGGTTGCAAAGTAGATGCGGTTATCGATAAGTACGGGCTGGCGTCAGCGGACCCCGTCTACGAGTCCCTTGACGATGGCCTGCTCGCACGCTGGACAGGCGCCGATGACCGGACCGAAATGGGGTATCGGTCGTTGACAGTGTGGTTCAACAAACGACTCCTCAAACAGGTGTATACTGAACACGGTCGTGAAGCCCTTGATACCCGTATAGACAGCGACTACGAGACGTTATGTGGCGATGACGACTTACAACGGGACGAACTCATCGAGCGACTGCAAGCTACAGGCATCCCTGGTGCGTCGCTCCATGATGATATGGTGTCGTGGGGGACGATGCGAACACATCTCAACGACTGTCTGGACGGTGAAAAAGAGCCACAGAAGGCGACAACTAACTGGGAGCGTGAGAGCGTGGCAACGGCCAAGACGGTTGTCGAACAGAAGGCCGAAACGGCACTGTCATCGCTCGCGAAGAAAGGCGACATCGACGGCGGTGACACCGCGGAGATTGAGGCCCAGGTACAACTTGGATGTCCAGACTGTCCGACCCGCGTTCCGTTCGCTGTCGCACTTGAGCGTGGGTACGTCTGTAAGCAACACCGGAGCGCGAATCTGTCAGCACACAACTCATGACTTGGAACATCGACATCGAACGAATCGCAGGTATACTTGATGGGTCGGCAACGATAGCGCCGGGAGTAAACGTCGTCCGTGGTTCGAACTGGCAGGGGAAATCGAGCTTCATCGAAGCAATCAAAACGGCCCTTGGCACCTCCACAGAATTGACCGAAGGGGCAGAAAGCGGGACAGTACATCTAGAAACACCGACAGGCGTCTATGACGTGGCGCTCACCCGTGAGAACGGTACTGTCGCCCGACGCGGTGAGCCATACCTCAGCGACGAGTACGACGTGATACGCGCTGAACTGTTCGCGTGTCTGGACGAGCGCAACGAAGTCCGCCGTGCCGTCCGGGCAGGAGAAAATCTTGAGGATGTGCTGTTGCGGCCGCTCGACTTCCAGAATATCGACGCACAGATCGAGACGTTACAGCGAGAGCGCGAACAGATCGAAACAGAACTTACGCAGGCACGCGAGGCGAAAAAGCGGATTCCCAGTGTTCAAGAGAAAGTGACACGGCTAGAAAACGAAATTGAAGATTTGCAGGCCAAACGTGAGACGATCGACAGTGAGGCAGGAAGCGACGACAGTTCGGAGTCGGTCCGCCGTCAGCTCAGCCAAGCACGAACTGAACAGAATCAGGCGCAAAACCGCGTCGAACGACTTGAGCAGAGTATCGAGCGGACGGAACAGCGTCTTTCGGAGCGCCAAGATGATCTTGATGCTCTCGAAATCCCGGAGTACAATGACGTTGCAGACAAACTTTCGGAGGCGAGGGAGTCCCTCTCACAAGTAGAGCGAGACGCCGAGGTACTCCAGTCCGTCTACTCCGCCACCGAAATGGTACTCAGTGAAGACCGACTGGACCTGCTTACCGAGGTGGAGCGTGATATCGACGAGGACACCGTTGCCTGTTGGACATGCGGCAGCGAGACAACACGAGCGGACCTGGCTGACCGGCTGGACGCTCTTGGGAGCGAACTCACGGCGCTTCGCGCCCAGAAGGAGACCTACCGAGATACTGTCGAGGAACTGGAAACACAGCGCGAGGAAATCAGCCAGGCTCGCCAGCGAAAAGCCGATTTAGAAGAAGACATCGCTGAGTTGAAGACGACGCTGGCCGACCGGAAACAAAGCCTCGATGCAGCCAGAAGCAGGCTCGAAAAGGCCCAAGGGGACGTGGAGCGGCTTTCCGATCACGTTGATGCGGCCGTGGCGGAACTTTCGGATGTCGAAAGTGAGATCAAGTACCGCGAGGCCGAACTCGAAGACACCGCCGACGAACTGGCGCAACTCGAAACGAGAGCGGCCCGCGTCGACACGCTCGAAACCGACCTCGAATCCCTTCGTGACGACCTCGCGGAACTCCGGGGCCGAAAAGACCGACTCAAGCGTGAGGCACGGGAAGCGTTCGATACGGCGATGCAGGACATCCTTTCCCGATTTGGGACGGGGTTCGAAACGGCTCGACTCACCGCTGACTTCGATATTGTGGTCGCTCGCGACGGTCAGGAAGCGAGCTTAGATGCCCTCAGCGAGGGGGAACTCGAACTTATTGGCTTTGTGGCAGCGCTGGCCGGCCGCCAGTCGTTTGATGTTGGCGACGCTGTCCCGCTCTTGCTCGTTGACGGCCTTGGCGGTCTTGACGATGACAATCTGCACACCCTTATTGAGTACCTACAGCAAGGAACGGAGTATCTGGTGTTCACTGCGTACCCGGAATACACTGCGTTTGACGGACGCGAGATCGACCCGACCCGGTGGACTGTTGCGAACGAAAAACAGGCCTCGGCTGACTAGTCTCTCTTAAGTCGGAGTGTCCGCACCACCGACGCTGATGCCTTGCTTGACTGCATACCCTGTTGTTCAAGAACGGAATATACTCTCTAAGAGTATTTTCAATTTTAGGATAATTATACAAAAATACTATCAGTGGTAGGGTTGTTCAACAATCAGATGGCGACCATTCGGGTAAAAGATTGGACGAAAAATAAATTGAGGCGAATACGGAACGCGGAGTCACACTCGTCGTACGATTCGGTCATCAAAACACTGCTAAAAGACCGCAAACTCGCAAAGTACACCGACGACGCCTCCAATACAGCGACGAGCGAGTCCGGACAGCCACAGGACGCCGACATCGACAAGGCGTTCGACGATCTGACTGTGCTGGCGGAACTAACCGGGAGCCACGACGACGTGTTATTCCTGTGGTGTCCGAACTGCGGGAACGAACTCGTCCATCTCACGGTTGAGCAACCGCTTGGCCTCTCCGTGTTTGAGATGGAGTGTCAGCGATGTCTTACCCATCTCGACAGTCACGCCATCGTCGCTATTGAACTGCGGTATCCCATCGAACAGAAGATGATCGAGGGACAGCTTCAGACGGACCTCAAATCCTGCGTGATAGACTACTGGGACCGGACACTGGAGGCGGTGGCTGACGGGACGCTCGAAGCAGACACCTCCGCCGCCAGTCTCGTGTGGCAGTTCGACCAGTACTACAAGCAGTTTACCTGGGACTGGCCGACTGACGTTCCGGCTGTCAGCGTTGTCCCCGGCGTCACGTATCGCAATACCGTGACTGACGAGCGAATCGAAGCCGTCGAAGCTGTCACCGAGAACCGGAACGCGATGGATTCGTACAAAGTCAGACGGTACACTGTAGACGGCGATGTCCTCTCGGATCGGATAGACAGTAGCACGATTGTCGACTGGGTTGTCAACCGTGAACTGGTCATCACTGAGCAGTCCGTGGAAACGACCAAACCGGCGACGTAAGGGACCTTGGTGCCGCGTACTTTATTTTATCGCTGGTGTATGTGGCGTTCCTCTCAAAACGCCCCGTGGTTTGCTGGATGCTGATCTGAGTGGGGGTATATTTTCGCCTCGAAGTACCCCTCCCTCGCAGTCCTAAATCTAAAGATTGGACAATATTCTGAATATTATGGTCTGTACGGTCGGCAATGAGTGCGAAAAATATCTTGTCTTGGTTATTGGGCCGCTTATAATATGGAATAACCTTAGGTAATATATAAGGTATATCGAGGCTACTGAAGACACTCATGACGTTTGTCGACAACAGTTATACGACATCAGTGACCTCTTTTCTAGCATGATTAGGCTGGTTGGATGCATGCGTTTCACTAGTTGCATCTCCGTGCATATCCAGAGTTGCAAGCGAGGGAGTGACCTGTGAGCAAAGCGACGCACCCTCACACGCTCAAACTCCCGCGTGAGGAACACGGATTGGCGACCTCGAAGGCAGCGACCAGACGGATACAGGGAATCCTTCCGGTGTTTCTGGAGAACAAGATCACGGAGGCGGAGGCCAATGGACTGGTCGTGCCGCTTGATGGCAGCATCGAATCGACGGTTGCGGCGGCGCTAGCTGTCGACGGTATCGGGGCCGACTACGTGACCGGACTGGTGATGCCGGTACAGCTAAGCGATGAAGGGCCTGCCCGGACGGCTGAAACCGTCGCGTCGCTGCTGGATATCGACTGTCACCGGCTCAACCTGCAGCCGGTACTGACGGCGTTCCAGCGGGTCGTCGGTGAAACCGGTGAGCCGACCGACGACCTCGTGGCGATGCAAAACGCCGGCGAACGCTTCCGGATGGCGTGTAAGTACTACGTCGCAAACACCAGAAACGAACTCGTCGTTGGGACGGTCTCCCGGACTGACCGACTGCTGGGTTCCGTTGCGAAACACGGCGAGAACGGCGTGGACCTGTCGCTGTTTGGCGACCTCTATCGAACTGAGATCGAGGCCCTTGCTGATGCGCTCGCGGTTCCATCGAACCTACTCGACCAGTCTTCACGTTTAATGGAGCACACTGGTGCAACTGATGCGGCGGAGCTGGGCATCGACCAGCGAGACCTCGACAGCATCCTCCACTTCGCGATTGATAGGGGCTGCTCCGCGTCGACAGTGGCCGACAAAGTCGGTGTTGGCGAATCTGTCGTCGAGCGAACGATTCAGTGGTGTGCCAGTACGCGCCACAAGCGACACACGCCACCAAAGCCCTCGATGGATAACTGATACTCTCGGCTGTCTGTCTGTGGCGTCTTTCGCCACCCAGGGGTCGCAAATCTCTCACAATATGGACGGCCAACAGTATGAGCCACACCGTGGTATTTCTGTGAGCAAAGCAGTTAACAGCTATACTCCGCGATTCTCACATCCATGCAGGCCGACCCCAAGGAGATAATCGATATCGGCGACAGGCTACTGTCGGAGTATCCTGAACTGTTTACTGAGCAGTACGAGACAAACACTCGTCTCGTTCAGCGACTTGCCAGCGTGGATTCGTTTCGTACACAAACCCGACTCACCAGATACATCACCCGCAAAAAACGGACACGGAACGGCTCGCAAAGCTGAGGTCACTACGAAGCACACGCGCCACACGGAGCGCCACACGTCTGTGGCCGGATTGTCTGCACTCGGCGTCCATCCCGATATGAGGACCTTCTTTATGTAGAGACCGTCTTGCAGGACGTATGTTACTCACTGGGACTGTCGTTTCGGATTCTGAGACCGTCCTGCAGGACGGAGCGGTCGTCGTTTCCGGGGACCGTATCGAGGCCGTGGGTTCCCGGGCCGAACTCGAATCGCAGTACGCTGACCACGAACACCAGTCATACGACGTGCTGTTGCCGGGGCTCGTCGGTGGCCACATCCATTCCGTACAGAGTCTCGGCCGCGGCATCGCCGACGATACGGAACTACTCGATTGGCTGTTCGACTACATTCTGCCGATGGAAGCCTCCCTCACGGCCGAGGAGATGGAAGTCGCGGCGAAACTGGGCTATCTGGAGATGATCGAAAGCGGGACCACGACCTGCATTGACCACCTGTCGGTCGCTCACGCGGACCGCGCCTTTGAAGCGGCGGGTGAGATCGGCATCCGCGGCGTGCTCGGGAAGGTGCTGATGGACCAGCGCTCGCCCGACGGCCTGCTAGAGGACACACAGGCCGCACTGGACGAATCTGAGCGACTGATTCAGCAGTATCACGGTGCCTATAACGACCGGATCCGGTACGCTGTCACACCCCGTTTTGCCGTCTCGTGTAGCGAGGCCTGTCTCCGTGGGGTGCGCGAACTCGTGGACAAATACGACGGTGTCCGCATCCACACCCACGCCAGTGAGAACCAGAGCGAAATCGAGACGGTGAAAGAAGACACTGGGATGCGAAACATCCACTGGCTTGACGAGGTGGGACTCACCGGGGAGGACGTTGTTCTTGCGCACTGTGTCTGGACCGACGAGAGCGAGCGCGAAGTCCTCGCAGAGACGGGGACTCACGTCACGCACTGCCCGTCCTCGAATATGAAACTCGCAAGTGGTATCGCACCGATCTGGGACTACCGTGACCGCGGTATCAACGTCGCAATCGGCAACGACGGACCGCCCTGTAACAACACCCTCGACGCCTTTACCGAGATGCGACAGGCAAGCCTCCTGCAGAAGGTTGACCAGCTAGACCCGACGGTGACACCGGCAGCCGAAATCTTCGAGATGGCGACGCGAAACGGTGCGAAAGCCGCCGGCTTCGAGGAACTCGGTGCAATCCGGGAGGGATGGCGCGCTGACATTGTCGGCCTCGATACGGACCTCACGCGGGCAACGCCGCTGCACGACGTACTCTCCCATCTGGTGTTTGCGGCCCACGGCGACGATGTCCGCTTCACGATGGTCGACGGGAACGTCCTCATGGAACAGGGTGAGGTAACCACTATCGACGCCGACGCCGTCCGCTCTCAGGCCTCGACGATGGGCCTTGAGATGGACCTCGAAGACGCACGCAAGTCCGCACAGGAACAGAAGCCCTGACGCGGGCCTGTTGGCTCTCGTCCGAATGTCAGCCGAGCCGCGTCCGCAACTGAGACCCGAGCCAGTCGCTCGTGACGACCAGCGCAAACACGGCAAGGATGGCGGTCGAGAGTTTTCCGTACTGCAACCGCTGAATGGTGATGACGAGATAGTATCCGACGCCACCCGCACCCACGAACCCGAGGATGGCGGCCGACCGAATGGTACACTCCCAGCGGTACAGCGTGTACGAGGCGATTGTGGGCGTCACCTGCGGAACCATCCCGTGACAGACCGCCTGCAGGCGAGTCGCACCACTTCCGGCAACCGCCTCGGTCGTCATCGGGTCCGTGTCTTCAAGGAAGTCGGCGTACAGTTTTCCCAGGACACCGGCGTTGTGAACTGCCAGCGCGAGAACGCCCGCAAACGGGCCGAGGCCGATAGCGGTAACGAACAGGAATCCCCAGACGATGCCGGGGACGGAGCGCAGAAAGCTGAGCACGGTTCGGCTGGCGTGATAGAGACCGCGTCCGACGGCAATACGGCCGGCTGAAGCGTTTCTGTATAGCGGGCCACGATGGGTGACGGTGGCGGCACTGGTCAGACCGAGTGGGACGGCGAGCGCGACAGCGAGTGTGGTTCCGACAACGCTGATAGCCAGGGTTTCGACGATAGCCCACAGCAGGCCATCCCGAAGGCTTCGTCCCAGCAGGTATTCACGGCCAGTCTCCGGTGGGAAGCCCTCGGCAACGAACGCGCCCATCTGCTCACGAGCACCGGCGGCGAACAGGGCCATCGGATCCACTTCGGCGATCCACGCCGCAGTCGCTAGAATGACACAGCCGCCGAGGAGTGTCGTGAGCTGGCCTTTCGAGAGTCCGGTCGCAGCGTGCTGGGCGGCATCTGGACCGCTATATTTTTCAGACATACCACGGAACCGGGATATCGCTCTCTTTCTCTGTTCCCGTTCGTTCGGCGTCGGTACCCGGCGTGGATGCTCCCGCCGCAAAGAGGGCATCCAGTTGGTCGTCGGTCACCGCCCGTGCGGGCGTATCAAACCTGACTCGGCCATCCGCCATGCCGACAATCCGGTCGAAGTGCTCCAGTGCCAGGTCGACCTCGTGAAGGACGGTGACCAGCAGTTCCCCGTCGAGGGCGGCGTCGAGAACGTCGATAACGTTCCGACGGGAGCTGGGGTCGAGGTTCGCTGTCGGTTCGTCGGCCAACACGACCTCGGCATCCTGCATGAGGGCCCGTGCGAAGGCGACCCGCTGGCGTTCGCCGGCACTCAACGATTTCACGGGGACATCAGCACGGCCAACTAGCCCGACAGCATCGAGTCGTTCGAGGGCTGGCTCTGGATGCTGGGGCAGCAGTGGCTCGATGAAGCCACGGAGCCAGGACAGGGCTCCGAGGCGTCCAGTGAGGACGTTCGACAGTGCTGTCCGCCGGTCCACGAGCGTCTCCCCCTGATACGCAAGCGTCGCGGTCGAACCCGTACTGCTGCTCCCGTCGAAGCGAACTGTTCCAACATCAGGCTGCAACGCGCCGGCTGCCAGCCTGAGAAGCGTGGTTTTGCCGGCTCCCGACGGGCCGATGACGGCGACCCGTTCACCGGCTTCCAGTTTGAGCGAGACATCCCGTACCGCAACTTTCCCGCCGAATCGCTTGGTGACACTATCGAAAACGAGCCCCTGGCCTGATTGTTTGCCCTCTGGCCGCGCTGTGTACTTGCTCTTCACCCGTCGCCTCCCCGTTCGATGCCAGCCATCTCGACGGCCGTTTCCAGCGAGGTGAACGCGTCGTGGCTCACCCCGACGTACTGGTCGACAGCCTGCTGGTCGAGAATGTCCGTTCGCCCTTTCGAATCGAGGGTCGTGAACGCCGTCTGCACAGCGTCCGCTGTCGTTGCCTCTAGCGACGGGGCAACGGCCCACGGGTAATCAGGGAAACCGGGGGTCCGCCAGAGCTCTTGTACCCCATCAACAGCGTCCTCTGCGAGTAGTCTGGCGTAGATGCGGGCGTTCAGGGCCCCGACGACACCGCTCGTCCGGCCGACTGTCGCTGCCGTTGCGTCGTGGGCACCGACGTGTGTGACCTGTGCGAACGCGTCGGTGTGTAGGCTGTACTCTGTCCGAAGGTGGTACGTCGGCATCACGGTTCCACTGGTCGAGAGCGGGTCGCCAAACACCAGTTCGGTCTCGCTTGCAGTCTCGACTACGTCTGCCATTCCTGTCAGGTCACTATCTGACGGGGCGATGAACACGGAGTGCCACTCTGTCTGTCCATTCCGTGACCCGACGGCGACTGGCTTTGCGCCTGCTCGATGATGCGCCAGAATGTACGATACACCACCGTAATAGGCAATATCGACCTGGCCCGCGACCATCGCCTGTACCATCCCGGCATAGTCAGCCGCTGTGCGTAGCTCGGTCTCGACGTCAAGTTCGGTCGCCAGATACGCCGCGAGTTCGGTGTTCTGTTCGATGGCGGTATCCGGGTCCACGTCGGGCACGATACCGACCGTCAGCGTCGGCGTTGCTGTCCCTCCGAGACAGCCTGACAGTGAGAGCGCTGCCGCTGTTCCCAGGAATTCACGCCTCGTGGGTCGCATTACGCTGTGATGCGAGTCGCCGGGCTTGAAAGTTGTGTGCGCCACATCCCGGCTGTGTGGCCCACGACAGCAGTGCGCGTCTGTCGGCCTCAGTCGTTCGTTGCGATGGCTTCGATTTCGACGCCGACACCCTTTGGCAGATTTGCGACCTCAACTGCGCTCCGGGCCGGCGGCGCTTCGTCGAAGAAGCCGGCATACGTGTCGTTCATGTCCTCAAAGTCGTCGATGTCATCAAGATAGACGGTCACCTTCAATACGTCACTCATCTCCAGCCCCTCAGATGCCAGCACCGCTTCGACGTTCGATAGCGCCTGTTCCGCCTGTGTCGCTATCGGTTTGTCGTCCAGCAGGTCGCCGTCGGGCGTCATCGGAATCTGGCCCGCGGTGAACACGAGCGAACCGTTTGTCGTTGCCTGACTGTACGCCCCGACTGCATCGGGTGCATCGGCCGTGCTGATAGTCCGTTTCATCAGCCGAGTGTTCCACCATCAGTGTCTTAAATTTACAGGCTGTCGCGGCGGTCGGTGAACTCGGCGAGGTCAGCATCGGTATCGATATCCCAGTGGACGCCGGGGTCCGAAACCTCGATGAACGCTGTCTTCTCGGTGGTCTCGATGATATCTCGACCGCCGCGGTCGCCGGAGACAGAGGCGAGCGAATCGAAATGGCAGTTGTCGAAAAGCACCGGATTACCCCGTCTCCCCTCGTGCTCGGGAACAACAACGGTTGCCGTTCCTGTACGGTACGCTTCGAGAAGCTCCTCGATGGTTTCGACGCGTACAAACGGCATATCGCCCAGCAAGAACAGGGCGGCGTCCCAGCCGGCCGAACGGGCAAACTCGACTCCATGTCGAACCGACGCACTCTGGCCGGTCGCGTACTCGTCGTTATGCTGAACTGAGAGCGAGAGGCCATCCAGCGCAGCAGCGACGGCCACTTTTTCGTGGCCGAGGACGGCGACAGCGTCCGACAGCGATGACTTGCAGGCGGTTTCGGTCACCTGTCGGACGACTGCTTTCCCATCGATAGTCGCCAGCAGTTTGTTACCCGACTCGTATCGAGAACTCCGCCCAGCAGCGAGGATGACACCGCCGACTCTGGTCCGATGTTGACCGCTCATACTACCCCTCGTCTCGCAACACTACCGGCTGTGCCCTCGCAGTCAGTCATCGCTGCTTCTCCTCTTGCACATCCGATCTTGAGACCTCTTCACAGATATCCGACGCGAACGATGTGATGACGCCCCGAGAACACCGCTCTGTCTGTGAAAGCGCGTGGGTGAGCACGTCAGTAGCGATACGCCGCTGTGGTTCGGTATCCGCTTTGTTGACTAGCGGTATCACAGACGCCTCGGCTGGCGCGTTTCGGAGGCCACCGTTGGGATGTGTGAGCACTGTCCCGACAGCCGCCGCAGTAATCGTGTCGCCCACACGAAGGCCGGTGATATCCGCGACCCGCTCCGGTCGATGGACCACGTCCGTCGTCAGCGCTTCACCGACGGCGGCGACTGAGGCGACCGGGACGACGTGGGTCGCTGTACTCGGGACGACTGGCTCTCCGTCGCTAGGCGCTTTGAACTCCCGCTTGCGTGCCCCGTCAGCCTTGACGAGAAGCCAGTCGAAGAGTCCGGCATCGGATAGCTGCTCCATCACACTCGCCTCGAATCCGCGAACCTTCCGGTTGACTCGCGCCGGATCGGCTACCTCCTCGCGAGCGACAGCAATCGGCGGGTCGCGCGTCTTGAGGTCGGTACGCCACCCGTCCGGGTCGGTGAGCGTCAGAGGCAGGTTGGGCGGGGGCGGCATCGCCGTCGTTGTCGTGTAGCCTACGTCGTATCCCTCGTCGGTCCCCTCAACGGTCAGTTTTCCCATCGCGGATTTCTTTCCGCCGGCCCCGACAAAGGCGACAGCGGCGCTGGAACCCAGGCCCAGCGCAGCAGCCAGATCCATACGCTCGCTCCGCGCAAGACACACAAATAGCTTACCGGCGCAACCACGTGTGGCGGCGATAGCGTTTTTGTGATCTAATGGCACACGTACCGGTATGGCCCGCGTAGACGTTCGTGGTGAAATCTGCCCCCGGCCAGCGCTCATTGTCCGGCAGGCGCTTTCGGACCTCGATACCGGCGAGACGCTCGTCGTTCGAGGTGATTACCCGCCGGCCGAAGAGAACCTCCGGCGGATGTGTACGACGCACGGCATCGACGTGACGACCGCGGAGACTGCTGGCGAGTCCGACGAGTTCGAACTGGAACTTCGGGTGACCGAGATGGCGTCGCTATCGGAGGCCTGAGTGTGGGACCCGACGCGGCGACTGACGATGACGACGAGACGACGCGCCTGACGGAGTACACGGAACTCCACGGCTGTTCCTGCAAAGTTGGCCAGAGCGACCTCGATTCGCTGCTCGCCGATGCCGGCCTCACCGGTGAGAGCGACGCGTTGCTGTTCGGCATTGGCGAGGACGCCGCTGCGCGGAAACTTACCGACGACCTCGCGCTGGTCTCGACGGTGGATTTCTTCACACCCATCGTCGACGACCCGTACGACTTCGGCCGTATCGCCGCCTGCAACGCCGCTAGCGATGCCTTCGCTACGGGTGCGGTCGAGAATGTCGACTGCTTGGTCGTCCTCGGACTCCCACGAGCACTAACCGAGAGCGCAGCGCCAATTCTCGCCGGCATGGCTGACGCACTGGACGCGATGGATGGCGTCATCGCCGGCGGTCACACCATTATGAGTCCGTGGCCCTTCGCCGGCGGGGCCATCTCGGCAACGGGGCGTCCCGACGCCCTCCTCACCTCGCAGGGAGCCAGTCCCGGCGACCGGCTCTACCTGACCAAACCGCTCGGGACACAGCCAGCTATGGGGGCGACCCGCGTGACTGACGAGCAGTTCGTCGAGACGGTCACCGACGCCACTGACCGGCCGCTCGACACCATTGCTTCGGAGGCTATTGCGTGGATGACCACACCGAACCGGGACGCAACAGTCGCGTGCCGCGAATACGCGACAGCCGCGACTGATATTACCGGCTTCGGCCTCGTCGGGCAGAGCCGCGTGGTGGCCGCCCGCTCGAACGTCGGTATCGAACTGACACATCTCCCGGTCATCACGGGAACGCCTGCCCTCTCGACGCTTTTCGGATACGGGCTGACTGCGGGCGAGAGCGCGGAGACCAGCGGGGGACTGTTCGTCTCCGTCCCGCCGACTGCGACTGACGCCGTCGAAACGGCGTTCGACGACGCCGGCGTGTTCTACCGTGCTGTCGGACGTGTTACGGCCGGACGCGGTGTCTCACTTTCGGACCCGACTATCGAAGAAGTCAGCCGCTAACGTCGATTAAGAGCCTTCTACCGCAACCGGAGCACTGCCTCTAGCACGCCACCGCCGAGACACAGTGCTTTGTCGGAGATTTTCGTTGGGTCGACAGACTCGCCACGAGGGTCGACATCGCCGAGTTTGGTGCCCTCGCTGACACTGAGGCCGCCGTGAACTAGGCCGCGAACCAGTCCATCTATCTCGGTTTCGACCGGCCGGTCGCCGACGGTGCCGACCACGTCGCCGGCTGTGACACTATCGCCGATGGCGACCGTCGGGGTCCACTCACCGTCTGTCGGGGCGCGAAGCACCCGCTCGTGAGTGTAGCCACGGCGTTCGCCGGGCTCGCCGTCGTATTCGCTTGCCGTCCCGTCGTAGAACACACGGCCGAGTTCGTGCCCGCGGTCCGTTTCGACGACTGCGTCTACGTCCTCTCCGGCCTCGAAACCGGGCCCCATCCCGACCACCACGTCGGCGTCTTCCCGGCGCGTACCGGTGTCGAACGCCCCTTTCGCCATAATCGCGTCGACAAGGACCGCCGCGTCGAGGTCGTCAGCGACAGTCGCCTCGGGGTCGACGAGTACCGGCACGACATCGTCGGCGAGCAGTTCGAGTGCCTCGTCGATGTCCGCTGCTGCACGGCCAGTGACTCCTTCGACTTCCACCTCGTCTTCGTACAGCGCCGCGCCGAAGGCGACCGCCCGCCGGACGACTGTCGGTTGGTCGACTTCGGTGACGATGACCGGAAAGCCGGCCTGCTGAAGCCGATAGACGACGCCGCTGCCGAGGTCGCCGCCACCGCGGACGACGACGAGGTCGTCGAGATTCAGGCGCGTCGCCCGCGCACCGGTGGCGTCGTGGCGGTCCATGGTGACCTCGGCGAGAACCGAGAGCGCGACGGCGGCCGGCCCGCTCCCGCCGAGGTCGAGTCCCACCGGTGTCTGGACCCGGCTGAGGTCCCGACGGGCGTACCCGGACTCGGCGAGCGAATCGAGCACGTGGTTGGCCTTTGTCTCGCTTGCGACGAGGCCAACGTAGCCAGCCTCGCCGTCCAGCGCTGCGGCGACGGCAGCCTGATCGAACGTCCCGCTCCGCGTCGCGACGGCCACGGCTGTCTCTGTCCCCATCGGCAGGTCACCGAGCGCCTCTCCGTATTCGCCGTGAATCACGTCCGTCTCGTCGGGGAACTGCGTCGGGTCGGCGTACGCCTCGCGGTCGTCGACCACGGTGACGGCGTAGCCCAGTCGCTCCGCCAGTGGGGCCAGTTCGACGCTGATGTGGCCGCCGCCGGCGATGTAGAGCTGTGCCTGTCCGCGAACATGGTCGATGAACACGTCCATCTCGCCGCCACAGACCATGCCCGTGTTGCCGCCGCGTTCGAGTTCGTACGTCCGGATACCAGGGTCGTCGGCTCCCGAAAGCACTGACCGGGCGTCCTGTACGGCGAGATGCTCGACCGTGCCGCCACCGATGGTTCCGTACTCTTCGTCAGCGGTGACGATCATCTTGTCCCCCACGTCCCGCGGTGCGCTGCCGTCCTTGCGGACGATAGTCAGGAGCGCCGCCGGCTTTCCTTGCGCTGCCAGTTCATCAAGCTGTTCGAACAGGCTCATACGAAGCTCTTGACCTCCTGTTCGACCAGGCGTTCGACTACGGCGTCGTAGGATATCCGGTCGATGTCCGGCGGCAGCGAGACACCACGCACGGCCACGTCTCTCGCGACCGCTGAAACTGGTGCGTCGATATCCGGTGTGAGGTAGACGCCGTCCTGAATCAGGACGACGTGCGCCTCGGGGTCCCCGGCGGCAGTACGCAGTCCGATTTCTGCCATCGGCTTGTCGATGAGATATAGCATTGTCAGAAGTCCAGTGTCCGGTCGGCGTCACGGATTCGGGCGGTGACGCGGTCGTCCGACCAGACGGCCACGTCGTCGGCGATTTCGCTCTCGTCGACACCGCGCTCGGCCATTGCCGCGCCGTCCGCGACCATCTGTCCGTCCTGTTCCGCCAGGTCGACGACGTGCCCGCTCATGTTGAGCGCCTCGCGGTCGACAGCATCTCGAGCGCCGTACACGCCGTCCTGCGTGAATATCACAGTCACGTCGTGCATATCGAAGCCAGCCGCGACGCCACGGGCGGCGCGCAGCCCCTCCGGGACGTGGACTCGGCCGTACGGTGCACGGGTGAGCAATACCACGACCTCTCGTTTCATAGCGAAACCACCCGGTCGGCCTCGCCGATGATGTCCGCCAGGTCAGGGAGTAGCCCAACTTCGACGCCCTCGGGGTAGTCGGCGGGTGCGTCGATTCCGCGTGCGTCGACACAGAGCCCACAGCAGATGACTTCCGCCCCGTCCGCGATAAGCTCCTGAAACTTCTCGGTCGGCATTTCGTCGTACAGTCCGCTGTCCGAACAGCCGGGTAGGGTCTGGTCCGCGACGGGGACGAGCGCGCCGTCGAGGTAGTGGAAGTAGCTCACCTCGTGGCCCTGATCCAGCGCCGCTCGCCCCAGCTCGTAGGCGGTGCGCCACCGCTCGCTGTCGAAGGGACCCCCTGTCAGCAGAAAGCCGATGTACGCCATACTGTCGGAATTTCGGTGAACCGGTCTTAATAGTTTGCCTGACACACGAGGAAGGTCTCTGGGTGTGGCACTTTTCAGCAAAATACCGACCGTTCGGTAACTTATTTTCCGGCACCGGACTGGTCGTCCAGTGCCGCCATTAGGTCCTCCGCAGTGAACGGCAACTCGGTCAGCCGAACGCCGACGGCGTCGCGGATGGCGTTTGAGAGCGCCGGCGGCACGCCGTTCGTCGGGAGTTCCGCGATAGACTTCGCGCCGAATGGACCGGTCGGTTCGTGTGTTTCGACCAGAATCGTCTCCATTTCAGGGTGGTCCGTCGTTCGCGGCATCCCGTACTGGCGGAAGCCGAGCACGTCTGGATTCCCGTCCTCATCGAAGGTCAGGTCGCCGCTCGTGGCGTATTCGAGGCTCATGTGCTCGCCGCCCTCTATCTGGCCTTCGACCAGCGCGGGATTTATTGCGACGCCACAGTCGGCCGCAAACACTAGCTTGTTGAGTTCGTACTCGCCAGTTTCCGTATCGACAGTCACGTCGACGAACTGCGCGCCGTAGGGGGGCGGGCTCTCGTCAGTCGAATGGTTCCCGTCCCCGAGGATGTGTTCGCGCTCGTCATCGCCGTATGTCGCTTCATAGCCGATTTCTTCCAGCGACACGCGCTTCCCGGTCCGCTCGCTGTATACGCCGCCGTCGCCGGTGTCGAGCACGTCCGGCGGCTCCTCGAGCAGTTTCGCCCCCCACTCCAGCAACCGCTCTTTGGCGTCCTCGGCGGCGTTCTTTACCGCGCGGCCGCTGATGTATGTCGTTGAAGAGGCGTACGCGCCATAGTCGAACGGCGTCAGGTCGGTATCGGCGGCGATGACGACGACATCCTCGGGGGTGCAACCCAGCACCTCGGCGGCAATCTGGGAGAACATCGTGTCCGCGCCGGTCCCGGTGTCGACGCCGCCGACCTGCAGGTGGAAGCTCCCGTCCTCGTTCATCTGTACCTGCGCTGCGCCGAGTTCCTTCCCCGCGACACCGCTCCCTTGGGCGATGAGCGCCATTCCGACCCCGCGCTTGCGGTGGTCTTCGTCGGGCTGTTCGAGGTCGTCGTAGCCGATGGCTTCCTTCCCGCGGTCGACGCACTCGCGGATGCCACACGAGCGAATCTCCCGGGTGAAGCGGTCACCGTCTTTCAGGATTGCGACGCTCCGGTCGAGGTCGCCCTCCCGGACCGCGTTCTGCAGGCGGAACTCGATGGGGTCGAAGTCGAGGCGACGGGCTACCTCGTCTATGTGCGCTTCGACGGCGAAATGCCCCTGCGGCGCGCCGTAGCCCCGCATGGCTGCCCCCATGGGGAGGTTCGTGTGTACTACATCCCCTGAAAAGCGGACGTTCGAGACCCGGGGATAGAGTGGCAGTGGCTTCGTTCCGACGTTGTTCGCGACGGTCATGCCGTGGGTGCCGTAGGCTCCCGAGTTCGACAGCGTGTAGAGGTCCATCGCCTCGATGTCGCCGTCGTCAGTCACTGCGGTCTGCATCTGCATCTGCATCGGATGCCGAAAGCGAAGCGCGGTGAACTCCTCCTGACGACTCATTTCCAGTTTGACTGGCCGGTCGGCCGCCAGATGCAATGCGAACGTTATCGGCTCGATTGCCATCTCCTGTTTTGACCCGAATCCAGCGCCGATACGCGGTTTCTTCACCCGCACGTCACGGATGGGCACGTCGAACAGGTGCGCTATCTGGCGACGGGTGTGAAAGGGAACCTGCGTTGCCGTAATGAACACGTGCCGGTCGTCCTCGTCCGTGTAGGCGATGGTCGTGTGCGGCTCGGGGACGCAGTGGGACTGGTACGGCGTTTCCCACTCCGTCTCGATGACGTGCCGCTCGTCGTCGTTGCTGGCCCGCTCAAACGCCGAATTCACGTCACCGAGTTCGCCCTCGAAGTGCGATTCGAGGTTCCGGTTGTAGTCCGCGCCCGACTGCTTGTTTTCTACGTCATCAGCCTCGAACAGTTGTGGCGCGTCCTCGTCAAGGGCTTCTTCGGGGTCGAATACGGCATCCAGCTCCCGGTACTCGATTTCGACTTTCCGGGCGGCTCGGTCTGCTGTCTCCGGGTCATCGGCTGCGACAGCAGCGACCGGGTCGCCGACGAAACGGACGTGCTCGCGCAACACTTTCAGGTCCCACGGGCTCGGCTCGGGGTATGACTGGCCCGAACTGGAGTACAGCTTGTCCGGGACCACGTCGTCGAACGGCGTGATGACGGCGTCGACCCCGTCCATCGCCTCGGCGGCGCTCGTGTCGACCGACTCGACGTAGCCGTGGGCGATGTCGCTGCGAACGACCTTGCCGTGGGCGAGGTCGGGGAACCGGTCGCGGTAGTCCGCCGTGTAGCGGGCTTGCCCGGTGACGATTTTCCGTGCGTCGTCTTTCTCCTCGTCCACGGTAATGGCGTCGCGCTCCGATTCGGGCTTCCGGTCGGGTTCGCGTGCCGCCCCCGTCTCTGACTCCCTGTCGGCTTCGGCTGGGTCCGATTCCGTCCTCTCTGTCCCTTCGGGTTGCTTGCTCGTCTCCCGTACCCGGTCTGAATCGCTCACTGATCGCCCTCCATGCAATCGCAGTCGCCGAGTGAACACTCGGTCACCGTGGCGGCCCCGCCGTCGCCATCCATTGCCTGCCCACCATCGGCGGCGACGGCTGTGTCGCTGTCCATCCGCTCGGCGGCGTCTAGCACCGCTTCGACGATTTTCTTGTAGCCAGTACACCGACAGAGGTTGTCCGACAGGGCTTCCCGGACCTCCTGTTCGGTCGGGTTCGGGTTCGTCTCCAGCAGCGCCGTCGAGCGCATGATCATCCCCGGGATACAGAAGCCACACTGTAGCGCAGTATTGTCGACGAATGCCTGTTGCACCGGATGCAGGTCGTCCTGTTCGCCCAGGCCTTCGATTGTCTCGACGGATGTGTCCCGTACTTTCGTCACCGGCTCGACGCAGGATTTCACCGGTTCGCCGTCGACGTGGACCGTACAGAAGCCGCACGCGCCGGTGTCACACCCCCGTTTCGATCCGGTGTACCCGTTCCGCCGAAGGACATCGAGAAGCGAATCGGACTTCGATGCTTCGACAGTCCGTTCCACACCGTTAATTTCTAGTTCGATTTCCATATGACTCATCAGCTCGCTGGCTATGTCAGCAACGTGACGAACAGAGCGGTAAATAGCTATCGCGGATTTGCGATATGCCACGCCGACACACCGGTTCTGTTGGCGTGACTGTCACCGCGATCGGAGCTAGGCTTTGCGCTCGTCCAGTTTTGCCTTGATTTTCTCGGCGGAAATGGGCATTTCCCGGATACGGACGCCGACGGCGTCCCGGACGGCGTTGGACAGCGCCGGCGGGACTGTGTTTGTCGGGACCTCCGCAACCGATTTCGCGCCAAACGGACCGGTCGGCTCGTGGGTCTCGACCAGAATCGATTCGATCGGCGGCGTCTCGGCCGCCGACGGCAGTCCGTACTCGTCGAAGTCAGCTATCTCCGCCCGTCCCTCGTCATCGAGCGTGATACCCTCGCTGACGGCCATCTCGTAGCTCATGTGGTTTGCGCCTTCGATTTGGCCCTCGGCCATCCCGGGGTTGATGGCGACGCCGCAGTCGACCGCGACGACCAGTTTGTGCACCTCGAACTCGCCGGTTGTCTCATCGACGGTCACGTCGGCGAACTGGGCGGCGAAGGGCGGGGGGCTCTCCTCGGTGCAGTGGGTCCCCTTCCCCAGGATGTGTTCCCGCTCGTCGTCGCCGTAGGCGGCCTCGTAGCCAATGTCTTCGAGTGTGACCGAATTGCCGCTCCTCTCGCTGTACACCGTTCCGTCGCCGGTTTCCAGAACATCGACTGGCTCCTCAAGCAGTTTCGCCCCCCAGTCGAGAATCCTTTCTTTGGCGTCCTCGGCGGCCTTCTTGACGGCCATCCCACTGATGTACGTCGTCGAGGAGGCGTACGCGCCGTAGTCGAACGGCGTCACGTCTGTATCGGACGATTTGACGATAATATCGTCCTCGTCACAGCCCAGTACTTCTGCGGCAATCTGGAGGAACGCTGTGTCAGCGCCCGTCCCGATGTCGACGCCGCCGACCTGCAGGTGGAAGCTCCCGTCCTCGTTCATCATTATCTGAGCGGCCCCGAGCTCGTCGCCGGCGACGCCGGTCCCCTGCGCCGACAGCGCCATCCCGATGCCGCGATGCAGATGGTCCGCGTCGGGCTGTTCGAGGTCGTCGTAGCCGATAGCGTCTTTTCCGCGCTCGATACACTCGTCGAGGCCACACGAGCGGATACGGCGGTTCGCTCCCTCTCCGCCCATCATCCCTGCGATCTCGTCGAGGTCGCCGACTTCCATGTGGTGTCGCCGCCGGAATTCGATGGGGTCGAGACCGAGGTCGCGAGCAACCTCGTCGAGATGGCCTTCCAAGGCAAGCGTGCCCTGTGGTGCGCCGTAGCCACGCATTGCGCCGGTCTGTGGCGTGTTCGTGTGGACAATATCGGCCTCGAACCGGGCGTTCGGGACCTTCGAGTACAGCGGCATCGGCTTGCTTCCGACGTTGCCCGCGACGGTCATCCCGTGGCTGCCGTACGCGCCGGTGTTCGACAGGGCGTAGATGTCGATAGCTTCGATATCGCCGTCGTCGGTCACGGCCGTCTTCGCTTTGACTTTCATTGGGTGCCGGGAGCGCATCGCGTAGAACTCCTCCTCGCGACTGGCCTCGTACAGGACCGGGCGGTCGGTGGCGAGCGATAGCGCCAGCGGAATCGGTTCGACGACCATCGCCTGTTTCCCGCCGAACCCGCCGCCGACCCGCGGCTTCGTCACCCGGATGTCACGGATCGGGATGTCGAATAGGTGGGCGAGCTGTCTCCGGGTGTGGTTTGGCACCTGCGTACTGGTGATGAGGACGTGGCGGTCGTCTTCGTCTGTGTACGCCAACGAGGTGTGTTTCTCGACGTTCGCGTGGGACTGGCGGATCGTCTCCCACTCGGTTTCGTGGACGTGGGTGTCGTCGTCGAGCGCCCCGTCCACGTCGCCCAGTTCGCCCCCGATGTGAGCCATTCGGTTGCGGTCGTAGTCGTGGCCGACGATCTCGTTTTCGACCTCGCCGTCCTCGAACAACTGTGGCGCGTCTTCGTTGAAGGCGTCCTCCGGATCGGTGACGTAGTCGTACTCCTCGTACGACACCTCGATAGCCTCGACGGCGGCAGTCGCGGTCGCCCGGTCTTCTGCCGCGACAGCGGCAATCGGGTCGCCGATGTAACGGACGTGCTCGTTCAGCACGCGCATGTCCCATGGGCTCGGCTCGGGGTAGGACTGTCCAGCACTGGTGTATTTGGCGTCCGGCACTGTGTCGGATTTGGGTGTCAAGACCGCCTCGACACCGTCCATCGCCTCGGCCGCACTCGTGTCGATGCCAGTCACGCGGCCGTGTGGAATTTCGCTTCGGACGACCGCTGCGTACGCGAGGTCGGGATACCGCTCCTCGTAGTCGGCGGTGTACTTCGCCTGTCCAGTGACGAGCTTTCGGTCGTCGTACTTCTCTGTCCGGTGGGAGACGCTGTCGCGCTCGCCGGGGGCCTTATGATTGTTCTCGGGTTCGTCCCATTCGAGTGGGTGCTCCTCGAACCGTTCGTCTTCGACAGTCTCTGACTGTGAGGCCGTTCCGCCGTCGGCCTTGGCTGTCTCGTCGTCGTTACTCATCGCAGCCACCTCCACAGCAACTGGTCGACTCGTCTCTATGCTGTGCCACAGTGACCGGGTGGCCGCCGTCTGCGGCGACAGACTGTTCCCCCTGCATTCGCTGTGCTGCGTCCAGCACGGCTTCGACCGGTTTCTGATAGCCAGTGCAGCGACAGACGTTGTCGTCTAAGGCCTCCCGAACCTCCCGCTCGGTTGGGTCGGGATTCGAATCCAGCAGCGCGACCGCCTCGATCACCATGCCCGGAATACAGAATCCGCACTGGACGGCGAAGTTGTCAACGAACGCCTGCTGGACCGGGTGCAGGTCGGCCTGTGTCCCGAGCGCCGCGACGGTCTGTATCTCACTCCCGTCGGCGTCTGTCGCCTCCATCCCGCAGGCCATTCGCACGTCCCCATCGACGAATACCTTCGATGCACCGCAGGTCCCGCCGTCGCAGCCACATTTTACGTCGATGTAGCCGCGCTGTCTCAAAACCGTCGCCAGGTCGTCCCCTGACCCGGCTTCGACTATCGTCCGCTCGCCGTTGATTGTGAGTTCAATATCCACAGAGTACCCTCCAGTTTTCGGCATGCATTACGGATACACGCCTGTTAGTGAACAGGTGTGCAACACCATCTCATATATGTATGGTTCACAGGTGTTTGATCGCAGTGTTGCCAGACGAAGCCGCGGGTCACCAGCAGACAACAGGCTGACACAGCTGCGACAGACAAGACAGTCGCTGTGTGACGTGTGCCAGATGTGTGATATTCACACGCTTGGAACGGAACGGCTCACTCGGCGGCCTTCGTCTGCACAGCGTTCAGCAGTACCTCAGTCCCGGTGACGATGTCATCCCATTCGGTGAATTCGCTCTCGCGATGGCTGATTCCGTCGACGCTTGGAACGAAAATCATGCTCGTCGGAGCTATCTTGTTGAGGTAGTTCGCATCGTGGCCCGCGCCGCTGACCAGTCGCGTGTACTCACAGCCGACCGTCTCGGCGGCCTCGACGACTGTGTCAATGCAGCCCTGATCGAACGGGTCCGCGTCGACCCGCATTATTTCCTCTATCTCGTATTCAAGGCCTTCGCGCTCGGCCGCGTGGGCGACCTCTTCCCTGATCTGTTCGACGGCCGCGTCGACCACAGCATCGTCGTACGAGCGGAAATCGAGCGTGAATTCCACCGTCTCGGGGATGACGTTGATAGCGTTTGGCCACACGTCGACACTGCCAACTGTCCCGACGAGGTCCGTTCCTTCAGTCGCTGTGATCCGCCGGACTGCGCGGGTTACGTCCGCCGTCGCCACGAACGCGTCGTGGCGCATATCCATCGGTGTCGGCCCGGCGTGGTTCGCTTGGCCCTCGAAAGTGACGTTCAGCCAGGAAAAGCCGAACACGCCTTCGACAGCGGCGACTGGGATGTCCTGCTGCTCGAGAAACGGCCCCTGCTCGACGTGCATCTCGAAGTAGCAGTGGATGTCATCCGCTTCACAGGATGTTTCGCCCTTGTAGCCGATGCGTTCGAGTTCATCGCCGAACCGCCTGCTCTCCTTGTCCTCGCGCTCGTACGCGTAGTCGAGGTCGAAGATATCACAGTAGACACCGCTGCCGAGCATATCCGGCTGAAACCGGACGCCCTCCTCGTTGCTCCAGTCAACGACCTCCAGTGGACGTTCGGTCGTCACGCCGGCGTCGTTGAACGCCTCGATGACTTCCAATCCACCGAGGACGCCGATAACGCCGTCGTACCGCCCGCCGTTGTACTGGCTGTCGATGTGTGACCCGAACAGAACCGGCGCGGCGTCGCTGTCAGTTCCGTCTCGCCGACCGAAGATGTTGCCCATCGTATCGATACGGACCTCCAGCCCGGCCTCCCGGAACCACTCGACCAGTGTGTCGCGGGCCGCCTTGTTCTCGTCGGACAGGCTCGGCCTGTTCACGCCGCCCCGTTCTGTCGCGCCGATCTTGTTGAACGTATCGAAGCGCCGTCTGAACCGCTCGCTATCGAGACTGACGGATGGCATTGGGTAGCTGTTCCGCGGTGTCGTCTTGAAGATTGTGTCGGGGTGGCCCCACACAGATCGACAGACACGGTGTGGCACGCGCTCGCCCCCTGTCACACACGGTTGAGACCACCGAAAGAGCCAAACGACCGTTCCGCGAGTCAGCAGACATGACCGAGCTGAGTGCCGCGTCCATCGCGTTCAGAGACGCGCGGGTGCTGGACGGGAGCGGTCGCCCTCCGTTCACTGCGAGCGTGCGTGTCGCCGACGGTCGAATCGACGCTATCAGCGAAGCCCCGCTTGCGGCCGACCGCGTTGTCGACCTCGACGGGTCGTATCTCGCACCGGGGTTCATCGATATGCACGCACATTCGGAGCTGCGGCTTTTCGAGAATCCCGGTGCCAGGGAGAAACTGACGCAGGGTATCACGACGGAGGTCCTCGGACAGGACGGGGTCAGCGTCGCTCCGGTGCCGCCGAACCTCACCGACGAGTGGGCGGAACGGGTCAAATCACTCGACGGCACGCTCGGCGAAACGTGGCCCTGGCACACCGTCTCTGGCTATCTCGAAGCGCTCGAATCCGTCGAGCCTGCTGTCAACTGTGCGTACTACGCCCCACACGGCAACATCAGGTCGATGCTGGCCGGATTCGAGGACCGCCCACTCAGCGGTGAACACGTCGTCGCCGCCGGACCAGTCACCGGTCAACGGCTGGACAGACCGAAGTCAGACCACGACACAGCCCCCGGTGAGCTCGATGCGATTCGACAGGAACTCGAAGTAGCGCTTGAAGAAGGCGCGTTCGGCATGTCCAAAGGGATGATATACCCCCCGAGTTCGTATGCCCGCGACGACGAACTGGTGGCGCTTGCGGATACCCTCGCCAAGCGTGACTCGTTTATGATCTCTCACGTCTGGAACGAGACGGACCGTGTGGTCGAATCTATCGACCGGTATCTCGATATCTGTCGCCGCGGCGGCTGTCACGCCCACGTCTCACATCTCAAGGTCGGCGGCCAGCAGAACTGGGGGGACTCCGAGGCTGTGCTTGACCTGTTCGACGACGCCGTCGACCGTGGTCAGCGGGTCACCTTCGACCAGTATCCGTACACCGCCGGGTCGACGATGCTTACCGCGCTGTTGCCGCCGTGGGCACGGCAGGGCGATTCAGAGGCCATCCGGCACCGCCTCAACTCCGCGGCTGTTCGCGACCGCATCGCCGCTGATATTTCCCAGCCGGGTGACTGGGAGAATCTCGCGTACGCCGCCGGGTCGTGGGACAATATCCTCATCACACGGACCGGGAGCGGCCGCTATCAGGGTGATACCATCGCGGACATCGCCGCCGAGATGGACCGCGAGCCGGTCGACGCGATGTGTGAACTACTCGTCGCGGAGGAGTTGGACGTGACGATGGCCGACTTCGTGATGGCCGAAACTGATATCGAGCGGTTTCTCGCGGACGACCGTGGTACGTTCTGCACGGACGGCATCTTCGGCGGAAAGCCCCACCCGCGGGCTATCGGGGCGTTCAGCCGCATCCTCGAACGGTACGTCCGTGAACGGAACGTGCTCTCGCCGGAACTGCTGGCGTACAAAGCCGCAGGCAACCCGGCTGATATCCTCGGCCTCAGGGACCGCGGTTACGTCCGTGAGGGGTACATCGCGGACCTCGTGGCTTTTGATCTCGACTCGGTGTCGGCGAACGCGACCTACGAGAACCCGTTCCAGTTCTCCGACGGGATGGAGTACGTCCTCGTCGGCGGCGAGATTGCCGTTCGGGACGGCGAACTGACCGGCGAGCGAAACGGCGACGTGCTCCGCTCCTACGAGGAATGGGGTGGTGCGACTCGCCCCGAACTTGACCGCGCTGCTGATGACTGATTGATCGGGCTGACGGCTCTGACCGACCGTATAGCGACTTGCCAATCCGACCGCTTGCTACCGGCAGGACGGTGTTGAGGGAACCGGAATCGTCGAACCGGGGCTTCCTTACTCCGGTACTTCGCCTTCGACAGCGTCGACGAAACTGTTCATCTCCTGGAACAGGAACTCGTCGCTCTCGCCCTCGAACGGCGAACCGGCCCAGACATCGAGTTCGCCGTTGACGATTTGTTCTTCCGTCTCGGCGACGGTGTCTTTGACCTCTTGGGGGACCTCCGGTCCCCACTCGTCGAGCGTGGGCAGGTTCGTCTCCATGCCGCCCCAGAAGGCATCGGCTTCCCAGGTTCCGTCCCGGACTGCGGAGACGGCCGGGCCGTACACCTCTTCCCAGTTCCACACTGGTGAGATGAGGTAGTTGTCGCCGCCGAACTCGCCCATCGGCGCGTTGTAGCCGGAGGCCCACACATCCGCCTCGTTTGCGGCCCTGACCGGAGCGGGGGAGTCCTGCTCTTGCGAGATGACGTCACACCCTTCATCGATAAGCGAGTTGGCCGCCTGCTTTGAGGTCTGGGGGTCGAACCACGCGTTGACCCACCGGATTTTGAATGTCGCGTCCGGGTTCACCGACCGCGCGCCGAGCGCCATCGCGTTGATGGAGCGAATGACTTCGGGGATCGGGAACGCGGCGACGTAGCCGATGGTGTTGTTCTCGGTTACCATCCCGGCCGCCTGCCCGGCGAGATACCGGGGCTGGTAGATCCGGCCCATGTACCGTCCCATGTTCTCCCGGGTGCGATAGCCGGTCGCGTGTTCGAAGTACGTGTCGGGGTACTGTTCCGCAATGTTGAACATCGGGTCCTGGTAGCCAAACGTCGTCCCGAAGACGATGTCAGCATCACCCTGCGCGTACTGCTCGAAAACGCGTTCCGAGTCCTCTGGCGCGACAGCTTCCGTGTACTCGGTTTCCAGCCAGTCGTACTCCTCGTCGACCGTCTTTCGCCCCTCGTCGTGAGCCCAAGACCATCCGAGGTCGCCCACCTCTGAGATGTACACCCAGGCAGCCGTGACGGAGTCCGACCCGGAGCCCCCATCGCCGCTGGTCGTCGTGCCGTCAGCCGTGTCTGTGTCGTCGCTTCCACCACTACAGCCGGCTAGTGCGGTTACTCCTGTCGCCCCGAGGGCACCCAGCATCTCCCGCCGCGATATCGTTCGGTTGGTATTCACCATTACTGAACTGGGTAGAGGTAGCGGAAACTCCTACTTAAGCGATACCATTCTTGACCGTACAGCGAACGAACACATCCGGAAAAAATTGACCGAAAATCCCATTCACGCTTGAATAATGTTACGAACGTTGTTATATTCACTCGAGAGCCACAGCAACACCCAGGCGATTACTGTCGTCGGAGACCGGTGGCGGGGTCAGTTGGGGACCTCGCCCTCGACGGCGTCGACGTAGCTACTCATCTCTTGGAAGAGGAACTCGTCATTCTCGCCCTCGAACGCCGAACCGGCCCAGACATCCAGTTCTCCGTCAAGTATCGCCGACCGCGACTCCGAAACGGTGTCTTTCGCTTCCTGTGGCACCTCTGGCCCCCAGTCGTCTAAACTACAGATACCCGACTCGATGCCTTCCCAGTATGCATCGGATTCCCAGCTGCCGTCCCTGACAGATTCGATGGTTGGACCGTAGAACTCCTCCCAGTGCCAGATCGGGGACGTGAGATAGTTCTCACCGGCGATGTCGCCCATCGGGGCGTCGTAGCCGGTCGCCCAGATACCCGCATCGGAGGCTGCACGGAGTGCAGCGGGGGAGTCCTGGTGCTGGGCCATCACGTCGACATCCTCGTCCAGCAAGGCGTTTGCCGCCTCGCTCTCGGTCGGGGGGTCGAACCAGGAGTTCGTCCATCTGACCTTCAGCGTCGCGCTGTCGTTGACAGACGCGGCTCCGAGCGCGTAGGCGTTGATACCGCGGATGACCTCCGGAATCGGGAACGCCGCCACGTATCCCAGCGTGTCTGTCTCCGTCACGGTCCCGGCCGCCTGCCCGGCGAGATACCGGGGCTGGTAGATCCGGCCCATATACCGCCCCATGTTCTCCATCGTCAGGTAGCCCGTGTTGTGCTCGAAGTACGTGTCGGAGTACTGCTCCGCCACGGACGCCATCGGGTCCTGATACTCGAACGTACAGCCGAAGATGATATCGGCATCACCCTGTGCGTACTGTTCGAACACTCGCTCGGAATCGGCTGGGGCGACAGCCTCGGTGTACTCGGTCTCTAGCCAGTCGTACTCTTCTGCGACTGCCTTCCGCCCTTCGTTGTGGGCCCACGACCAGCCGAGGTCACCGACCTCCGAGTTGTACACCCATGCGGCGGTAATCGAATCCATGCCGTCACTGCTGGTCGCAGTACCGTCACCAGCCCCGCCGTCGCCGGTGTCGGTGGTTGCCTCGCCATCGCCCCCGTCACCACCACCGCTACAACCGGCTAACCCGGTTATTCCTGCCGCGCCAAGTGCTGTCAGTAACTCCCGTCTCGATCTGGTATGTTTCTTGTCAACCATTAACTAACCGAATAGCCATTTCGGAAACAATCACTTAAATTGTTCCGTTCACGCAGCTTTCTCTCTCCTATTTTCCAAATATGTGCCACAAAAGTATCCCTATCAAATGGTAACTGAATACAATATGAATTATATGTTCATCCTGCTGGGTATCGCGACAGACTGAGTGACCGTTAACAATGGACACCAGCACACAACAACTGATACTTGGCAAATGTCCGGCATTTCCCGTGCTGGACGGCGAATATGGCTACCTTTGGAAACAATTATGCCACTACATTGTTGATACCCGGCCAAGACCACAGAGCATGTCCGAACACACCACGCTCAGGATGGAGGGGATTCTGAAGGAGTTCCCTGGGGTCGTCGCCAACGACCACGTCAACCTCTCCGTCGAGCGCGGGGAAATCCACGGCCTCCTCGGCGAAAACGGCGCGGGAAAGAGTACGCTGATGAAGATTCTGTACGGGCTTTACTCGCAGGACGCCGGCGATATCTATCTCGACGGCGAGCGACTCGATCTGGGGTCCCCACAGGACGCCATCGACGCCGGCATCGGGATGGTCCACCAGCACTTCATGCTGATTCCACGCCTCACAGTCGCCGAGAACGTCGTACTCGGTGAACGTGAGCCGGCCACAGCGTTCCGCGGCGATGCGGAGGACAGCTGGCTCCCGGCGGCAGTCCGGAACAACAGTCTCGTCCAATCGCTCGCCGGACAGTTTTCGCTAGGTCTCGATGTGCCCGAGCAACGGATTCAGGATTTGGCCGACCAGTACGGGTTCGACATCGACGTGAGCGCAAAGATCTGGGAGCTTGATGTCGGCCAGCAACAGCGCGTCGAGATACTCAAGGCGCTGTACCGGGATGTCGACCTCCTGATTCTCGACGAACCCACGGCAGTCCTCACGCCGACCGAGGCTGAGCGGCTCTTCGACTCGCTCGAACGGCTGACCGACGAAGGACTCTCGATAATCTTCATTACGCACAAGCTCACTGAGGTCGACGCCATCGTCGACCGGGTGACGGTGCTCCGGGAGGGAGAAAACGTTGGCACCGCCGAGTTGTCGTCAGTCTCCCGGGCGGACCTCGCGGAGATGATGGTCGGTCGCGAAGTCCTGTTCGAAATAGACAGGGAAGCGATCGACTTGGGCGACCCAGTTTTACGCGCACGCGGGGTCGAAGCCACCGACAATCGAGATATCGAAGCGCTCTCGGGTATTGACCTGACGGTTCGGCAGGGCGAAATCGTCGGGATTGCGGGCGTCAGCGGTAACGGCCAGAAGGAGCTCGCGGAGGTCATGGCCGGCATTCGGGACGTGACGGCCGGCGAGCTAGTGGTCAACGGTGAAGACATTACCGGCGCGAAACCGAAGACGTTCGTCGACAGCGGCGTCTCGTTCGTCCCCGAGGACCGGCTCCAGTACGGCTGTGCCGAGGACCTCTCGGTGATGCACAACGCCACGATGAAAGACTTCAGGGACAGCCGGTTTGGCGACCGGCCGTTTCTGGACTACGGGGAACTCCGCGACTACGCCGAAACACTGGTCGATGAGTTCGATGTCCGCGGCGTCAGCGACGTGACTGAGACACAGGCCGGCGACCTTTCCGGGGGGAACCTCCAGAAACTCATTCTGGCGCGGGAAATCTACCGCGACCCGGACCTCCTCATTGCGAACCAACCGACCCGCGGCGTCGACGTCGGAGCAATCGAGTTCATCAGGGAGACGTTGCTCGAACAGCGCAAGGCAGGAACGGGTATCATCCTCCTCTCGGAGGACTTAGACGAGATATTCGACCTGAGCGACAGGATTCTCGTCGTGTACGAGGGTGAGTTCGTCTACGAGACGACACCGGCCGAAGCCGACCGGGAACGGATCGGTCTGGAGATGACCGGTGGTGGTGGAGACGACGGCAAGACGGTTGCGCCGCCCCAGCACGGAGCCACACAGGAGAGTGAGAGCTGATGAACGTCGCAGTAACCGTCGATGCGCGCGAGGACATTCCGGCCTGGCTCTCCTACGGGACGCCCGTGTTCACCGTGCTGGCTGCACTGGCGGTGAGCGCTATCGCGCTGGTCGTCCTCGACGTGAACCCTGTCGCGGCGTACACGACGATGTTCGTTGACACGCTCGTGACCGAGTTCGGTCTCAGTGAGACGCTAACAAAGGCGGTTCCGCTGATCCTCACGGGTCTGGCGGTGTATCTCCCGTTGAAAGCAGGCCTGTTCAATATCGGTGCCGAAGGACAACTCGTCGCCGGCGCGCTTGCAGGGACGTGGATCGGGCTGAACGTCTCGCTCCCGGGCCTCGCACTGATTCCGCTGATGTTCGTCGCTGCAGCCGTAGCCGGCGGTATCTGGGCTGGTATTCCGGCGTACCTGCGTGCGAAGTGGGACGTCAACGAGATCATCACGTCGCTACTGCTGACGTTCGTCGCGCTCGAAATCCAGAGCTACCTGCTCCGGGGACCGATGCAGGGCGGGACCGGGAACTTCCCGCAATCAGACCGGTTTTCCGAGGCCGCGACGATTCCGGAACTGTTCGGCGGTGTCCACGCTGGGCTGCTCGCCGCCCTCTGCATGGTCGTCGTGACGTATGTCCTGATGACGAGAACGCGACTCGGGTTCGAAATCACGTTCGTCGGCTCGAACGACGAGGCCGCCCAGCAGGCCGGGATGAGCAAGTTCTACGTGTATCTGCTCGTGTTTGTCGTCGGGGGCGCGTTCGCGGCCATGGGCGGCATCAGCGAGATCGCCGGCGCACAGGGTCGATACCGTGCCGGGTTCGAACCCGGATACGGCTTTACAGCCATTCCCATCGCGCTGCTCGGTCGCAACAGCGCGTTCAAGGTGATGCTCGCTGGCCTGTTTTTCGCCGTGCTGTTCGTCGGCGGGTCAAGCATGGAAGTGGCATTCGGTGTGCCCGCGGCGCTGGTCGAGATCATCCAGGCGCTGGTCATTCTCTTCCTGATCACGGCGGAGTTTTTCAAGAGCTACCGTGTCGGTATCGACCTAAAACGCGGGCCAGCGGAGACGCCAGCCCAGCCACAGCGGGGTGACGACTGATGGTGAGCTTCATCGCCGGCCTGCTCGATGCGACTGTTCAGGCGGCGACGGTGCTTCTCCTCGCTGGGATGGGCGAACTCATCAGCGAGCGGGCGGGCGTCCTCAACCTCGGCGTCGAGGGCATGATGCTGGTCGGCGCACTCGGGGGATTCATCACGACCGTCCTCACGGGGAGCCACTGGCTCGGATTCGGCGTCGGCATCCTCCTCGGGATGGTGCTGGCGCTGGTCCACGCGTTCCTCTGTATCACGCTGAAGTCGAACCAGGTCATCAGCGGCGTCATGCTGACGCTGCTTGGGACCGGACTGACGACCTTTTTCGGCTCCGGCTGGGTCGAAGAATCGATCAGCGGCTTCCCGCAGATAACGTTCCCGCTCGTCGGTCAGTACCTTGTCGGTATCCCGGTCATCGGCGAGGCCCTCTTCCGGAGCACGGCAACGGACTACCTCGCGCTCGGCCTGCTGGTCGTGGTCTGGTACTCCCTGCACCACTCGAATCTCGGGCTGGAGATGATTGCTGTCGGTGAGGACCCGGAGATGGCGGACACGATGGGCGTGTCCGTGTTCAGACTGCGGTACCTCGCGGTGCTCATCGGCGGCGGGTTCGCTGGCGCGGCCGGCGCTCACCTCTCGCTGGCCTTCTCACAGCTCTGGGTCCCCGGCATGACCGCGGGCCGGGGCTGGATCGCTGTCGCGCTGGTTATCTTCGCGCAGTGGCGGCCCCGCCGGATGCTCGTGGGGGCGTATCTGTTCGGGCTGCTCGACGCGCTCCGCATTCGCTCCCAGTCGATCTCGTTGACGCTTGGCCCCGATGCGCCCCTCGCGGGCGTCATCAATCCCATCGTCGAGTTCCTCATGACGCCACAGATCATGGGGACGTACCCGTATCTGGCGACGATTATCGTGCTGGCGTACGCCGTCATCCGGACCAAGAGCGACCAGCTTGCCGTCCCCTCGGCGCTGTTGCAGTCCTACAGTCGCGAGACGGACTGAGCGGTCCGCGACGCGGGCCAATACCGGCGGCCACACCTCCCACAGACCGTGTGTGTGGCCAAATCTATTTATCGGTATTCGGAGAATCCAGCATGTCTCATGAGCGCCAATCAGGTCTTCGAGAGAGGCGACCGTGTCGGTATCTACTTGCAGGACAAACACTCGCTAGAAGAGAACGTCGAACTCGTGCAGTACGCGGAAGAGCAGGGCATCGACGAGATATGGCAGGCTGAATCGCGACTCGCACGCGACGCCGTCTCCCCGCTCGGCGCGTACGCCGCGGTCACCGATGACATCAAACTCGGGACGGGTGTCATCAACAACTGGACGCGCAACGCGGCGCTGATCGCACAGTCGATGAGCACGCTCGAGGAACTCGCCGGCCCGGACCGCATCATGTGTGGTATCGGGGCCTGGTGGGACCCGCTGGCCGAGAAGGTCGGTATTGACCGCAGTGGCGCACTCCGGGCGATGCGCGAATGTGTCGAGGTGACACAGGACCTGCTGGACATGGAAAACGTCACCTATGACGGGGAGTTCGTCCAGATGCGGGACGTGGAACTGGACGTGGTCCACGGCGACGACGGGCCGCGAACCGTCCCCGTCTACGTTGGCGGGACCGGCTTCAAGATGCTGGAACTCACCGGCCACTTCGCCGATGGGGCCCTGTTGAACTACCTTGTCAGCCCGGAGTACAACGAGAAGGCCCTTGACGCACTGGAGACCGGGGCGGAGCGTGGTGGTCGCTCTCTTGACGACATCGACCGGCCCCAGCTCGTCGTCTGCTCGATGGACCACGACGAAGAGAAAGCCCTGGACAACGCCCGCGAACTCATCACGCAGTACCTCGGGCAACAGCCACACATCATGAAAGCCAGCGGCGTCAGCCAGGACCTCATCGACGAGGTGGGTGAGACCATCGGCGGGTGGCCGGCCGACAAGGACGACATCAAAGAGGGCATGCACCTCATTCCGGACGACGTGGTGCACAAACTCACCGCCAGCGGCACGCCCGAACAGTGTCGGGAGAAAGTCCGGGAGTACGCAGAGACGGGCTGTCAGTGCCCGATTCTCTATCCGCTTGGCGACGACCGGCGGCTGCTGATCGACGAGTTTGCGGACGGCTACCTGTAACCAGGGACGGCGCGCAGCCACGCGGCACAGACCCCCCTTCCTGTTGTTAATTGTGGTTGAGACGGGATACTCGCTCCCTCGTGGTGGCGCAGACGTACTGCCGACAGTATCAGTCGTCGTCGACCGGCGGTGCGCCCGCTCCCGTCTCGACAGGATCGGGTTCCAGTCCTGCGGTGTACTCAGTTGGCCCGGTTCCGACACTCCCGCCGGGGAACACAATATTGAGAATGAGGGCGGCCATCCCACCGGTGACAAGTGCGGACCCGAACAGCGTCTGTACCTCAGACGGGAAGTTCTGGAGGATTTCAGGGCGGAACGCGACGCCGAGGCCGAGCGCCATCGACATCGCAAGGATGGTCGAATTGCGGTGGTCTAACTCGACGTTTTGCGTGATGAGGCGTGCGCCCGAGGAGAATATCATCGCGAACAGGATGAGCGCGCCGCCGCCCAGCACGGCGTCGGGCATCGCCGAGACGACTGCGCCGACTTTCGGGATAAATCCGAGTGCAAGCAGCACGACGCCCCCGATGCCGGCGACGTACCGGCTGGCGACGCCGGTGAAGTTCACGAGGCCGACGTTCTGCGAGAACGACGTGTTCGGGAGCGCGTTGAACACCGCACCGAAAACGCTCATGACGCCGTCAGCGACGAGGCCGCCACGGATTTCCTCGCGCGTGGCGTTCCGACCGGTTGCGGATACTGTCCCCGAGATGTCCCCGATAGTCTCCATGCCGGTAATGATGTAGAGGAAGGCCACGGTGACGACGGCGCTTGGCTCGAAGGCGAGGCCGTACTTGAGCGGAACGGGAACCGTCACCCAGCCGGCAGCGGCGACTGCCGAGAGGTCAACCACACCTAGCGCAAGCGCGGCGAGGTAGCCGACGATGATGCCCACGAATACGCTGATGACGCGGAGAAAGCCCTCGAAGAACTGGTTCAGCCCGACCGTGACTATCAGCACGAGCCCCGCGAGGCCGAGATTCACGAAGGAGCCGTATCCCTCCGCTGATGGGCCGGCCGAGGCCCCCGCGGCGTAGTTCATGCCCGTGGGGATGAGCGTCAATCCGATGAGCATTACGACGATACCGGTGACCAGCGGGGGGAAGAACCGCCGGAACCGGTCGAACGAGACGCCCATGATGACCTCGACCGGCGCGGCAAGCAGTGACGCGCCGAAGACGGCGGCGATACCGAACTGGTTGCCGATGCCGATAAGCGGCCCGAGAAACGCGAAACTGGTCCCCATGACGACCGGGAGCCGCGCGCCGACGGGGCCGACCGGGTACGCCTGAACGATGGTCGCAATGCCGGCGACGATGAGTGCCATCTGGACGAGAAACGTCGTCTCCCCTGTGACGGAGCCGACAGCCCCGGCAAGGATGAGCGGGGGCGCAACGTTGCCCAGAAACATCGCGAGCACGTGCTGGATGCCGAGTGGAATCGCCTTCCCCAGCGGCGGTTTGTCTTCGATATCGTACAGTACGACTGACTGCTGTTCTGCCTCTGGACCGCTCATGGGACGCCATCCAGTCCCCTATCTTTTCAATCCACCTACTAGAATCCTTATATCAATATATGTGTTTAACTCTGTCCGAGATACCTATTCGAATGTCTCACTAATTTGTGATACTCGTTGGATATGCGTCCTGCTACACTTTGCAACTGCAACTCCATCGACTCGGAAGTGTATTGAAACTGATCGCAAAATGGCAGTGTGCGGGCCCGTGTCGGGGCAACTGTCCGGTCGTCAGTCGTCGGCTGCGGCTTCTTCGGCCGTGCCGTACAGACCTTCGACCTCTGCGATTTCGGGGTCGATTCGATCCACCCCGCCGGTCGCCTTCTCGGCGCTTTTCGTGTCCTTCAGGCCGAAGCCGGTGGACACCACGACGACCGTTTCGTCCTGTTCGATGATTCCCCGGTCGAGCGCCGTCTGAACGCCCGCGATAGGCGCTGCTCCCGCCGGCTCGGAGTAGATTCCTTCGGTGCTGCCAAGTAGCGTTTCGGCTTCCAGAATCTCTTCATCGGAGACCAGCACGCTGGTGCCACCGCTCTGTTCCAGCGCGCGGCAAGCCTTAATCGTGTTCCGCGGCCGTCCGACTGCGATTGAATCGGCCAGCGTTTCGGCGATATCGTCGATATCCTCGTGGTTGTGGAAGGCGTCGTGGATCGCCGACGCCCCTTCGGCCTGAACCCCTAGCATTTTGGGGTGGTCATCGACGTAGCCGAGGTCGTAGAACTCCTTGAACCCCTTCCAGGCCCCGGCAATCGTACAGCCGTCGCCCATCGAAAACACGACCCAGTCCGGGACGTGTCCGCGGGCGATAGACTGGTCTGCGAGCTCGTGGCCGACGGTGCGCTTGCCCTCGACCTGGAACGGATTGATAGCCGCGTTGCGGTTGTACCAGCCGTACTTCTCGGTGACCTCGACGCTGAGGTCGTAGGCTTCGTCGTAGTTGCCGTTGACAGCAAGGACATCCGCGCCGTAGACGAGCGGCTGTGCGAGTTTCCCCGTCGGGGCGTCACCGGGGACGAAAATACGGCAGTCCATCCCCCCGCGGGCGGCATAGCCCGACAGTGACGCGGCGGCGTTCCCGGTGGAGGCGCAGGTGATGATATCGCGCCCGGCGTGTTTTGCTTTCGTGACCGCGATAGCGCTGGCGCGGTCCTTGAAGCAGCCGGTCGGGTTCCGTCCGTCGTCTTTGACCAGTGTCTCCACGCCCAGCGCAGCGCTGAGATTCGGCGCGTCGAAGAGGTCCGTCCCGCCCTCGTTGAGCGTCACGATATCGGCGTCCGCTGCGACTGGCAGAAACGCCTCGTACTTCCATTGACTTGCGATCGGCCCGCCGAGGTCGCCGTCAAACGCATCATCGATAGCATCGTAGTCGTACGTCACCTCGAGAATTCCCTTCACGCCCTCGTGTTCGGGACAGGTGTAGATGATCCGGTTCGGGTCGTACTCTGCCCCACAGAGTGTACACTCGAGGGTTGTGACTTGCGTCATGCCCATACTACTTCCTCAGTACAACTGGGTATAAAACCGTACTGTGGCTTCAGCCCGATTGTCAGGCGATCCCCCTCTGTTGTGGCTGACACACCTTCACACACTGGCCGCACACGCCACACATCTATTTGTGAACTGGCTATCAGGTCAATGGACGGCAAAACGCTACAACGGGCGGTTCAGGAACTGGCCCCGGCCCGCCGTTGACCGAACCCTGTGGTCCTTTGCGACAATCTCACCGCCAGCGATGACTGTGTCCACGCGCGCGCTCCAGTGCTGTCCCTCGTATGGCGTCCAGCCACCGACGAACGTGTGGTCGTCGGCGGTAACTTCGTACTCCTCGTCCCGGATGAGAACCACGTCCGCATCTGTGCCCTGCTGCAGTGAACCTTTTCGGGGGTAGATGCCAGCACTTCGGGCCGGAGCCGCGCATACGAGCTCACAGAGCCGTGGCCACGAAAGCCGACCCTTGTGGACGCCCTCACTGACGAGGAACTCGACCATTGTTTCGACGCCCGGGAGGCCGGCGTATGGCTCCCAGATGTCATCCCAGCCGACATCCCGAGTTTCGCGGTACGTCGGGAAGTGGTCCGTGCCGATGAGGTCGATCGTCCCGTCCTGAACCGCATCCCAGAGCCGCTCCCGCTCGGCATCGGACTTGAGGCTTGGATTGACCTTCAGGAACGGTCCCTTGTCGGCAACGTCCTCCTTCGAGAAGGCCAGATACTGCGGACAGGTTTCGAGCGTGACTGGGACGTTCGCTCGCGATTTGAAGCGGCCGGCCTCGCGTGCGCCGCTCCCGCTTGAGATGTGGACGACGTGCAGCGGGCAGTCGGCGTATTCCGCGAAATAGCCCGCCCGAGAGATCGCGTCAAGTTCGGCTTCGAGCGGTCGTGAACCCATGTACACCTCAGGGTCATCGCTGACGATAGTCGACCGCGCGTCGTCAAGGAGTCCCTGCGTCTCGCAGTGGACGCGAACTGTTCCGCCGGCATCGCCGACGTGCCGCATGAGTGCTGCGATGGACGCGTCACTCGCCAGATACGGGTCAGCGGTAAACGTTTTGAAATCCGCTACTCCGGCGCTCATGATGCCAGACACGTCGATATCGGGGTCCTGAATATTGCCCGCAACGAGGCCGAAATCGATGTGGGCCAGCGTCGAACACGTCTCCGCTTTCCTCTGTATTGCCTCCGGCGTCGTGACGGGTGTCTGGGTCGGTAGCTCGATGACTGTCGTCACTCCACCGGCAACCGCACTCGCGGTCTGGGACGCGAAATCGATACCATCAGGAAACAGTTCGTCGTCGTGCATGTGTGTGTGCACGTCGGTAGCGCCCGGGAGCGCGACCATGCCGTCCGCGTCGATGACGGTGTCCGGATTACTGGGGGTTGGGACCGCCGACGCCGGACCAGCAGCGTCTATCGTTCCGTCCGACATCGTGATTTCACCGTGCTGGACACCTGATGCCGTCACCACCTGTGCGTCTTTAATGTGAATGTCTGTCATGATAGAACAGCCCGGGCGAATGACGAAAACAGTTGGTGTGTGAGACGCCACATCCGTCGCACACGGTGGTTGTGAGAGAGTGGCTGCTAAGGCTGTTCTGGGGCGGAGTAGCTTTTAGTCAGTTGCTGATATCCCCCAACCTGTGATACTGAACGCAGGGACGCTCATCACGATGGACGATGAGCGCACGGTCCGGTCAGAGGTACATGTCGTTGTCGAGGACGGTGAAATCGTCGCTATCGAGGACGGGTACGCCTCGGGCGACGAGGTTGTTGACGCCACCGAGGAAGTTGTCATCCCGGGGTTGGTGAACTGTCATACCCACATGTACGCACTCCCGATTCGCGGCGCGCCGCTCGCTGCGTCACCTGAGAGTTTCTACGAAGCGCTCGTCGACATCTGGTGGAACGTCGACGAGGCGTTTACCGAACGTGACGCTCGCCTGTCCGCACTGGGTTCCTCTGTCGAGATGCTTCAGAGCGGCGTCACCACCTTCTGTGACAACTACTCCGGGCCAAACACGCTGCCGGGCGGTCTCGACGCCGTCGCAGAGGGTGTCGCACAGACACCGATCCGCGGGATGATTACGTTCGAGACGACAGCCCGAAACTCCGAAGCCCAGGCCAGAGATGGAATCGCGGAGAATCAGCGGTTCATCGACGAAGCGGAGGACCAGTACGACACCGTGTCCGGCCACTACTGCCTCCACACGCTGTTTACCAACACCGAAGACATCGTTGCGGAGTGTGTCGACCGGGCTACCGATGACAACCGTCCCATCCAGATCCATCTTGAAGAGGGACTGGTCGACGTTCACGAATCCATCGCCGACTACGGGGAACGACCGGTGTTCGCGCTCGAAGACATGGGCTTTTTCGATGCTGAGGTCATCGCTGCCCACTGCGTCCATTCCACCGAGTCCGAAATCGAAGTACTTGCAGAACACGACGTTAACGTTGCTCACAATCCCTATTCCAATATCAACAACGCCGTCGGTATCGCCGATGTCGAAACGATGCAAGCCCACGAAATGACAATCGGGCTCGGTGACGACGGGTGGGATCCGGATATGTTCGAGACCATGCGTTCAGCCGTCGGTATCCACAAACTCAAGCAGCGCAACCCGAGCGGCTTCGACATGGCCACCGCCCTCGAATGGGCGACAATCGGCAGTGCGGCGGTGCTGGGGATGGATGACGCTGTCGGCAGTATCGAGGTCGGCAAACGCGGTGATTTTGTCACGCTGGATCTGGGGCCGAACCCGGTGCTGGACGGGAGTGCACCCTACTACGTCGTCAGCGCTGCAAGCCGTGCGGACGTTACCCGGACGATAATCGACGGAGAGTCTGTCTACGACCAGCAATCAGGCGTCACTGGCGTCGATGACTCGGACATGACTGCTGTCGGCGATGCCAGTGCCGAACTCTGGGAACGACTGTAGGGCGGTCACCAAACGGAGATGGTTTCAATTCGCTGTTACTGGGGGTCCTACTGATATACACCCTAAGGGTGTAAATATAATCTGCTGGTACATTCTGGAAAGTGCAGTCTATGAACGCAATTTTATTCACACTCTAAGGGTGTAAAATGGCAGGCAATATTTCGCTATCGCAGTCAATGTGCACATTCTGTACACACGGTATTTTGACTGTAGCGTGGTCGAGGGACCAAATCTGTCTCTTTCGTCCATTGTGGCAAATTTCTCCGCTTCCCGTATGTAATAGTGGGACTGTGAGCGTGGATGACATATGGTAGTTAGTGACGCCTTTGAGACGTTCACGCAGGTACTCGAATGCCTAGATTCGTCTGACACTGAGGTCAAATCGGTTTCAGTCAGGGGCCAGACAACCGCGGATAACGACGAGATCAGTGCCGACCTGACGCTCGCGACGCCGGTATTCGGTGGCGTATCGATACATGATGACGTCTCCGTCGACGCTGAGGAGTTTGATGTGATTGATAAACGGATCGAGATTGACGTGACGGTTACCGTCCCTGTTGGAACCAACATACCGGTCCCATCAGGCGATCAGGGGGACACGTCCAACGAACTGGCGGAAACCCTCTCGCAGTCGGATTCCGTGCCAGCGTACAAGGACCCTGAGGCACTCCAGGCAGCATACGATGCCTGCGATACGTTCCCGGAGATGACCGAGGCGCTTGATGCCGACGTGACTTCCGAAACTGTGCGCCGGTATATGGTGGAGTACGATATCCACGACCCGACGGACACGACGCCACAGGCAGGCGGACTCAGTCTTGCAGACGTGCAGGCAGAGTCCGATACTGACACCGATGCAGGTCCCGATGCCGGGTCAGACCCTTCTGACGACAGGGTGAGCGACAACAGTCAACCCGAAGAACCGGACGGACTGGGTGCCAGATCTGTCGCTGACCTGCTTGCCGAGGCTGACTCGCAGGACAGCGACGACAACCTTGTTGCGGATGGACTCGGTATCTCTCAGGACGTGACCGTGGCCCAGCTCGCTCAGACTGTTACCCAGTCCAACTCTCTGGACGAGGTGACCCAGCGTCTCGATCTGAGCCAGACACATGCACGGAGACTACTGTCAGAACTGGACCTCCTCGACCTCGTCACTCATCGACTGGCAGCCAACCAGATACGTGTCTCGAACGCCGAAATCAAGCGGCGTATCTCTGCTGCCAGTCATTAACGGCCCTCTACGTGGTGATTGTGCGCGAAGGTTAACCATCATTATAAAAGGAAACCGTTTTTGCAGCTTGGTTTGAATGTGTGGCAAATGGCAACTATCCGCGTACGTGATTGGACAAAAGAACAGATAGAGAAGATACGTGACACGGAGTCGCACTCCTCGCACGATTCGGTTATCAAGTCACTACTGAAAGACCGAAAGTTGGCCAAATACGCGGATGATGCCGCAGAGGCCGCTCCGGAGTCGATATCCGAGTCTTGGACGAATGAACCTGACACTGCGTTTGATGACCTGACTGTGCTCGGTGAACTGTCCGGTGCAGACAACGGGGTGTTGTTTCTCTGGTGTCCCAATTGCGGAAACGAACTGGCGCACTTGACTGCGGATAACCCACTTGGCCTGTCCGTGTTCGAGATCGAATGCCAGCGCTGTCTCACCCATCTTGACCGACACGCTATCGTTGCCATCGAAATCGGTTATCCGATCGAGCAGAAACTGGTTGAGGACTGTCTGCAAGACGACCTCAAGAAGTGTGTCGTGGACTACTGGGACCGGACACTCGATTCCGCCGCTGTGGGAGCGCTTGATGCCGATCTTGACCCGGCACATCTCGTCTGGCAGTTCGACCAGTATCTTCGGCAGTTCTCATGGCAGTGGCCTGCGGATGTCCCCGTTGTCGGCTTTGCCACGGGCGAAACCTATCGCAACACCACCACCGGTGAGTACCTCGAAGTTATCGAACCAGTCTCAGAGAACCGAAACGCAATGGATTCGTTCAAGATACGACGGTACACCGGCGACCCAGAAACCCACGACAGTGAGACGGAAATTCTCGATAGCACTACCGTTGTCGATCACATTGTTAATCGGCGACTTCTAATCCAAGCCCGTACCGACTCGGAGTCACTACCCGAGTCGACTGAACCGACAACGTGACCAGCGCAATTGGTCTGCATAGATATCTTTCGACTTCAGTTCTTCACAGTCTGAGTAAGCTCACACACGACTTAGATAGACGAAGTGATATTAAAACAAGAGAGAAATAGCCAAGATAGCCTTCTACAAGTCATATTTGTAGCCGGATTGTCGAAATATAGTCCCACAGTGCTAATATCTTGCCCTACTTTGAAAACAGATACTGCGTATTAGCTGGTCTCGTCTGTTGGACGGGAACATCGAAGGCACACAACGCTCTCTGCGACCCAGTTCACATCTGTCGAGCCACAGTGTGGGCAGCGGTGGTGGTCGGTGTCGTACTCCGTCGTCCCCCGAGGGGTCGCAAGGAAGCCGTCGTTAATGACCTGCTGAATAAGACTTGGGAACCGCTGGCGTTTGACGACGGCTCGCTGTGCGAGGAACCTGCCGGGGTCGCCCGGGTCTGTGCCATGGAGGTCTTCCCAGGGAAGAGCGATTTCGCCGTTGGCGGGGCCACGGGCGACCTGCTGGATGAGCGTTGCAGCGGACTCGAACAGCGGCGTCGTCCCCCACGCCTGCGGGTTGTCAATAGCACTTCCAGCGTCTTTGTAGGCTGATTCCGCCTCGCGGTACGCCGCCTCGACACCGTCGAGCCCTGCAACGGTTCGGAAATCCGCGACGAACTCATCGAGACAAGCGTGCTGAACCGGATGCTCGAGCCCGTTGGTCAAATCCTTGGCCACGGCGACGCCCTCGACGCCACGACGGGTGGCGCGTGTGTCGTTTCCGGCGACACGGTAACAGACCGCGCTTGTTGCGAGGTACTGAAGCCCGTCACCGACCCAGCCCTTCTCGTCAGCACCGAACGGCTCAATGCCTTCTCGCGGGTCCGAGAGAACACGCCACCCAGCCCGCGTGTATTCGTCTCCAGCCCGCCGATAATCGCGGTCAGCGATAGCAGCGACTGCTGCCGCTCGGTGTCCTGCATCCTGTGTGCGCATGAAGCCCTTACGGGGTACGCCCTGACAGGCTTTCGCACCCAACAAATCGGTATCACAGTCGGCCTGAACCGTCAGACAGAATACAGCCCCGCCCTCTCAGTGGTACATGGAGTCGGTACCTCTTGTTACGGCGCTTACGGTGTCATTTCGGTTTGTTATCGGGGTGGTTGCCGCTGTCGCCGCGACGGTTGTGATGGATCTGGTAATGGCCAGACTGCCGGAAGGCGAAACACCGCCGTTCATTGCCTCCGGTGTGTTAACAAACAGTGTTCCAGCCGACGCGCCGGGTCGGCTTGCGAACGTCGTCCATTACATCGCTGGCTGGTTGACTGGGCCGTTGTTCGTCTGGATGCTTCTCACCAGCGAAGGCCTTCTCGGTGGCCAGTCAATACTCGCGACAGTCGTCGCTGCTGCGGTCCTCTATTCGCTGATGGTCGGCTTCTTTGTCTTTGTCGTGCTCCCACGTTCCCGACTGCCGTCGGCTCGGATGGCGGATATCCGACGGGACTGGGCGATTTCGGCGGCTGCGTATCTACTCGTCCTCGTGCCACTCGTCGCACTCGGGTCTCGGATCGTCTGACCTGAGTTGAAGCGCAATCCTCTTTGGCTGAACGGTAACCGGGGTGTTTACTGCCCGCCTGACGGCGCTCACTCGCCGACCGACAGCGTGCCGTCCGGCCCCACCTCACCGACTTCGCCGGTGTGATACCAGTCGTCCCGAAGCGTTTGTGAGCCAGTCTGGCCGTCGTCGAGGAACCCACCGAGGACGGTTGGCCCACGGATCAATAGTTCTCTGTTTTCGGAGACAGCGATTTCAACGCCCGGCATTGGGTCGCCAATCGACCCCTGGACGAAGGATTCTGCCGGGTTCAGTGCGCCGACACCGGTTGTTCCGACCGAACCGTATAGCTCGCATACCGGAACGCCAAGCCCCCGGAAGAAGTACAGCAGATGGTCGTCGAGTCGGCCAGTCCCGGAGAGAGCGTAGGTGAGGTTTGATAACCCCGCTTCTTGCCGCAGCGGCTTGTACACGAGCCGGTTGGCGGCTCTGTATTTCAGCGGCGTTCCCTGGCCTTCGACGATACCCTCTCCGTAGGACGCCACTCGACCGCCGACCTTCCGTTTCATCCAGCCCATGTCACCCAGACGGTCCTGTATCGTCCCGTAGAGCTGCTGGTACATCTTCGGGACACCGACGAGCACCTCCGGCTCAACAGCCGCGAGTTGGTCGACAAACTCCTCGGCCCCGAGGTATGCGACGGCACTCCCGGTCGCCCAGAGGTAGTATGTCGAAACACGCTGATAGATGTGTGCCAGCGGAAGCGAACAGGTCCCGGTCGCTCCGGGACCGGTAGGAAGCGCCTCGCGGAGGCTCTCTGCTGCCGCCAGAAGATTTCGATGTGTCAGCGCACAGCCGGCCTTCTCTGCGGGGGAAGCCACGTCAAACGCGACTGTCGCAACCTCGTCACCGTCCGTCTGCAGACCGGGCAGCACTCTCGCCTCAGCAGTCGGTAAGTCCTCGAAATCGAGCACGGTTTCGACGGCCATCGCGAGGTCGTCGGCCACGTCTCCCGCTGCCACGAGTCCGGTTGCGCCGGTCCGCTCGATAATCTGGGCTGCCCGGTCGTCGCTCGCGGACGGGTAGAGTGCAACCGGGACCAGCCCGGCGAAGTGACAGGCCAGGTCGAGCACGGACCACTCGTATTGGGACTGTGCTCTGATTGCCAGTCGGTCCCCGGGGCGCAGTTCCGTCGATAGGAGGCCGCCCGCAACTGCCTTCGCCCGCTCGGCCAACTCTTCGAAACTCCGTTCGACGAACTCGCCGTCATCTCGGACGAGCGCCGCGGTCCGGTCCCCGTGGTCCGAAACGATGTCTTCGAACCAGGACGCTACTGACCCGTCCGGGACCGAAAGCGAGGCTCCGTCGTAGATGTCGCTGTCGAGGCGCACACCGGCGTCCTCGCTCTGGCGATCAACTGGGACGGGGTCTTCTGATGCCGTCCGGTCATGATAGAGCTGCCCGGGTTCGTACTCGTAGTCGTCACTGACCTCTGTCTGGAAGTAGTCAGCGTAGTTCTGGTCCTCGTCGCCGGCGGCGATGTGCGCATCGAGCCAGTCCCGGGCAACTGTCAGGACCTCCATCGTGACGTACTCCCCGTTTTCGTGTTTCTCGCGGAGTTCTTGCACCTTGTCGGCGAACTCTTCGTGCATCTCACGGTGATTGTAGAAACAGTCGCTGCAGTCCATGGCGTAGCCACAGTTCTGCATGAACTCTTCCTCGTCACCGAAATGGTACTCCGTGTAGCGTTCAAGTTCCCGGAGAATGTCACCAACCTCCTCCTCGGAATGGCCCTCGTTCATCGCCGTGTGGAGGTCGTTCAGCAGCCCGAACAGGCGCTTGTGCTGTTCATCGAACCGCTCGATATTCGTGCTGTACCGTTCGTCATCCCACTCGGCGAACTCCCCTGTCGAATCTGTGCCCATACCTGTTCTGTTACCCATTATTTGAAAAGCAACTCTCACGTTCTCACCGAATGAAAATGCGGTCTGCTCTCCAAGTAGTTGCCAGATAACGTTGCATCCGGGATGCGAGAATTACGTGACGAAGCGGTCGTTGATGTCCTCACTGACAACGGAATCGGCGTGCTGGCGCTGTCCGGCCCGACGGGGGCGGCCCCGTATCCGTTCCCGGTCGCGTTCGGGTACGACCCGGCGACGGATAGCCTTGCGTTTCACCTGTCAGAGAGCGACGATAGCCAGAAACACCGGTATCTGACCGCGGACGCCACCGTCGGGTTCATGGTGTACGAGGAAACCGAGCCCAAATCGGTCTGGCGAAGCGTCGTGGTCACGGGTGAGCTGGTAGAGACGACGTACGGCGAGGTAGAACCGGCCCTTGCCTCGCTGGCCAGCAACACACAGTTCGCCCCGAACCCAGTCAGCTGGGACGACACATCGACGACGACGCCGTACGAACTTCGAATCGACGACTGGTATGGACGTGAATTCCGAGTCGGGTGAAACCGGTGTTGCAATCCACTAACAGCAGCGGGTATCGAACTCCTCTGGAGCGCTGTATTCGCTGCTCCGCGTCGCGGCTTGTGTTCTCACTTCTCGGGAACCAGCGCACGTAATTATGTTGTGAGGCCCGTATCTACAAACAGAGGTGTTCCAGATGCTACCGCCAACAACTGCGCTACTCCAGCACGGACCGATGGGGCCCCACGGTGGGGGAATGGGTATGGGCACGACTCCGGTCGGTTGGTGGCTGCTGCTCGCAGCGTTCATCATCGCTGTTGTGGCGATAGGGGGCCTGCTGTACGTGCAGCTACAGCGCGAGGCGACGGTTGAGCCGGATTCACTGGAAACGCTTAAACAGCAGTACGCATCCGGTGAGATTGACGAGAGCGAACTTGAAACGCGGGCTGACCGCTTGCTCCAGCACGAGTCATAGGCCACGACACTGGCAGTTTTCAGCCGCTGTTAGTTGGCGGAAGGAGCGTCACCCGTAGCAGCGTAAACTGTGTCACCCTGCTTGCGCCCACGACTGCCTGACACGCACTTCGTGGTACATTTATTCTACAACGGTGTACGGTGGGTATGGACCCGGACGACGTTCGAGACGACTGGGCCTCCCGTTCCGGGAAGTTCTCGCCGGCGTACTACGCCGAACTCGGACCGAATGAGGTGAGTGAGACACTGGTCAACGTGCTCGACCACTACGTCCACGACGACGCCCGAATCATCGAACTGGGCTGTGGCTCGGGCCGCCATCTGGCACACCTGCAGACCAGCGGATACGGGAATCTCACTGGTATCGACATCAACGACGAATCCTTTGACGTGATGGCTGAGCACTACCCGCGGCTCGCGGATTCGGGGACGTTCCACACCGGTGCCCTCGAAGACATTGTTACTGAGTTCGAGGACGATGCCTTCGATGTCGTCTATTCGGTTGAGACGCTCCAGCACATCCACCCGGACGACGCATGGGTGTTCGAAGAAATCGCCCGTATTGCCGGCGACCTCCTCGTAATCGCCGAAAACGAAGGCAACAGCCCCGAACGTGGACGCGCAGACACTGACGTGAGCTACGTCGATGACGATTTCCCACTGTATCACCGCAACTGGAAGCAGGTGTTCTCAGAGCTCGGGTTCGCACAACTAATTCGAGAACCCACCTCTCGGGACACTATTCGCGTGTTCCGTGCGCCGTAGCCCGCATTGGTATCTGTCACTTCTGGGCGACTCCATAATCGAACAGCTACCCGTCGGGACATTCACAATCGATAACCGGGCAGCAACTATTTGTGTCACGGTATCATGCATCAAATTGGATCGCTATGCAACTGTGCCAAAACTGTCAGGCGGCTATCGACGAGTACCTCTTGGACAAACAACTCGAACCCCTGCGAGACCTCACAGTCGACGACTTCAATCTCTGTGCAGACTGCGTGACAGTCGTCGCGGACGCCTGTGTGGAATGTGACGGCGCGGTGTACGTTCCCCGGTCTGAAACTGCTGTCCCTGACTGCTGTCCGGCGTGCCGGTCGGAGCACATTGACGAAACCGGGACCGACCCGGGCTGGCATTTCGACACGGTGTCGACCTGACTCGGGCCATACATCTGGATGCTGACTCGGAGCATCCGCTCGGAACTGCCGACGTGGGCATCACCCTCGTTTTTGACATTACTAACAGTGGACCGAGAGACTGTTCGGTGGCCGAATGAGAACTCCGTGTTACGGACCAGAGTAGAACAATACGTCTCGGTACAACTGGCTTCGAAAGCACTGCGGATACGCACTGTTTTCGAGAATTTCTGAACAGCAGGCCGGGCCGTAGAGGCCGTGTGTGTGCGTCACAGTGGCGATAGAAGCTTCATACTCCTCCAGCACATACGATTGTTCTCTACTGGAATGACACACTCGACACGATATATCGGCTTGCTGTTTGCTGCGCTTGCACTCATCTGGGGACTCTCCTTTGTGGCGATCAAGACTGGTCTCGAAAGCGTCCCGCCGGTGCTGCTGGCAGCTGTCCGACACGACATCGCTGCAGTCGTCCTGCTTGGCTATGCCCTCTGGCGAGGCCGGTCACTGCGCCCACAGACCCGCGATGACTGGTCGCTGATTCTCATCGGCGGGACTGTCCTCATCGGTGCACACTTCGCGCTCCTGTTTCTTGGACAGCAGTACGTCCCGAGTTCCTTCGGCGCAATCCTGCTCAGTCTCACGCCGGTTGTGACGCCGGCGTTCGCATCGACACTGATTCCGAGCTACAGGGCTCGACCGCACGAACTCATCGGCACCGTCTGTGGGTTCATCGGTGTGGTTATTATTGCGAACCCCACACCGGGAGCGGTCGGCGGCCGCCTGCTCGGCGTCGCCCTCCTCATCAGTTCCGCTGTCGCCTTCGCTGTCGGTGCAGTCCTGACCGAACGCTACACCAGTTCGCTCCCGCTCGTGAGCCTGCAGGCCTGGATGACGCTGCTCGGTGCGGGCATCCTGCACGCCGTCAGCGCGGGGCTGCCCTCGGAGCAACTCGGAACCGTCACTGTTGGGCTTGAACAGCTAGCTGCGATCGCGTATCTCGGTATCGTCGCCAGCGCAATCGGGTTCCTCCTCTACTTCCGACTGATCAGCACGGTGGGGGCCGCTGAAACCAGCCTGGTCTCCTACGTGGTACCAGCAGTAACGGCCATCAGCGGCTGGCTCCTGCTTGGTGAAACACTCGGCCCGGTGACCGTCGCCGGCTTCGCCGTAATCGTGGTCGGCTTCGCGTGGGTGAAAGCCGACGTACTCCGGTCGCTACGCCGTCGCCGGACAGACTCGCCGTCGTACCGACCGTACGGGCCACAGGACGACTGTGTCGTCGTCAGCGGGAACGCGTACACGACACGAGAGTGATGCCCTGATAGCATGGGCGTCAGGCCTTAGCCGCTGTCACCCATTGTAACGGTATGACTTCCCACCCTGGGTTCCACTCGCTACACGACGAGACGGCGGCATCCATCTCCGTGACCGGTGACCTCCCGGACTGGCTCCGTGGCAGTCTCATCCGGAACGGACCCGGCGCGTTCTCCCTCCCAAACGGTAGCAGTGTCGACCACTGGTTCGACGGGTTCGCGATGCTGTACCGGTTCACCTTTGACCCCGACAGTGACGCCGTGTACTATCGGAACCGCTTCCTCCGGACGGACGCGTACGAGGCGGCGACGAGCGGCGAGTTCGAAGGCGGCTTTGCGACCGGCGAGACGACGCTCCGCTCGCGGCTGGCGACGTTCCTGACTGACCCGTACGACAACACGAACATTATCGCCGAGCGGTTCGGTGGTGAGTACGTCGCCCTGACCGAATCGCCCCGGAAAGTGCGCTTCGACCCGAATACGCTCGAAACGACGGGTCACGTCGAACACGACGACGGCGTCCCGACTGGGCAACTCTCCTGTGCCCACCTCAAACGCGACCCGACGAGCGGCGTCCTCGTGAACGTCGACACGGCGTTCGGACGGACCAGCCAGTACCACGTCACTGCCATGTCACCCGATGGGGCCCGGCGACACGTTGGGAGTGTCGACACCGACCAGCCGGCGTATATGCACAGTTTCGCGCTCACGCCGCGGTACGTTGTGCTGACGGAGTTCCCGCTCCGACTCGACCCGCGACGGTTTCTCAAGCCCGGCCGGCAGGCACCGTTTATCGAGCAGTTCGAGTGGGAACCAGACCGCGGAACCCGAATCATCGTCATGGACCGGACTACGGGAACCGTCGTCGCTGAGCCGGTCATCGACGCCGTGTTCGGCTTTCACCACGTCAACGCGTTCGAGCGAGATGGGGGCAGGGAACTGGTGTTCGACCTCGAAACAGTACCCGACGCGACGACCATCGACTCGCTATATCTGGACAACCTTCGTGCAGGCGAGATGGGCGCTATCGTCGGCCGCATCGAGCGGTTCACTGTGGACCTCGGTACCGGAAGCGGTGCCCCTCGCTACGGCGACGTCGACGCGGCGGTGTCACGCGAGATGTTGTACCCTGACGGCAGTGCGCTGCCGACCGTCTCACCGGCTCGCTGGTGTCGTCCGCACCGGTACGTGTACGCGATGGGGATGGATACTCCCGTCACCGAGTGGGCCCGGCGCGTGCTGAAACTCGACACGGACACGGGCGCTGTCGAGACGTTCGACGACGGAGGGGACTACTTCGGCGAGCCGGTGTTTGTCCCTGCACCCGACGGCGACACCGAGGATGACGGCGTGGTGCTAGTCGTTGCGCTGGATGCAGACGCCGATCGGTCCCGGCTACTCGTCCTCGACGGTCAGACGTTCGAGGAGCGCGCCAGCGCATCGCTCCCCCACGCAGCCCCGTTTGATTTCCACGGCCGATACTTCCCCGAGCTCCGGGTGGCGGCCGACGACTGATACGGACGGTTGGAGATTATGTCTGGATAGCTTCGACCACTGGGTAGGAACGCACCGGTACATCGCTCCACCAATCCGTGTCAGGCTGCATCCATCTTGTCCCGGCAACGAATACGAACTGTTGACATGATGTTCGGCTTGCCTAAAATTCGAAAACGCTTTATCCATTTAGGCTGGCCTAAATAGTATGCTGAACGAATCGATTGACACCCCCGAACCGTCACACCGGCTGTCGGTGTCACGGACACTGGACGGAGCGTCGTGAACATGGTGGCAGTGGGGAACCGGACGGGGACGACGTTCGACCACGATGTCATCATCGTCGGGGGCGGTCCAGCCGGTTGTTCGGCGGGGGTGTTCACGGCCAGAGCGGGCCTCGATACGGTCATCTACGACCGCGGCCGGTCGTCGCTCAAGCGCTGTGCCTACCTCGAAAACTACCTCGGTTTCCCGGCCGGTATCGACGTCGAGACGCTGTACGACCGCATTCAGGACCACGCCGAAACTGCCGGTTGTTCCATCGTCTCCGAGCTGGTCGAATCGCTCGACAGAACCGATGCCGGGGAGGGATTCGTCGTTGAAACGCAGGACGGGGAGACCGCCACGACTCAGCGGGTCATCGCGGCGACCCGCTACGACGGCGAGTATATGCGCGGTCTTGACGACGACGCAGCGATGTTCGAGACGTACGAACACGACGGCGAGGAACACGAAGCCTTCGACAACACGTACGCCGACGCCGACGGCACGACACCGGTTCCGGGTCTCTACGTTGCCTCACCGTCCGAGGCGGCGGACATGCAGGCGATCATTGCGGCCGGCCGGGGCGCACGGGTCGCACGTCGGGTGATCGCGGATACGAGAATCGACGACGGCTGGTGGGAGTCTGTCGCTGATGGAGTGGACTGGGTCCGACGGAGGGCTGAACTCGACGACGAATGGACCGAACGATCGACCTGGGTCGAATATTTCGACGACCGGTACGCCGAGGACGCCCCCGTCGAACCGGGGTCGGACCGCTTCCAGCGGGTCCGTGAGGCGGTCATCGACGAACGACGGTCGTCGTATATCTCGCCCGAGGAAATAGCCGACCGGACCGAAACAGGCCAGGAAACACTGGCGGGCTACTTGAGCCCCGAAGCGGTCGTTTCGGGGCTCGACCAGACCGCCGTTCTCGATGCAATAGATGACGAAACGATCCGGGACTACCTCGGCGCGAGCGACGGACTCGCGGAGGTGGGCGAGTAATGGTCAGCGAGACACGGGGGGCCACCGACGTGTTGTCACGGGCCAGGACCTGGCTCGACACTCTCGATGGGTCCCTGTTCGGGCTATGTGTCGCGAGCGTTGCCGTCGCCTTTGTGGCCGGGCTCCTGCAGGTGAGCTTCGGGGCGTATTCGATGACCATCCTCGAGGCGTGGCAGGCCGTGTTCGACCCGAAGGTGTGGTTCAGTGTTCAGGCGTGGCAGTCGTTTTTCTTCGGGGCCGAGCTTCCCGAACTGCCGAAACGGACGCTCATCGTGTGGAACATTCGGATGCCGCGGGTAATCGTCGCCGTGCTTGCGGGGATGTGTCTCGCCGTTTCCGGGGCGATATTCCAGGCCGTCACGAGAAACGAACTGGCGAGCCCGTTCATACTGGGCGTGAGTTCCGGGGCGGGGCTCACCGTACTGCTGACCCTCGTTCTGTTCAGCAGTCTCGCTCCGTTCCTCCCGCTGTTTGCCGCGGTCGGTGGCTCCATCGCGTTCCTGCTCGTGTACATGATCGCGTGGCAGGGCGGAACGAGCCCGGTCAGACTGGTCCTTGCTGGTGTCATCGTCAACATGGTGTTTACCTCCCTCCAGCGGGGGCTGTTCTTCTTCGCCGACGACTTGGGCGTTGTCCAGTCGGCGCTGGCCTGGATTACCGGGTCGCTAACGGGCGTCGGCTGGGAGGAGTTTCGCATCGCTGTCATCCCGACGCTGGCCGCGACGCTCCTCGCGCTGGCGGGCGCACGACAGCTGAACCTCCTCCTGCTCGGAGAAGAGACCGCGAGTTCGCTCGGGATGAGTGTCGAGCGGGTCCGGTTCATGCTGTCCGCGGTTGCCATTCTGGCGGCCAGTACGGCAATCTCCGTTGCGGGGATCATCGGGTTCTTCGGCCTCGTGGTCCCCCACATCGTCAGACTCATCGTCGGGAGCGACTACCGCCGGCTCCTCATCGGCTGCGTGTTCGTCGGGCCGGCGTTGATGGTCGTTGCGGACGTTGGTGCACGGCTGGCCCTGAGCCCCGCACAGGTTCCAGTCGGCGTCGTCACTGGCGTCGTCGGCGGGCCGTACTTCCTCTACCTGATGCGGCGACAGGAACAGATGGGTGAGATCTAATGTCACAGGACAACTCCAACTCGGACGGTATCGCTACGGTCAATGACACCGCTGCTGGGTCCCAGTCCAGTCACCGGGACCGGCCGCTGGTCGGCGACGATGTGGTGCTTTCGTACTCCGGGACGGATGAACCGGTCATCGACGGTGAATCGATCACCGCCGAACCCGGGGCCGTGACTGCGCTCGTCGGCCCGAACGGGTCGGGCAAGAGCACGCTGCTGAAAGGCCTCGCAAATCAGCTCGAACCGGAAGCCGGATCGGTACTGCTGGACGGGCAAGACATCCAGACACTGGAGACCAAAGCGATCGCTCGGAAGCTCGGCCTGCTCTCTCAGGAGAGTACGTCGCCAAACAGCATCTCGGTCGAGGATCTGGTGTACCACGGTCGGTACCCACACCGGGGGTTCTTCGACAGTGTCACCGAAGAAGACGAGGCCGCCGTCGAGCGGGCGATTGACCTGGCCGGCTGTGGACACATCCGTGAGCGCGAAGTCGGTAGCCTCAGTGGCGGTCAGAAGCAACTCGCCTGGATCGCGATGGTTCTCGCACAGGACACTGACGTGCTCTTGCTCGATGAGCCGACGACGTTCCTTGACCTGCACCACCAGCTTGAGGTGATGGAAATAATCGAAACGCTCCGCGATGAGAGCGATATCACCATCGTGGTCGTCCTGCACGACCTCGAGCAGGCGGCCCGCCTCGCTGACCGGATGGTCGCACTCAAAGACGGCGAGATACAGGCTCGGGGACGACCCGAAGATGTGGTCACGGAGCAACTACTCGCGGATGTTTTCGAAATCGAGGCAGAGGTCTCGGCCACGCCACGCGGACCGCGCGTGAATCCAATCCGGGCCCGCCACGATGGTGACGACCACACTGGTGGTGGCGATACTGCTGAGTCGGACCGCGCCGAAGAAGTCGTTGCCGAATAGGAGCCACGAAATTGGACCCTGCCCGACGGATTCTTGACGCGGACGCTGGAGTCCGCGTTTGAAACCGGATTGTTCTGGCTCGGTGAACCGGAACAACTATATAATTTTTAGGTTAGCCTAAAACAATGGCTGACGACACCACAGACACCGAGACACCGACGCGGAGAGAGTACGTGAAATACGGGGGAACGGTTCTCAGCGCTGGATTGCTTGCGGGATGCACCAGTGACGCCGAGCAGGGAGTCGGGACAACACGGACGGAGTCAGAGGCGGAGACGGACACACCCACTGGGAACGGCTCGTACGCCGTGTCGATGTCACCAACGGGAGAAGTGACGTTCGACTCGCCACCGGAGACCGTCTTTACGCGGCTCACACACCACGCCGACATGGCGTTTGCGCTGGGGCATGGAGATACCGTCACGGCTATGCACGCCCCAGAGTACTACAGTGGGCTATGGAACCAGTTCGTCGAACGGCTGCCGGGGGTGTCGCTGGACTGGACCGGGTTGTACTCCTCGTGGAAACCGAGCAAGGAGAAACTGTACGAACTGGACAGCGATATCCACCTGGCAGACCCGGCTTGGATCGCTAAACAGGACAGCTGGGGTCGGGAGGACTTCGAGGAGATCGCTACCAACGTCTCGCCCTGGTTTGGCAACTCACTGAGTGACCGACACGCCGAACCTCCGTCCGGATGGGCGAACTACGAGTACTACACCCTCTGGGAGCAGTTCGAACTTGTGGCCGAGGCGTTTCAGGAACAGGCCCGCTACGAGGCGCTCGCGGCCATCCACGACGAAATGCGCTCGACCATCGACGCGAACTTGCCACCTGAGTCGGAACGCCCGTCGGCAGTGATGCTCGCCGCGGCTGACCTTGACGAGATATACGCGTACACGCTTGACAACCCCGGGTTCCTGACCGCACACACTCGCCCATTCGGTGCACGGGACGCCTTCGAGGGCTCGGTGGAGACGAACTCAGTGGTCGACTTCGAAACGCTCCTCGAGGCTGACCCGGACATCATTCTGCACCTCGGCGGATTTGAACCGAGTACGAACCTTCCGAAGCGACGGGAGGCGTTCAAATCCGACCCAGTTGGGTCGGAAATCACGGCCGTACAGACCGACCGGATCTACCCCCAGGGGGCGAGATATCAGGGCCCGATACTGCATCTCTTCCAGTTGGAGATGACCGCAAAACAACTGTATCCCGAGCAGTTCGGCGAGTGGCCAACCTACACCGAGGGGCCGTATCCCGAGATTCCGCCCGAAGAACAGCTGTTCGACCGCCAGCGGGTCGCGGACATCGTGAACGGCGACATCTAACTGTCACTATCCAAACTCCTGAACAACAGTATTGAGGAAGAAGCTAGATTATCTGGATGAATGAACTGCAAAAGACACAATTGTTAGCAGTATATATGGAATATAAGGGTATAGCCATCTACTTGTCCAGAAAAGTTTTATAGTACCGTGCCATCCACTAACATATGTTAGTACACGAAGGAAACACGCACTCATACACCACTGGCTCCGACCGATATTGCCGTCACTGCAACGACGTTGCACTCGCTTACGACCCGTCGGCTGACAGCCCTCGCTGTCGGTCGTGCGGAAAGCTAGTCTAGCGCCATTCCGGGCCTTGCACTCGTATAGAACGATAACACTAGCCACACAGAGGCCTGCTCCGTGGACATTGTTTTACCATTAGCCACAAACGTCTGTCAAGTAATGCAGCGATTTGTGTGGCTGCAAACCAGTGCGGATTGATTACAGCTTGACGAGAACTTTGATCGCCTCGCGCTCGTCCATCGCCTGATACCCTTCTGGAACGCCGTTGAGGTCGACTGTTTTCGTGAAGATCGGTGACGGGTCAAGCGTGCCCTGCAGCACATCGGCCAGCAGTTCATCGGCGTAGGCACGAACCGGTGCGATGCCACCGTTGAGCCCGATGTTATCGCCGAACAGCGAGAACATGTCCAATCCGGAATCATCGAGGCCGTGTGGGACGCCGACGTAGCCGACGGTCCCGCCAGGACGACAGACATCGATAGCGGTCTCCATTGCCGAGGCCGCACCGACACATTCGAGGACGTGATTTGCACCGCCGTTAGTCAGGTCGTCCGCGGCGTCGACGGCGTCCTGACCACGGGCGGCGACGGTCTCTGTCGCACCGAACGACTCAGCGAGTTCGAGGCGGTCCTCGTGGTGCCCCATCGCGATGATGCGTTCCGCACCGAGGCGTCGCGCCGCGAGAACGCCACATAGTCCAACGGCCCCGTCGCCGACGACGATACAGGTGTCGCCTTCACTGACACCGGCGCTTACCGCCGCGTGGTGGCCCGTTCCCATCACGTCTGTCAGCGGCAGAATCGCTTCCAGCGTGTCCTCGTCGTCGGCGTGGCGGTCTGGGACGCGGACGAGCGTCCCGTCGGCTTCCGTTGCTCGGACGTACTCGCCCTGGCCGCCGCCGTTGTCGCCGCCCCATGAGTCGCCGTTGACACAGGACGTGTGCAGTCCCTTCCGACAGAACTCACACCGGCCACAGCTGACGACGAACGGGGCGAACACCCGGTCGCCGGGTTCGACTGAGCGCACGTCGTCGCCGACTTCCTCGACGATACCCATCGGTTCGTGGCCGACGCGGGAGCCCTCTTCACGGTCGCTCTGGCCGCGGTAGAACCACAGGTCGGAGCCACAGACGGCAGTGTGGGTCACGCGTACAATCGCGTCAGTTGGCGATTCGATTTCGGGTCGGGGAACCTCTTCGACGGTGATATCACCGGGGCCACGGTAGATGGCTGCGCGCATAGATCCGTTTCGGGTCGGCTGTGGAAAACCGTTCTCATGCCGTCTGTCGCATCCGCCCGGCCGTGTTATTGGATGAAAACAATTACCAAAGATGGAATATAAATACAGAAACATGACGGACGTTCTTATTGTCGGTGGTGGTCCCGCCGGCCTGAGTGCGGCACTGTTTGCACAGAAAAACGGCCTGGAAACGACAGTCTTCGACACTGACGGGACCTGGATGCACAAGGCACACCTGTTCAACTATCTTGGGGTAGGTTCTCAGGACGGGTCCGCGTTCATGGAAACCGCCCGGACACAGGTGGATAGCTTCGGCGTCAACAGAAAGCAGGGTACAGAGGTGACTGACGTGCACCAAGCTGACAGCGGATTCGAGGTCGCAACTGAGGACGAGACGTACGAAGCACCCTACCTCGTCCTCGCGACGGGTGCCAACCGTGACCTCGCTGCGTCGCTTGGCTGTGAGATGACCGCTGAAGATGTCGTTGACGTGGACGTGACAATGGAGACGAGTGTCGATGACGCCTACGCGACAGGGGGAATGGTCCGAGCGGAGGAGTGGCAGGCTGTCATCTCCGCTGGCGACGGCGCGGCGGCGGCGCTGAACATTCTCACGAAGGAGGAGGGAGAGCACTTCCACGACTTCGATACGCCTGCCGACGCCGACGCGATGTTCGGTCCCGAAGAGTAGACCCCGAAACGGCTCGGGACGGGTCTCTCATTGCTACCCATCCAGCACCGTTCTATCGGCCATTGACTGACGGGTCCGGGCCGTGTTCGACGCCGGTTCAATCCGGTACTAAGCAGGTGCGTAAACTGCGCCATTGGGACTGTATCACGTCGCTGCAGCCGGTTCGAGACCGCCGACCCGGCTGGCCGTATTATCCACTGATTCACTATGGGAGCGTAGAGCGATGTGGTTGCTGTGAAGGAGTTCGCGTTCACCCTCAGGTTCACTGTGGGTGCCGATCCGGTAATGGACCTGTTTCACCAGTACCCGACGCTACGACTCCGGAACGCCACGTGTACCGTGACTGAAAACGCCATGTGGCGCATCGATCATGTAGACGGTCCCGCTGACGCTATCCCCGCGTTTGATGAAGTCTTTCTCAACGACGAACGCTGTAACGAGTGTCTCGACGAACACGGCTGCTCTGGGACGCGAGAATACCAGGTTCTCGACCGGCAGCCGGCTGCCAGAATTGTATATACGTATCACGCCCGGATTGACCGGTGTTGTGCGGTGCCTGCTGTCGTTACCGATTATATCGGCGACGGTGTCGTCTTCGAATCGGAACGCACCGGGGGTGCGTACCGGTGGCGGGTGTTGTCGCCAGTCGAGACATCGCTTGACCTGCTGTTCGACCATCTCGAATCGGCACTTCCGACTGGGGTGCAACTCGATGTAAACCACCTGGGAAACACTGAACGATGGCGAGAGAAAACACAGCCCGCGTTTCCATAGTGACTGCATGGAGTCCACGGCTGTATGAATTCAGTGTAATAGGATGTAAACACACCTCGACGATATACGATTCCGCTAAGCCTACGCCGAAATCAGTGGACTGACCGCTCGTCGCTTTCGTCAATGTCCTCAATCGGGTCAGCGTTGCCAAACGATGGCTCCGGACCATCTCCGGCCGCGGCCCACTCGCAGGCATTGGCGAGGACCTGCTGGACCGCGTCGTTGTGGTAAATTGGATAGGTCTCGTGGCCCGGCCGGAAATAGAATATTCGGCCTGCCCCGCGGCGGTAGCAACATCCTGACCGGAACACCTCGCCGCCCTCGAACCAGGAATTAAACACGAGCGTGTCCGGCGCGGGGATGTCGAAGCGCTCGCCGTACATCTCGGTTTCTGGGAGTTCGATGTACTCGTCGATGCCATCGGCGATTGGATGGCCTGGCTCGACGACCCACAGGCGCTCGGTTTCGGCGGCTTCGCGCCATTTGAGGCTGCAGGTCGTTCCCATCAGTTCGCGGAAGATCTTGGAATAGTGGCCTGAGTGGAGGACGATGAGCCCCATGCCGTCGAGGACCCGCTCTTTCACTCGGGCGACAACCTCGTCAGCAACTTCGTCGTGCGCGGCGTGGCCCCACCAGGTCAGAACATCCGTTTCTGCCAGTACATCCCCGGTGAGCCCGTGTTCAGGCTCCTGAAGCGTCGCGGTTTCCGTGTCGAACCCGCGTTCTGCTAGTGCTGTGGCGATAGTGCCGTGAATCCCGTCTGGGTAGAGGTCCGCGACAGCTTCGTGTTCCTGTTCGTGGACGTTCTCGTTCCAGACCGTGACGCGTGTCATAGTCGTGATTTCCTCCTCCGCCGTAACGGCGTTCGCCAAGCGGCAATCCGTACGATTAGTGGATGCCAACCGGGTTCGCCTCTGTTGGGCATTCATCGGGAATCCTCCAGAAGAGATTTAGCTGCCTCAGATACGGTTTTGTGTATCTTGGTCCTGAGCATCCGGATTATCCCACCGCGCGCCAGCGCCGCGCCACGGTGGCCATAACAGCCGCAACGTTGGCCCCTGATACGACCCGATTTCCAACCGTATCCACAGGACTGTGAATAACGCCCTGAAACGGCCAGATACAGACGACTGTATGGTGCTGCTGTAGGAGTACAGTTGAGTGTAATCGCGGCGTAAAGCACGGTTATACCGGATACACACGACTGTACTCCATTCCACCCAGACACACATGATAAACCCTGTATTTTGTCCCGTCAGGGCTTCTCGCTTCTATTCCACCGCTATTCTGAATAGATGATGATGTAAACAGTAGATAAGTATAAATACTCCCTGCCAGACGGCGTGATTGATGCACCCTACCAGAAACCGCTGTATCGGAAGGTTTCGAGCGATAGACCTGCGTAGCGAGGTGGTGCCGAAATGAGAGTCCGACATCGCCTCCCGGAGCGGGTGGCTGGTGGAAGTTCGGCCTGTCCGGACGAACAGATTGCGGGGGTGAGAACCAATGTCTGAACACACACTGGTGTTGATGGCACTGCTACCACTGGCGACGATTGCGGTGCTGATGGTCGGGCTGTACCAGCCCGCGACACGGACGATGCCTATCGCGTGGGCGGTGGCGGCCATCGCCGCTTTCGTCGGCTGGCAGATGTCCCCTACGCTGATCGCCGCCGCATCAATACGTGGGGCGCTGACAGCGACCAGAATTCTTGTCATCGTCTTTGGGGCGATACTCCTGCTGTACACGCTGAAACAGTCCGGTGCGTTCGAGGTCATCAACGCAGGGTTCTCCTCGATTAGCGACGACCGGCGCGTACAGGTCATCCTGCTCGTCTTCCTCATGGGGTCGTTCATCGAGGGCGCGGCTGGCTTCGGGACGCCCGCAGCCATTGTTGGCCCGCTGCTGGTCGGTCTGGGCTTCCCGCCACTGGCCGCAGTGGTCGTTGCGCTCACGGGGAATATCCTCGCAATCACCTTCGGTGCGGTCGGGACGCCGCTGATCATCGGACTGCGTGACGTGGTGTTCGCGGAGGGCACGGGCGCCTCACAGCAGGTGCTTCAGCAGGGTGGCTTCGCGAGCGTCGGTGCCTACGTCGCCCAGATTGGCGTGTGGGCGGCGCTCATCCACGCTATCGTTGGCATCGCCATCCCGTTCATCGGCGTGGCGATGATGACCCGGTTCTTCGGCGAGGAGCGGTCGATCAAGCCTGCGCTCGAAGTCCTGCCGCTGTGCCTATTCGCGTGGGCTTCCTTTGCCATTCCGTACGTCGCTACCGCGTACTTCCTCGGCCCGACGTTCCCGGCGCTGCTGGGTGCGATGGTCGGGCTGCTCGTGGTCACGACGACGCTGCGAGCTGGCTACTTCCTCCCCGATGAGGAATGGGACTTCGGCCCGCAGGCCCAGTGGCCGGACCACTGGATCGGCAGCATTGAACCCGGAGAGGGTGTCGGCACCACGTCGGGCGGGAGCCGAGAGGGAACTGTTGCAGCCGACGGTGGCACGGCAACGTTTGAAGACTCGCACTCGCAGGACATGTCGCTGGGTATGGCCTGGCTGCCGTACCTCCTCGTCGCCGCGTTGCTCGTCGTGACCCGCGTCGTCAGTCCGGTTCAGGAGTTCCTGGCGACCAACGGCGTTCTCATGTGGAACAACATCCTTGGCACGCCGTTCTCGGAGGGCGTCGAGATGTTCTACCTCCCGGGGAGCCTCTTCGTGCTGGTTGCCGTGATTACCTACGCGCTCCACGGGATGTCCACCGACGAAATCAAGGCCTCGTGGAGTGAGGCGCTTCGGAACATTGCACCGGCTGTCGTCGCGCTGTGGTTCGCGGTCGCAACGGTCATGATCATGCAGCGGACCGGTAGTGCAATCGTGCTGGAGACCGCGCCGATCAACTCCGGGATGCTCGGTCTGTTGTCCGAAATCACGGCAAGTGGGACCGGCCAGATGTTCCCGTTCTTCTCGGGCTTCATCGGCGCGTTCGGCGCGTTCATCGCCGGTTCGAACACTGTCAGCGACATCCTGTTCGGGCTGTTCCAGTTCCAGGCCGCACAGCAGATCGGCGCGCCGACCCAGATCGTCGTTGCCGCACAGGCGGTCGGCGGCGCAATCGGCAATCTCATCGCGATTCACAACGTGGTCGCCGCCCTCACGGTGGTCGGCCTTATTGGCGAGGAGGGGCGTGTCATCCGCCTCGAACTGATTCCGGTGCTGTACTACGGCGTGTTCACGGGCATACTGACGCTCATTCTCGCCTACGTCGTGGCTCCGGGCGCGTTCTAACCCGACTCACCTACCCACCTACCCTCCACCTACTCCCTACTCATGGCATACGATTCCCGACTCCCCGAGCAACGTGACCCGGCGACAGACCCGAGCGCGAACTACGACTATCAGGGCGACAGCGTCAATCGACCGGACCTTGTTTCGGCGCTGGAGCAGCGCGTGGACGGCGACGTACGCTTCGACACGTACACTCGTGAGCTGTTCGCAACCGACGCGAGCGCGTACGAACAGCTCCCCATCGGCGTCGTCTCGCCGGTCTCGACCGAGGACGTGGTCGCGGTGATGGAGTACTGCGCCGCGGAGGATATTCCGGTGCTTCCACGGGGCGGCGGGACCAGTCTCGCCGGGCAGGCCGTCAATGAGGCGGTCGTCCTCGATTTCAAGCGGTACATGGACGAGACGCTGTCGGTCGATCCTGAGGCCAGGCGGGCCCGGGCACAGGCCGGTATCACCATCGCCCGTCTCAACGACCGGCTCGAACCCCACGGCCTGAAGTTCGCGCCGGACCCCGCGTGGGGTGACAAGAGTGTTCTCGGCGGTGCAATCGGGAACAACACGACCGGCGCGCACTCGCTAAAATACGGCAAGACAGACGCCTATATCGAGGAGTGCGAGGTCGTCCTCGCGGACGGAACCCGGACGACTTTCGGCTGGGTGGACGTCGAGGACATCGAAGCGCGGGCAGCCGAGGCCGGCCCGGACGCCGACCTCGAAACCCGGATTTACGCCGAAGTCGCGAAGATCCTCTCGGAGGACGCGACGGAGATAGACGCCAGATATCCGGAGCTCAAGCGCAACGTCTCGGGATATAATCTGGATGAACTGGTCGACAGCGCCAGGGAACGCGGCGAAGTCAACCTTGCCCGCTTGCTCGCCGGGAGCGAAGGGACACTGGCTGTTGTCACTGAGGCGATAGTCTCGCTCGAACCCGTTCCCGACGCTACGGCCGTCGCCATGCTGACCTACGACGACATCATCTCGGCGATGCAAGACGTCGCCCCGATTCTCGACCATGACCCATCGGCCGTCGAGGTGATGGACGACGTGCTTCTGGACCTTGCCGCGGAGACGCCAGAGTTCGCCGACGTCGTCAGTATGCTCCCCGAAGAGACGGATTCGACGCTGCTTGTCGAGTTCTACGCCGATTCGCCTGATGATGGCGCTCAGAAGGTCGCCGACCTGCTCGCTGACCGACTCCCGGGCTACGACGCCAGAGAGTCCCCGAGCGAGGAGGCGAGTTCGGTTACCGATGCCCCAGTCCACGCTGTCGATGCGCTGGAGGCATACGACGCGGACCGACAGGCGAAGTTCTGGAAGATGCGCAAGGCTGGGTTGCCGATCCTCCTGTCGCGGACTGGTGACGACAAGCACTGGCCGTTCGTCGAGGATACGGCGGTCCCGGCCGAGAATCTCCCGGAATACATCGCCGACATCCGGGAGTTGTTCGACGAGCACGACACGTTCGCCTCCTACTACGCCCACGCCGGCCCCGGCGTCCTGCACATCAGGCCGCTATTGAACCTGAAATCCGGCGATGGCATCGAGACGATGGAGGCCATCTCCGACGCTATCACTGACCTTGTCGTCCAGTACGATGGGTCCGTGTCGGGTGAACACGGCGACGGTCGCGCCCGAACCCAGTGGAACCGCAAGCTCTACGGCGACGACCTCTGGGAGACGTTCCGCGACCTGAAGTCGGCGTTCGACCCTGACTGGCGGCTGAACCCGGGCAACATCTGTGGTGAGCACGACCCGGCTGAGAATCTCCGGTACGACCCCGACTACGAGTTCGACGCGGGCTTCGACCCCGCACTCGACTGGGACAACGAGAACGGGTTCCAGGGGATGGTCGAACTCTGTCACGGCTGTGCGGGCTGTACCGGCCATCAGGAGACTACCGGCGGCGTCATGTGTCCGACCTACCGCGCCGCAGAGGAGGAAATCACGAGCACTCGCGGCCGGGCGAACATGCTCCGGTCGGCGATGGACGGTGACCTTCCGGACGACCCCTTCGAGGAGGAGTTCGTCACGGAAGTTCTGGACCTCTGTATCGGCTGTAAGGGCTGCAAAAAGGACTGTCCGAGCGGCGTTGACATGGCGAAGCTCAAGGCCGAGGTGGTCCACGAACATCACCAGCGAGAGGGTATTTCGCTTCGTGACCGGCTGTTCGCCAACGTCGAGACAGTGCTCTCGCTGGGAAGCACGTTCGCCCCGGTGTCGAACTGGCTGATGGACCTGCCGGGCTCGGGACTGCTCATGGAGAAAACGGTCGGTATCACGGAAGAGCGGACGCTACCCGGCTTCCACCGGACCACGTTCCGGGACTGGTGGGCTGACCGCGGCGGCGCAATGGTCGCGGCGAGCAAAGCTGACCGAAAGGCGCTCTTGCTTGCCGACCCCTACACGAACTATAGCCACCCGGACGTCGGGAAGGCCGCCGTAGAAGTGCTGGAGGCGGCGGGCGTCCACGTGGTCGTGCCTGACGGTGTGACCGACAGCGGTCGTCCCGCGTTCTCCAAGAGTATGCTGGACCACGCCCGCGAGACGGCACAGGCGAACGTGGACGCGCTCGCGCCACGAATCCGCGACGGCTGGGACGTGGTCACTATCGAACCTTCCGACGCAGTCATGTATCAGGTCGACTACTGTGACCTGCTCTCCGGCGACGATGTCGATACCGTCGCGGAGAACACGTACGGCATCTGCGAGTATCTCGACACGTACCGGCTGGGAGAGACGATCCCCTTCGACGAATCGGGCGACTCGCTGGCGTACCACGGCCACTGCCACCAGAAGGCGACGAAGAAAGACCACCACGCTGTCGGCGTTCTGCGCCGGGCCGGATATGCTGTCGACCCGCTTGATTCGGGCTGTTGTGGCATGGCCGGCAGTTTCGGCTACGAGGCCGAACACTACTCGATGAGCGAGGGTATCGCGGACCTCCTGCTGGGACAGATAGACGACTCCCCTGCTGAGCAAGTCGTCGCACCCGGCGCATCCTGCCGGTCCCAGATCGACGATTTCGGCGATGGCGAGACTGAGCCGCCACATCCCATCGAGATGGTTGCAGCGGCGATCCAGTAACCGGGTATGCAGCGACAACCCCCGGCAGTGATCAGAACCCAAACCCGTCTTTCTGCCTGACCGTGACGTCGTGCCCGTCAACTGTTGCCCGAAGCGCCTGTGTGAACGGTTCGGGGTCGAACTGACCGTGGACGCGAACCGTCGTCGCGGAGTCTGTCCGGGGCTGTGCGGTGATTTTCGGCCGACCGATTCGGCCACCCGTGTGGATATCGACGCTGTCGAGTGCGTCGTATGACTGCGTTTCGACCTGTTCGGCTGTCTCGATGGCCGCGGGGACGCCCTCCTCGACCACCTGTGACGCGAATGCGGCAGCCCGCTGGTCCGGCGACCCGAACAACAGGTCGACGGGGGTCAGATAGTCGTACTCGACGAAGTAGGCTCGCTCCGTACAGAACAACACGTCGATAAGCCGGAGCGGGTACGAGCCGCGCATCGTGTAATGCAAGTGGACGCGGAGTTCATCGGTCACGAGAACCACCCTTTCGCAGTGGCCGCGTCAGCGACCGTTCCGTCTGAGGCAACCTTCGCACGTCCCACCCGATACATCGTATACACCTGGACGAGTAGGAAGACCGCCCAGAGGGCGTACCCGCCCGGTGCACTGCCGAGTACGGTCGTCTGCACGGCGAACATCTGTAATCCCAGCCGTGTCGCCAGCCCAGTTCCAATCAGGAGGACGCTGAAATAGCCGAAAAACGCGGCTGCGACCCACATTGCGGCGATCCGACCCCAGCCCGGCATTGTGTGCTCCGGGAGCCGGACTGTATTGACGAGCTGGACGATGACGATGTACGGCCACATCAATAACCCGGACATCGACGCCCCAACGACGAGCAATCCGAAGGGGTCGGATATCGATATCGGCAGGGTGAGGATGAGCACGCCCCAGCCACAGAAGACGGTCAGGAGTCCCCAGAACAGTCGTGGCAGACTCCAGCCCGCCTCCCGACCGTACAGCTCGTAGATAATATCGGAGCTGTTCCGGACGAACGACTCGATAATCGCGTATTCGGTCGTGAACAGGGCGAGAAACAGTGTGACGTAGATGACGCTCGTCGTGAACCCGCCGACCGACGGCGCAATCTCGATGAGCCACATATCGACTGCGTCACTCGTCGCCCCCGGTGCCTGTGACACCGCGATGACGACCAGCATCGTCGTGACCAGCAGGAGGCCCAGCAGGAAGGTCAACAGGTGTTCTAACTGTGTCACGCGCCACCAGCCCCGCCACCGTTTGAGGTTCTGCGTGTCCGGGGTGAACGTGAACCCGTCCTCGTGAACCGTCTCGGGGTCGTCGCCGGCGAAGGGGTTCTTGATTCGGCCCTGATACCGACCCATTCCGTAGCCTTTCTCCCGTATCCAGAGGCTCTGTGAGAGATTGAGGTAGCCGCCCGCGCCGGCGTAGGCCAGCGCCCCGACCAGCACAGCGATGGTTCCGACCGGTGAGTAGTCGCCGACTTCCGTCAGGCTCTCCGGGACGCTGACCAGTACGTCAAGCGACCCGATGAGAACGAACAGCAGCAGTGTGAACGCAATCGACAAGGCCACCAGGATTAGCTGGAGGCTCTCGACGACGTTGTACATCAGCGGCGTCACCT